>CAYYVY010000024.1:0-45035 GCA_964475265.1 uncultured Anaerolineaceae bacterium | reverse complement strand
GCGCTGAGTTCGAGCGCTCCTGAACGGTCTCGACCAGTACCCTGGCCACCCCGCGCCCCCTGCAGTCAGGCACAACCACCAGAGAGGACAGCTCCTTCGCGCTCGCGCCGTGTATCTTCACCTGGACACAGCCCAGCCGTCGATCGTATTGATCCACGGCGACTAAAAACCTCCGCCACTTCAAGCCCACCGGATTGAGCCGCTCGCTGCGCACGAGGCGCTTGATCTCGGGGAAATCGGTTTCGCGGGCAGGACGGATCTTCAGCATCTCGGGATCAGTTTTCATGGAATACTTTCGAATAAAAGCAGTGGCGTTTCAAAGAATCAGCCCATATTTAAAGACCAGGGGAAAGATTTCTTACTCCGCAAGCAGATCTTCAAGAATCGACTGGACTTTTTGTGGGTTCGCTTTTCCCTTCGTTTCTCGCATGATCTGGCCAACGAACCAGCCCAGGATCGTCACTTTCCCGTCCTGGTACGTTTTAACCTGCTCTGGATTTTCGGCGATGATTTTTGCAGCAACCTCACGCAGAACGTCCTCATCGGAAACCTGCGCCAATCCCAGGTCCGCGACGAGCTGCTCAGGAGATTGTCCGCTTTGCTCGACTTTCATGAGTAAGTCTTTGCCTGTACTCGTCGTGATTGCCTTCTCCTGGACCATTTGGATGATCTTGGCCAGGTGAACGGGACGTAATTTTAAGTCGCCAGGTGCCACGCCAAGCTCCCGAATCATGCGCTGCACATCGTTGATCAACCAATTGGAGACCGTCTTTGCATCGTCTCCGACAATGGAAACCACGTCTTCAAAATATTCGGAGAAGCCGCGCTCTTCGGTCAGGATTTCTGCGTCGTACAGGGGCAGGTTGTACTGCTCGACGAAACGCTCGCGTCGCGCCAGGGGCAGCTCCGGCAGACGGACGAGGATTTCGGCCAGCCATTCTTCGTCGAGCACAATGGGTAACAGATCGGGTTCTCGAAAATAGCGGTAATCCGCCTCAGTCTCTTTGGAACGCATTTTGCGCAACGATCCGCCGTCCTCGTCCCACTGCAACGTCCATGCTTCGATCGTGTGACCGGAAGTTACCTCACGGATTTGCCGATCAATCTCGGCCTTCACCGCCATCCGCACGTTTTCGATGGAATTGACGTTCTTGATTTCAGTCTTCTGATTGAGGACCTTGCTGCCTGCTGGTCGAATGGAGACGTTCGCATCGCAGCGTATTTGGCCGCGCTCCATGTCCCCTTCCGAGATGCCCAACCAGCGCAGCAACTGCCGCAAACGGATCAAATACTGCGCCACTTCGTCCGCCGTACGCAAATCCGGCCCCGTGACCATCTCGACCAACGGAACGCCGCAGCGATTGAAGTCGATCAGCCGCCGATCGTTCTGGTATATCGTCTTCCCGGCGTCTTCCTCGATGTGTAACTTTTCGATCGTCACCAGGCGTGTGCCGCCATCCGGAAGCGGAAGCTGTAGAAATCCGCCGCGCGCAAGGGGTTCGTCGTATTGGCTGATCTGATACCCCTTCGGTAAATCCGGGTAAAAATAATTTTTACGTGCAAAATAGGAGAGCGGCTGGATCGAGTCCGCCTGCATGGCCGCCGCCAACAGCACGGCGCTTTCGACGACGTTTCGGTTGAGAACCGGCAGTACGCCGGGCAGCCCCGTACAAACTGGGCAGATGTTCGTGTTCGCTTCATCCTCCCATGAATCCGCCTTGCACCCACAAAAAATCTTGCTCTGGGTATTCAGTTGGATATGCGTTTCGAGGCCGATTACCGCTTCGAATTCCGGCATGATGCGCCTCATTATCCCTCAATGATCGTTATGGATTCAATACGATCTTCCATGGTCAGCCGTTTGACCACATCCAGACCCTCGGTAACATATCCGAAAACCGGATACATTTCATTCATGGTGGGGATTGCCACCATGGCGATGTAAAACTGACTGCCGCTTACCGCGAGGATATCCTGGCGCAGAAAAAAGCCAACCGCACCGGGCGTGTTTTCCAACCCCGGCTCCAACGGAAGCGTGTATCCGATATCGCTATCCTGCGTTCCGCGCGGCGAACCCGTAATCACGAGAAAGTCCTGCTCGACGTAGGAGATCGGAAACTGATCCCAATATCCCAATTCGGCCAGCACGACGAAATTGTTAACGCTTTCCGGCGCCTCCTGCGGATGAAGCTCGACGACGATTTCCCCCTGCGTAGTCTGAATCGAAGCAACGTACGATTTGCTCACGTCGATCCTCAACTCCGGTCGTCCGGTGTAAAGATCTTCGCGGGCTTCAACGTCCAGCGCTGCGAGTGGTCTACCCGCCTCCCACTGGGGCACGATGGGGATCGCCGTTTCTGTCGGAGTGGGCAACAAGCTTTCCGACACCAGCTCGATCTCGACTTTTTCCAATCGATCGCCCTCGAATTCCGGATTACCCAACGGGTCGCGTGGGGTTAGTGCTCTCACCACGTCCATCCCCTCGACAACCTTGCCGAAGATGGTATGTAAGCCGTTTAGATGCGGCGTGGGGCCGTAAGTAATGAAGAATTGACTTCCATTGGTGTCCGGCCCGGAATTCGCCATGGCGAGATAACCCTCCCCGTCGAAGCGCAGATCGAAACTGATCTCATCTTTGAAGCTGTACCCCGGACCGCCCAGACCAGTTCCTTCGGGATCGCCGCCCTGCGCCATGAAATCGGGTATCAGGCGATGAAAGGTGGTGTCGTCGTAGTAACCTTCCTGCGCCAGAAAGATGAAATTGTTAACCGTCAGCGGCGCTTTATCGGCGAAGAGCTCGATTCGGATGTCGCCCTTTTCCGTCTTCAGGGTTGCGATGTAGATCGCTGAAGTGTCGATGCTCATCTCGGGAGGTTCGGTCCACTGAAGCGGACTCGATTCAAAGAGCGAGCATGCATTCGCTGCGAGCAAGAGAACGCTGGCAGCAAGTAAGCCTATAAACGTCTCCTTACTTGTTCCTTTTCTCAATGTCATGATTTTCTCCAAACGAGAACCGCTTCGATCGGAATGATAACGGTCACCAGAATAATCCGTAAGCAATATTAATTGGATCATCAACAACGGCTGCAGACAGAACTCACGCTGCCGACTATAGTTCAATATCAAGAATATACCCGGGCGGTTTAAATCTGTGTCACCTTCGGCCTAACTGTACGCCAAGCTTCCTCCGCCGTCGCCACCTCGTACGCCCGGCCGATGCGCAACAGCTTGGCCTCGGAAAAATCCGCACCGAGCAGTTGGATGCCGATCGGCATTCCTTGCGCATCGAACCCGGCCGGGATGGAGAGTCCGGGAATTCCCGCCAAGTTTGCCGGGACGGTTAATAAATCCGCGTATTGCATCAGCACCGAGTCCCCATACACGGCGCCCAATTCGAACGCCGTCGCTGGAGTCGTCGCCGTAAGCAGGCCGTCCAGGGCAAATTCACCCTGCGAATCGAAAATGCGATCGAAATCACTACGGATAAGCGTGCGCACCCGCAAGGCTTTGTCGTAATATCCCTTTTCGTATTGTTCCGCCGACACGTACATGCCCATGAGGATGCGCAATTTGGGCTGAGGTCCAAACCCTCCACCTCGGCTTCGTCGATACAATTCGCGTAAATCTGCGACGGGCTGCGGATACCGGTAGCCATATTTCACGCCGTCGTAGCGATGCAGGTTGGAAGCGGCTTCCACGCGTGACACCACGAAGTACACGGGAATCCCGTAACGAGTGTTCGGCAGCGAAACGTCTTCGACGATCTCCGCACCCATTTTGGCCAGGCTCTCGGCCGCACTGCGAACGGTTCGCTCAATTTCAGGCGCGATCGCTTGCTGGCGTAATTCCCCGGATTGCGGATCGGGAAATTTGAGGTGGAAGTAATCTGGTGAAAGTCCGATGCGCATCCCTTTGACGCCGTCCTCAAGCGCCTGCAGGTGATCCGGAACCGGCGTGCAAACCGCCGTGGCATCATGATCGTCCTTGCCTGCGATGACGTTCATCATCAACGCTGCGTCCCGAACGTCTCGCGCAACCGGACCCGGGCAATCGAGAGAGGAGGCGAAAGCGATCAAGCCGTAGCGTGAGATCCGCCCGTACGTGGGTTTCATACCCACGATGCCACAGAAAGCAGCGGGCTGCCGGATCGAGCCGGCCGTGTCCGTGCCCAGAGAAATCACGGCTTCCCCAGCGGCGACCGCCGCTGCGCTACCCCCCGAAGAGCCGCCGGGCACCCGTGTGGGATCCCATGGGTTTCTCGGCGAAGGTTGGAAAGCGGAAGATTCGTTCGACGATCCGAAGGTAAATTCATCCAGATTGACTTTGCCCAAGGTGACTGCACCCGCGGCCTCGAGCCTTTGCACGGGTGTGGCGCTGTAAGGCGCCACGAAATTCTCCAGAATCTTTGAACCCGCGGTCGACGGCGTCCCCTTTACGCAAAAAATATCCTTAACGGCAAGGGAGATGCCCGCTAACGGACCGGGGTCTTCACCGTTCTCCAGCGCCGTATCGATATCTTTTGCCTGCCGCCGAGCGCGCTCTTCCGTCAACGTAATGTAGGCGTGGATCTTCTCATCGGCGTTCGAGGTCTGCGGTTCTGCCGTCGTCGGAGGGAGTCCTTCCACTGCGCGGATGCGCTCCAGCGTGGAATCGAGAATTTCTGTGGCGGTACATTCCCCATCTTTCAACTTGCGCACAAGCTGATGCGCCGGAGTATCGCAAAGCGAAGTCGTCACGATAAATCCTCGTGCGGGATGTCGGGCACGACGATCGACCGTTCGTCGACTTCCGGCGCCTGTTCCAGGATGTCGTCGGCTGCCGTAGATGGCGCGATACGGTCTTGGCGCAGCGGCAATCGCATGGCGAAAGAATATGGAACCCCATGGGAAGTAATCGATACCTCCGCATCGACGTCGATGGCATCCAGTTCCCGAATGGCTCTAAGTTGACCGTTCAATTCTCGGCGCAAGTACGCAGCTTCATCATCTTCCAGATGGAATGCTGCCAGATCCACGAGATGGCGGAATATCGCCTCGCTGATCTCATCCCAGTCACGATCGTCGGTTTTTTCAGGCAAGATATCCTCCCCGCGTGGCCTGCGAACATTGTACCCGCTGGGTAAACGGCGGTCAAAGCGCCGTGCTATAATCGCTGCGCGTGTTATCCGCTATCGGGAGGCGAACGAATGGCAACCTCTGCAGTCGCAGAACAAAGTCTAAATCTATCACTGACCGCCGAACACCAGATGATTCGCCAGGCGGCGCGCGATTTCGCGCAAAACGAAATCGCACCCATCGCAGCTGAGTTCGACGAAAGCGGGGAATTTCCTTTCGAGACCATTCGCAAGATGGGAGAAATGGGTTTCATGGGAATCGAAACCGCCGAGAAGTACGGTGGGGCCGGCATGGATACGATCGCCTATGTGCTGGCGTTGGAGGAAATTTGCAAAGCCGATGCAGCGCATGGGACGATCATGTCGGTCAACAACTCGCTCTATTGTTACGGCATCGAACACTTCGGGACGGAAGAACAAAAAGAGAAATTCCTCCTTCCCGTCGCCTCTGGCGAGGCGATCGGCGCTTATTCGCTCACCGAACCGATGTCCGGCTCGGATGCGGCGACGATGCGCTCTCGCGCCGTTCGCCAGGGGGATGTATACCTGCTCAACGGGAGAAAATCGTGGGTCAGCAGCGCGCCCAAGGCCAACTACTTCGTCGTTTTCATGATGACCGATCCGGAAAAAGGCCACAAAGGGATCAGCGCATTTCTCACCGACCCCCAAGCAGAGGGGTTCAGTCTGGGCAAGACCGAACCCAAACTGGGTATCCGCGCCTCTGCAACCAGTGAAATCCTGTTCGAAGATTATCGCTGTCCGCTGGCAAACCGCCTCGGTGAAGAGGGCGACGGATTCAAAATCGCCATGGCTGTCCTCGATGCGGGGCGCATCGGCATCGCCGCCCAGGCACTGGGCATTTCCGAAGCCGCGTATGCAGCCAGCGTCGAGTTTGCCAGAGAACGTGAAGCGTTTGGGAAGAAAATCGGCCAATTCGAGGGAATCAGCTTCAAAATCGCCGACATGAAAACACGCATCGAAGCCAGCAGGTTGTTGATCTACCAAGCCGCACTGGCCAAACAACGCGCCAAGCAAACGGGAGAACGCTATACGTTGGAAGCTTCGATGGCAAAGTTATTCGCCTCGGAGACGGCCATGTTCTGCGCCCACGCCGCGGTACAAATCCACGCCGGCATGGGATATTCGAAGGAACTGCCCGTGGAGCGTTACTTTCGAGACGCCAAGATCACCGAGATTTACGAAGGCACCAGCGAAATTCAACGCCTGGTAATTTCCAGAAACGAGCTGCGGCTGCGCTGAATCTGTCTTGCGCTGCTGCGGGATGCATTTCATTGATTTCGCGTTCTCTCCGCAGAACACGAAAAGGGCCATTTCCCCCTCTCCTTTTTCGATCTGCACTGAATGTGCCTGTTACGAAAGATGAATTCCGTTTACGAGAAAATCCCTCAAAGCAAGTACGCGCTGGCAGCAACTTTCAACGAAACCGGGAAAACCGTACAATATCAAGCGAGCTGCGAACTCGAAAACGGCGGGGCAGCGTTTCCCGCATGTAGCGCGCCATCGATTCTCCGGAGGGAGATATGACGGAAAATCACGAACAAACTCAACCCAAGGGAAAATCATCCGCGTCGCTGGAAAGCACTTTGCTGATGGCCGGCGGGTTGCTGATCGTCTTCCTCGGGCAATATCTGGCCCAAATCAGTCCCCACAAGCTTATCACCACGATACTGCTGTTAATGGGCGCAGGCAGTTTCTTGATCGGTGTGCTGGCAGCCAACTCTGCAGCTATCGCAGAAGTACTGCAAAAATCGCTCGAAAAACCCGCATCTCGCTTGGGCGTCTCGGAAACCCAGGTGCTGCTTCTGATCTTCGGCCTCTCGCTCTCCCTGGCATCTCGGGCGGCGGCCGGTAATTCACTACAGGCGCACTCACCCTGGCACGTTCTCATCTGGATCGCTGGCTGTCTGGCAGTCATTGCTGGCTGTTGGCGAGGATCGCTGAAGGATTCGCTGCGAGAATTCGATCGCTGGGATTGGATCCTGTTGGGCGTTCTCACCGCGGTCGCCCTCGCTGCGCGCCTCATCCAACTCGACCAGATTCCCTACACGGTCAGCGGCGACGAAGGCTCAGTCGGGCTGATGGCCTGGGATTATAAAACCGGAGTGAGGGACAACTACTTCATCATGGGCTGGTTCTCGTTTCCCGCGCTCCAGTTCTGGCCTGCATCCGTCATGCAGTCCATCTTCGGGCGCAGCGTATTCGCCATGCGTATTCCCTCCGCAATCGGCGGTGCGCTGGCGGTGCTGGCCGTGTACTGGAGCGCACGTCTGATGTTCGGCCGGCTAACGGGATTTATCGCCGCGCTGTTCCTCGCTTTCTTCCATTTTCACCTGCTCTTCAGCCGCATTGCGCTCACCAATGTCTGGGACGGCTTCTTTCTCATGCTCATGATCGCTTCGATCTGGGAAGCCTGGCAGGAGAACCAGCGGCTCGCATTTCTGTGCGCAGGTCTTGCCATCGGTCTGGGACAATTCTTCTATTCCACTGCGCATTTGCTGCCCGTCTATGCATTCCTTTGGCTGCTGATCTTGTACAAATCCCATCCTAAAGCGGGGCGCATGCCCGGCATCACGTGTATGATCCTGGTCGCTGCGGTCGTCGTTCTCCCGCTTGCCCTATTCTATTTCGAGAATCCCAACGAATTGGCCGCGCCGCTCAACCGCGTCTCCATATTGAAAGGGGACTGGATCCGTGAGACGACGCGGACCACTGGCGATTCGGCTTTCATGATCTTCGCCAAGCAGTTTTGGGAGACCATTCGGGGGTTTACTGCCAGCCCAATTTTGGGCGTATACAGCCCGGGAAAATCAATGCTGCTCGCGCTGCCGGCTACCTTGTTTATCGCCGGCTTGATTCTCGCACTGCTGCGCCTCAAGCAACCACAGTACAACGTTCTCTTGATCGCCCTCATCGGGCCCATTCTCGCTTCGACGTTCAGCGTCGGACCGCCCAACGCACAGCGCCTGCTGCTTGCCGCGCCCATCGCTGCCATCATCATCGCCTTGCCGTTGTACGAAATTTATCAACAAATCGACGCAACCAGACCACAATACAAATCCATCTGCGCAGCAGCGGTAGTTGCCTTCATGCTGCTTATCGGCTACTCCGAAGTACGCTTCTTCCATCAAGCGATGCAGGAAGGAAGGTACTCCGATTCAAAAAGCCTCGTCGCCCGAAAAATCGGCGAAACGATTCGTCAACAAAAGATCGATTTGGAGGTGTATTTCATCGGCCAGCCGGTGATGGGTTACAACACGCTGCCCT
Source organism: uncultured Anaerolineaceae bacterium (assembly GCA_964475265.1). Taxonomy (GTDB): domain Bacteria; phylum Chloroflexota; class Anaerolineae; order Anaerolineales; family E44-bin32; genus WVZH01. The sequence continues at coordinate 36,637 of CAYYVY010000024.1, read as the reverse complement.
GTCTGCCGTACATCGCCTCCAACGCCAACGGACATGACGTGTCCTGGCCGATCGATTGGACGCAATATCCTGAGCTGGGTGAAAAACCGGCCGCTTTCGTCGTTCTGGCGCACAACGTCGAGGCGCTGCCGGAAATCGAGCAAAAATTTCCGCAGGGCACGACGATCGTCGAAAAGGATGAATCCGGCCAGCCGTTGTACTACTTCCGTCGTCTTCAATCCTCGCCTTAAAATTGATATTCATCCAGGCAAGGCAAGATCTCATGACCCGGGGAGTGTCCGAAAGTGCGTATTCGAATGACCGCCAATTTCTCAAAGTTAGCTGAAAGAATTCAGCCTTTCGGCGCACGCTTGAAAGAAATCCCTCACGCACGCCTCTTTCGGCCGCAGGAATGGCAGTGGGACAGCAAACTCTTCGCTGTTGCACTGCTGATCTATGCGCTTACGCACTTGATCGCCCTCGAAGACTTCCCCATTTATTTCTTCACGGATGAAGCGGCCCAAACGGTCCTCGCCGAGGACCTGGTGAACAACGATTTTCGCGACGGCGACGGAACGCTGCTGCCGACCTATTTCGAAAATAACTACCTTTACAACCTCAGCCTTTCCGTCTACGTGCAGGTGATCCCCTACATGCTTTTCGGCAAATCGGTTTTTGTCACCCGTGCCACGTCTGCGCTGATTTCGATCCTGGCCGCCATTGCCGTTGGGTTGATGCTGCGCGACATCTTCCGCACCCGCTTCTGGTGGGCAGGAATTCTTACGCTTTCGATAACGCCGGCCTGGTTTTTACACTCGCGCACTGCGTTCGAAACGGTCATATTCGTCAGCATGTATGCGTTGATGCTCCTCTTTTACATGCGTTATCGCAACGATTCTCCAGGCTACCTATATCTGACCATTCTCTTCGCTGGATTGGCTTTTTACAGCTACAGCGGCGGGCAGTTAATCATCGCCGGCACCGCCCTGCTGCTTTTCATCTCCGACTTCCGCTACCACTTCGAGCACAAGCGCACGCTGCTGCTCTCCTTCGTTCTGGTGCTGTTGATCGCGCTGCCATACCTTCGATTTCAACTCGACTACGAGGGCGAAACCTATTTCCATCTACGCATGCTCGGCACCTATTGGCTGGAAGATCTCCCCTTTGGAGAGAAACTGCTTACATTTGTCAAGACGTACCTGCAAGGATTGAATCCTGCATATTGGTATCTTCCCAAGGAGACCGATCTCAGGCGCCACATCATGCAGGGATACGGGCATATCATCATCGCCACACTGCCCTTCATGTTGATCGGCCTGATCGATGCGCTCCGGAAGCGCCGGCAGAGTCACTATCGTGCCGTACTGATCGCTATAGTTTGCTCCCCGCTGGGGGCGTCCATCGTGGGCATCGGTATCACGCGCATTCTTTCCTTCGTGATTCCGGCTGCCATACTGACAGCGCTGGGAATCTCTCGATTGGCGGATTGGCTTTCAGCGCGCATCTCCCAGAAAGCGCTCGCACTCGCAGCGCTTGTTCTACTCGGTGGCACGAATCTCTTCATGCTCTATGATTCAGTCACACATGGGTATACCTGGTACGATGATTACGGGCTCTACGGCGCCCAGTACGGCGCCCAACAGGTTTTCGATGCCGTCGAGGAACACGCACTCGCCCACCCGGAAGACCGTATCTTTGTCTCCCCCACTTGGTCCAACGGCACCCACATCCTGCAGCGCTTCTTCCTGCCCGAGGGACTCAACGTCCACCTCGGCAATGCGGACCATTTTCTACTGGAAAAACGCGATCTCGACGAACATACTCTCCTGGTTCTCACCGCAGAGGAATATGCGAACCTACTGACTGAAGAGAAAGTCACGGATATTCGCCTTGAAAAAGTATTGAAATATCCGGATGGATCCGACGGTTTCTTTTTCATCCGCATGAATTATGCGCCTAACATCGACGAACTCCTCGCCGCAGAAAAAGCCGCCCGGCAGCAACCCGTCACCGCTTACGTGGAAATGGGGGACCAACTGGTCGAAATCGAACACTCCCAGATCGACCTGGGGAAAATCGAGTACATATTCGACGATGATCCCTTTACCTTGATCCGCACATTCGACATCAACCCCTTTATCCTCAACCTCACCTTCGCCCACCCCATCTCACTCAACGGGATCGCAGCCACAACCGGAAGCATGGACATCGTTTTCACCGTTCACCTCTACGGAAATTGGGGATCCGAGCCGATCAGCCTCACCATGACCTACACCGATTTAGCGGACGATCCCACCGTGGAATTGGCGATTCCGGATGGTCCCAAAGAAGTGACGCGCATCGAGATCAGCATCTTGGGCCAGGGTCTGACTGACGAAAAGGTCCACATCCGCGATATTTCCCTCTACTGAAGAGCGGTCCATCCCCACAATCGCGTAACGAAATCTTCTCAAACCGCGACGCCTAAGCCACGATATAATCATCCCGTAAACGATCTGGAGTCGGATCGCTGCGCCTGGAGGAAAGGACACCTGGGCGGCACATTCCCCGGAGGCAAGTGTTGAAAGCCATCCTGTTCGACCAGCACGGTGGACCCGAGGTTCTGCGTTACGGCGAGTTCGCTACCCCGCAGCCCGGTCCCGGAGAAGTCCAAATCCGTCTGCGCGCGGCGGCGTTGAACCGGTTGGATTTGTGGGTTCGCCAGGGCTGGCGCGGCTTGAAATTGGAATACCCCCACATTCCCGGGGCAGACGGCGCGGGTGAGATCGCCGCGCTTGGGGAAGGCGTCACTGACGTAGAACTCGGCACGCGCGTGGTGATCAACAGCAACATCAGCTGCGCTGAGTGTGAGTACTGCCGTGCCGGAAAAGAAAACATGTGCCGCCAGTGGCAGCTGCTCGGTGAAACGATGCGGGGCACCTATGCCGAGTTCGTCATCGTGCCCCATACGAATGTGCTGCCCCTGCCCGAATCCATCGACGATCGCACCGCAGCTGCAGCGGGTTTGGTATTTCACACCGCCTGGCATTCGTTGATCGACCGCGGCGGTCTGCAGCCCGGCGAAAGCGTGCTGGTTGTCGGCGCCTCCGGAGGCGTGAACACCGCCAGCATCCAGATCGCCAAGTACCAGGGCGCCAAGGTCTACGTCGTTGGATCCAACGCGCAAAAATTGGCGCTGGCAGAATCGTTGGGCGCCGATGTGTGTATCGACCGGTCCAAAACGGAGGACTGGTCCAAAGCCGTATACCAGGCGACCGGCCGCCAGGGAGTCGACGTCGTGGTGGACAATGTAGGCGCCGGAAGCATGCCCTTCAGTTTGCGCGCCGTCCGAGTAGGCGGGCGCATTCTCACCGTAGGCAACACGGCCGGACCGAAATTTGAAATCGACAACCGTTTGATCTTTGCCAAACATGTATCCATTCTGGGCTCAACGATGGGCACGCAGCGCGACTTTGCGCAGGTCATGCAGTTGATCTTCTCCGGCAAACTCAAACCCGCTCTCGATCGTCAATTTCCGCTCGCAGAGGCGGCTTCAGCGCAAATGCGTTTGGCGACCGGAAAGCAGATGGGGAAGATCACCCTTGCCATCTAACCGACGCCCTCGCCTCGTAACTTGTCTGAGCCTGATAGTGTTAACCTATTCAGCCATCCAACTCATGGGACTGCTGGCATGGTTGCCGCTTCCCGACCTCAATCTCTCCGTTCCCAGAGGGTATCTTTTCCTCAAAAACGGTGTTTGGGGATTGATCGGCGTGTTCACCGCTGCAGTGCTTTTCCTTGGATGGCCTCGAGCCCTGCTGTGGACGCGGGGCGTTGTGTTGCTGACCACCATATGGTATTGGATCGACAGAATACTGTGGATGCGTTCGGACTTCACACGCAGATCGTGGCCGGCGGCAGTCATCGTCACTCTTGTGATCATTTCGGTGACCTTGTGGTTCACGCATAGGAAGTCGGTACAAGCGTATTACCGGGAGAACAACGTATGAGTCATTCTTCAGAAATCGAGCATTTGCAGAATTTGCGCAAGGAAGCGCGAATGGGTGGCGGCCAGGAGCGAATCGATGCCCACCATGAACGTGGACGACTGACCGCACGCGAACGCCTCGAGATTCTGCTCGACACCGGATCGTTCCGCGAGACCGATATGTTCGTCACGCACCGCACGTACGACTTTGCCCTGGATCAACAACGCTACCTTTCCGACAGCGTCGTCACCGGTTGGGGGACGATCGACGGACGACTCGTGTACGTATTCTCCCAGGATTTCACCGTCTTTGGCGGCAGCCTGGGAGAGGTCCATGCAGAGAAAATCTGCAAGATTATGGACATGGCGCTTAAAAATGGGGCGCCGTTGATCGGTTTGAACGACTCGGGTGGTGCACGCATCCAGGAGGGCGTCGTCTCTCTGGGCGCCTACGCCGATATCTTTTTACGCAACACGCTCGCCTCCGGCGTCATTCCACAAATCAGCGCCATCATGGGACCATGTGCGGGAGGAGCGGTCTATTCGCCCGCCATCACGGATTTCATCTTCATGGTCCAAAATTCTTCCTACATGTTTATCACCGGCCCGGACGTGGTTAAAGCCGTCACCCACGAAGAGGTTTCATTCGAAGATCTCGGCGGTGCGGAAGTGCACGCTTCGGAATCCGGCGTGTGCCATATCATGGCCCCCAGTGAGGCGGATTGCCTCTACATGATCCGCGTGCTGCTCTCCTACCTGCCCCAAAACAACATGGAAGATCCACCCACAGTGATCTCGAGCGACGACAGATTGCGCACCGAAGAAGCGCTCGACACCATTGTCCCCGACGATCCCAGCAAACCGTACAACATGCGCGACATCATCCGTCTGGTCGTCGACGACGGTGTATTTTTCGAAATCCACGAAAACTACGCCCCGAGCATCGTCGTCGGCTTCGCCCGTCTGGGCGGCCACAGCGTGGGCATCGTCGCCAATCAGCCCGAGGTCCTGGCCGGCGTCCTGGACATCGATTCGTCCGTCAAAGGTGCCCGTTTCGTGCGTTTCTGTGATTCGTTTAACATCCCCATCATCACCTTCGTGGACGTACCGGGTTTCTTACCCGGAACCAGCCAGGAACACGGCGGCATCATCCGTCACGGCGCCAAGCTGCTCTTCGCCTACTGCGAAGCCACCGTTCCCAAAATCACCGTCATTACACGCAAAGCATACGGCGGAGCGTACGTCGTTATGTCGTCGAAACACATCCGCGGCGATCTGAACCTAGCCTGGCCGACTGCCGAATTGGCTGTCATGGGCCCGGAAGGCGCGGTTAAGATTATCCATCGCAAACAGATCGCAGAAGCGAAAAAACCGGATAAAGAAGAAGCCGAATTGGTGGGTGATTACCGAGAGAAGTTTTCGAATCCATATGTCGCCGCTGCACGCGGGTATATCGATGACATTATCGAACCACGCTACACACGGGCGCGCTTGATCAATGCGCTCGAAATGCTGTCCAACAAACGTGATTCAAATCCAGCGAAGAAACATGGCAACATACCGCTATAGATGACTTATCACGTTATGAGTTACAGATACGGATATTCATGGAACGCAATACATTTCAGCGGTTGAGGCACTGAGGGAAACGATGTTCAAAAAGGTTCTCATCGCCAATCGAGGTGAAATCGCAGTACGCATTATCCGAGCTTGTCGCGAACTCGGTTTGAGTACGGTTGCGGTATATTCGGAAGCTGATCGCGCTTCATTGCACGTCCGCTACGCAGACGAAGCCTACTTACTGGGGCCATCCGCAGCTCGAGATTCATATTTACGCAGCGATAAGATCATCGATATCGCCAAACGTACCAACGCCGGTGCCATCCATCCCGGCTACGGATTTCTGGCCGAACGCGAAGACTTCGCCCTCGCCGTCCAGGATGCCGGCCTCAATTTCATCGGTCCCCGCCCGAGCGCCATCGCCGCCATGGGCGATAAAGCCGTAGCGCGTGCCACCGTCACCACCGCGGGCGTCCCAGTCGTCCCGGGCACCGAGGGGGAGGGCAATTTACGCGATGACGAGTTAATCGCCATCGCGCCGCAGATCGGCTTTCCTTTGCTGATCAAAGCCACAGCCGGCGGCGGCGGCAAAGGCATGCGCGAAGTCAACGATCCGAAAGATCTTCCCGGATTGATTACGGCCGCCCGTCGCGAAGCCGAATCCGCCTTCGGAGATGACAACGTATATCTCGAAAAATTGATCGTGGACGCGCGTCACATCGAGTTTCAAATCCTGGCCGACGACCACAGCAATGTGATTCACCTTGGAGAGCGGGAATGTTCCCTGCAGAGACGCCACCAAAAATTGCTGGAAGAGGCGCCCTCGACCTTCCTGGATGACGAAATGCGCATGCGCATGGGGGAATTGGCCTGCACCGCGGCACGCTCGGTCGACTACCTTAATGCCGGAACGATCGAATTCCTGGTCGATAAAGAAAAGAATTTCTACTTTCTGGAGATGAATACCCGCCTGCAAGTCGAACATCCGGTTACCGAACTCGTCACCGGATTGGACATCGTCACGGAACAAATTCGTATCGCTCGCGGCAGGAAATTACGTTACGCCCAAGAAGACGTTCACCTGAACGGCTGGGCGATCGAATGCCGCATCAACGCCGAAGATCCCTACAACCAATTCCTGCCCTCCACCGGCCTGCTGACGCAAGTCATTCCCCCATCCGGCCCGGGCGTACGCGTGGACACCGGCGTCTACTCCGGCTTCGAAATCTCCCCGTACTACGATTCATTGATTTCGAAGTTGATCGTCTGGGGGGAGACGCGCGGCGCAGCGATACTGCGTATGCGCAGAGCGCTGGAAGAATATCGCATCACCGGTGTGAAGACCAACATCCCCTTCCATCAGAACATCATGGATTCGCATCGTTTCATCGCCGGCAACTACGACACCCGCTTCGTCGAAGAGCGCTTTTCGATGGACGAAGCCGAAGAAGGGAAGGAAGCGGAAGCGCACATTGCTGCGATCATGGCCGTGCTTGTGGCCCACCGCCAGACTCAGGAGGCTTCACAAATCGTGCGTCGTGGAGAGCGCGACGCGAGCAACTGGAAGTGGGTAGGACGCTGGGAGAGGATGCAACGTTGAACGCCATGCCAGCAGTGAAGACCATGTATGCGTCCTTGTGGGCCAGGCCGGAGGGATTATGAATTACTTCGCCACCATCGAAGACCAGAATTTCGAAATCGAGATCAGCAGCGATCACGAATTGATCGCCGACGGTGTACGCCTGTCGGTAGACTTTCAGTCGGTAATGGGTCGTCCGGTCTACTCCTTGCTGCTCAATGGGCGCTCCTACGAAGCCTACGTATATCCGACGGAAAGCGGCATGGAAGTGCTCTTGCAGGGCGACCTCTATCAAGTCGACATCGAAGACGAGCGGCAGCGGCGCCTGCGCAAGGCATCATCCACGGTAAAAGTCCAAGGTGGGGAATTTCAACTCAAAGCCCCGATGCCGGGTTTGGTCATCAGCGTTCCCATCGAAGAGGGACAGGAAATCGAAGAAGGTCAGAATCTCATCGTTCTCGAATCGATGAAAATGCAGAACGAACTCAAATCGCCACGCGCTGGAACGATCACACGTATCCGTGTCAAATCGGGCGACAGTGTCGAGAAGAATGAGGTCATGGTGATTCTCGGCTGATGAAGTCGTCCATGCAGCGACCTCCAACCTGCAACCCAAGCAAGGTTTGCGTACAATCCCACGGTCGAAAGCCAATGATGAACCATGCTGCAACGATTGGGGTGATTCTGTGTCTGGCGTAAAGAAAGAGATCGAAGCCAAATTTTATCTTGCGCGCCTCGACGACGTTCGCGATGCGGTCCGTTCGCTGGATGGACGCCAAATCGCAGGGCGCATCCTCGAACGCAACCTGCGCTTCGATACTGCAGATCGGGTTCTTTCGTCCGGCCAGTCGCTGCTGCGATTGCGCCAGGACCAGTCTGCAGTGCTCACCTTTAAGCACGCTGAGAGCATCGAGGTACGTACGGAAATCGAGGTCATCGTCGATGATTTCGACGCCACCAAGACCCTGCTGGAAATGCTCGGATTTAATGTCTTCTTCATTTACGAAAAGTACCGGGAGACGTACGCGCTCGAACCCTGCACGATCATGCTCGACGAGCTGCCTTATGGTCATTTCGTCGAAATTGAAGGTGAATCACTCGACGAGGTGAAACAGATCGCTCGCGAGCTGAATCTACCCTGGGAAAAGCGCGCCAAGTTGAACTATCTTTCCCTGTTTCACTCGTTAAAGCAGAAACTTCAACTTCAATTTCGCGACGCAACTTTCGAAAATTTCTCCGGGTTGGCGGCGGTTCAGCCCGATGACCTGGATTTGAAATACGCTCAATAACACAAGGAAATCGTAATGACAAAGTCTATTGACGATTCGTTTAAAGAATGGCAAGAAAAAACGCTCCGTCCCACGTTGGAACGGTATCCGGAACGCAAGGAGCACTTCGTGACTTCTTCCGGGATTCCCCTCGATCGTTTCTACACCAAGAGCATCAGCGAAGCGGACTACCTGCAAAAGCTCGGATTTCCCGGCGCGTTCCCCTATACTCGCGGCGTACAACCCACGATGTATCGCGGCCGCTTGTGGACCATGCGTCAGTACGCCGGATACGCCAGCGCGGAAGAGACCAACCGGCGCTTTCGCTACCTGCTGGAACAGGGTCAGACAGGCCTCTCGATTGCCTTCGATCTGCCCACGCAGATCGGCTACGATGCCGATGACCCCATCGCCTCCGGCGAAGTCGGCAAGGTGGGCGTCTCGATTTCCTGCCTGGACGACATGGAGCAGCTGTTCGACGCGATCCCGCTCGACAAAGTGTCCACCAGCATGACCATCAACGCGCCGGCGACGATCCTGCTGGCGATGTACATCGCCATCGCCAAACGCCAGGGAGTCGATGTCTCCCGCCTGCGGGGCACGGTGCAAAACGACATCCTCAAGGAATATGTCGCCCGGGGGACGTACATCTTCCCGCCGGGTCCGTCGATGCGCCTGATCACCGATGTGTTCCGCTACTGCCGAGATCAAGTTCCCCAGTGGAACACGATCTCCATTTCCGGCTATCACATCCGTGAAGCGGGATCGACGGCCGTGCAGGAGCTGGCCTTTACGCTCGCCAATGCCATCGCCTACGTGCAGGCGGCGCTCGACGCGGGGCTGGAGATCGACGAATTTGCCCCGCGCCTCACTTTCTTCTTCAACGCACACAACCATTTTCTCGAGGAAATCGCCAAATTCCGGGCCGCACGTCGACTGTGGGCGCACATCATGCGCGAGCGCTTCAAAGCGGAAAACCCTCGTTCGTTATGCTTACGCTTCCACACCCAGACGGCTGGCTGTACGCTCACCGCGCAGCAACCTCACAACAACGTCGTACGCGTGACCCTGCAGGCGCTTTCCGCCGTTCTGGGCGGCACCCAATCCCTGCACACCAACAGCATGGACGAAGCTCTGAGCTTGCCCACCGAGCAGGCCGTCCAAGTTGCGCTGCGGACGCAACAAATCATCGCGCACGAATCCGGCGTGAGCGACACGATCGATCCCCTGGCCGGATCCTACCTGATCGAGCAACTGACCGACGAACTCGAATCCGGAGTGAGGGCCTACATCGAGAAAATCGACGACCTCGGTGGTGCGCTGGCAGCTATCGAGCAAGGCTACATCCAGCGCGAGATTCAGGACGCCGCCTATCGCACGCAGCGAGAGATTGAACTCAACGAATCCATCGTGGTGGGGGTCAACAAGTATGAGTCCGATGAAGCGCTTAACCTGGAGCGTCTTGTGGTCGACCCTGCCATCGAAACGGCGCAGCGCGAGCACTTGACGGCGGTACGCCAACGACGTAATGCCGCGCGAGCGGATGAACTGCTCGAGCAGCTCGAGACGATTGCCAGGGGGGAAGAGAACATGATGCCGCATCTGATAGAGTGCGTGGAGGCCGATCTGACCCTGGGTGAGATCTGCGGACGATTGCGGCAGGTGTGGGGTGAATACCGCCCACCGACGGGAATCTAGTCTACCTGCGCTGACAGCAGATGTATATCTACCTGATCTCGGTTGCGGATGAATATCCGCAACCGGCGTAATTTCTTGCTGGCGACGGATGTGTATCCGTCGCCTATATTTTGTGGAAGTCAATTCTAGATGGCGATCTTCAACCCCGTTTCCCTCTCCGCATTCCCGGGTAGAATAGGATTAACGCTAGTCAGGTGAACCCATGCCATTCGTCAAACGCATCGACCACGTAGCCATCGTCGTCGAGGACATCAACCAAGCCTTGCATTTCTGGCGCGACGCCCTTGGACTGGACGTCACCCACGTGGAAGACGTCGCCGGCCAAGACGCCATCGTCGCCTTTCTCCCCATGGGCGACGCCGAGGTCGAACTGGTAAAACCGACCAGTGAACAAACCGGTGTGGCACGCTACCTCGAGCACCGCGGTCCCGGAATCCACCACATCTGCTTCGAAGTCGATGACATCGCAGCCACGCTCGAAAAACTTGCCCAACATGACATCCGCTTGATCAACCAGGAAGCGGTCATCGGCACCGGCGGTAAGAAGATCGCTTTCATCCATCCCAAAAGCACCCACGGGGTTTTGGTCGAACTGTACGAGCTCACGGAACAGGAGCCGGTGATCCGCTTGGCACGCGCTCGCGAACTCGCCGATCGAGCGTTGGTGCAAGGTCAGGCCGTCGCCTCCGGGATACTTGCCTTTCTGCGCGGCTTACGTAACAGCGCCGAATCGATACTCGGTGACGACGCAGAATAGATCGAGATCATATCTCCAGCCCATGCGTCACACGGTGGCCGCGATCACCCCATGCTATAATCACAAACCGCACGGTGGAGGCCTTCATGTTGGACTTGAAACAGCGTGAAGCACTGAAAAAAGCGCTGGCCGACTGGCGAAGGAAGACTCTCGACCCCATCCTCGAACATTTCCCCGAACAACGCCAGGAATTCATCACCACCTCTTCCGAGACGGTCAACCGGCTCTACACGCCGCTCGACCTCCTCGATCGGGACTACCTGCAGGATATCGGTCTGCCGGGTGAATTCCCTTACACGCGCGGAATCCATCCGACGATGTATCGCGGTAAACCGTGGACCATGCGCATGTTCGCCGGTTTCGGCACTGCGGAAGAGACCAATCAGCGCTTTCACTACCTGCTCGATCAAGGGCAAACCGGGTTGTCGATCGCATTCGATTTGCCCACTCTGATGGGCTACGACACGGATGCGCCCGAAGCCGCCGGCGAATTCGGAAAATGCGGAGTCGCCATCTCTTCGCTCGCGGACATGGAAATCCTGCTGCAGGACATCCCTCTCGGGAAGATCTCCACCAGCATGACGATCAACTCCCCCGCCGCCGTGATCTGGGCGATGTACATCGCTGTGGCGCAGAAACGCGGAATCCCCCTGGAGCAGTTGCGCGGCACGATCCAGAACGACATTCTTAAAGAATATATCGCCCAGAAAGAGTACATCTTTCCACCTCATCCTTCGATGCGTCTCATCACGGACACTGTCGAATACGGCACGCATAACCTGCCGAATTGGAACACGATCTCGATTTCCGGCTACCACATCCGCGAAGCCGGAGCGACGGCGGTGCAGGAATTGGCCTTTACGCTGGCAGACGGCACGGAATACGTCCGCTGGGCGCTGGCGCGTGGACTGGACATCGACGAGTTCGCGCCGCGCCTATCCTTCTTCTTTAACGCACACAACGATTTCTTCGAGGAAATCGCCAAATACCGCGCAGCGAGACGTATTTGGGCCAGGGAAATGCGGGATACCTTTGCGGCAAAAAATCCACGCTCCTGGCTGCTGCGCTTCCATACCCAGACCGCCGGGGTAAGCCTCACGGCGCAGCAGCCCGAGGTCAACGCCATACGCGTGGCGCTTCAAGCATTGGCCGCCGTGCTGGGCGGTACCCAATCGCTGCATACCAATTCGATGGACGAGGCATTGGCTCTGCCCTCGCAAACTGCCGTTAAGCTCGCCCTGCGTACGCAGCAAATCCTGGCACAGGAAGCCGGCGTCGTGAACACCGTCGACCCGCTCGGCGGGTCGTATTTCGTCGAAAGTATGACGAACCGGATCGAAAATCAGGCCAGGGAGTATTTGCAGCGCATTGAAGAACTCGGCGGCGTGCTGACAGCCATCGAATCGGGCTTCTTCCAGCGTGAGATTCACGAATCCGCTTACCGCTACCAACGCGAGATCGACGAAAGACGACGCCTGGTCGTTGGCGTCAACGCCTACGAAGACGATCAACCACTGCACATACCGCTGCTCAAGATCGACCCGCAAGGATATCAACGGCAAATTGAACGTCTTCGGGATTTACGCCAGCGGCGCGATAATGGGGCCGTCGGAGAAGCCCTGGATCGTTTGCGTCTCGCCTGTCAGGGCACGCAAAACACCATGCCCATGATTCTCGATGCCGTGCATGCCTATGCTACGTTGGGTGAAATTATCGGCGTGATGCGTGAAGTCTTCGGAACCTATGTCGAACCGAGCTGGCTGTGATCTTCGAGGCGCAAAGCGTGTTACTGGTCAACATCCGACTAAGGGAGGAAAGATGAGAACACAGAAATCCGCAGCACTCTACCTGGCCTTTCTGCTTACCGCCAGCGCCATTCTGGCTTGTTCGTTTCCCTTCCCAGACTCGGGCGATGAAACCGAGGAACCAGGCGCGACGATCACACCCACCGAATCCGCCCCAACAGCGACCGAAACGGAGTTCGCAATCGAATTCACCACCGCCACGAACACCCCGGAAGGTGTCACAACCGACACCCCTACACCCACGGCCACACCACCGGCAGGTGGGGTTAGTTTAAATTGCGACGGCACGTACCAGCGAGTGCGTATTACGGACAATGGCATCGCCGGTAAAACGATCTCCGTGGACAACTGGAGCGGAGGCGCTTGGGTGAATGCTTGGAACATGGCCAGCGGTGATCCCAACCAGCGTCAGTTAATGCCGGAAGCAGGAACGTATGAGTTCGGCGGATGCCAGATGTTGGTTGTCGTGCCCATGCGTTCTTCGGGACCTCAATTGTGGTACGAGTTGGGCATCTACGCCTGGAACGGCGTCGGCCTTTCACAGGTGTATTTCAATGAAGGCTATTACGGTGAATGGTCGAAGGTGGGCGACGTAATTACATTTCGTGAAGCCAGCAAGTTGGGGGGATCCCCCTTGGGTGCTTGCGAATGGATGACCCTAGAACATGAGTGGGACGGGACAGATTTCGTACAAATCGGCTCTGTGCTCGAGCCCGTTCCGGGATGCACGCCCATCGTCCCCTGAGTGTCTCGTTGGTTTCGGCACTCGAAAACCGACCGTCGAGTACTTCGGTACAACAAGGAAGCTCATTGCACTTCTAGCGGTGTAAAATAGATGCCGAGTGCATCATCTCGTCAAAATACTCCCGCCGGTAGTTGGCATCCTGCGTTTCTGCATCGCCAAAATGCGTCACGGCGAGTTCCAGCACTGAGAGGGTGTCCTGAATGAAGAAATCACGCACGAAAGGATCCTGTTCCTCTAAAAACTGGTCCAGATCAAGTTGAAGGTTGGACAACGGTCGCTGGGTACGTCGACTCAGCCATTCGATCGCATTCTCACGAAAAGGTTCTCGAAGGTTATCCACCCGTTCTACGATTCTTTCTACACTTGCGCTTCGAAATTTCATCGCTCAGCTCCATTTTCCATCCCGCTGAACCCGGCAGATGGTTCTATGGAGAAGATTGCAAGGTTCGTACCATATGCAAATCGGGCGACACGTTCGAAGCGTATCAGGGTTAAACCTCTCGGAATCTCGACGTACCTTGATGAATCTGCGACCCTTCTGCTAAGATTGGCGGAAGATGCACGATTGTAAATGAGCGATAAAAATTTGCGTTCCTGGGAATAAAGCAATATCTCATGGCAACGCAGCGAAATCTCATATTGGAGTAAAAGACATGGCAAACGTGAAGAAGAAAAAAGGAGTCCTGGGTATCCTGACGGGTGGCGGTGACGTGCCGGGGCTCAATCCCGCGATTCGGGCGGTCACAATTCGTGCCTTGCGGGAAGGTTATGAAGTCATCGGCTTTCGCCGCGGCTGGGCTGGAACGATCAACCTCATCCGGGATAATAGTGTGGACAACAGCAATAGTTACATGAAACTCACCGAAGAGATCGTAAACAAGGCCGGAAGGACCGGCGGTACGTTCATCCACACCTCGCGCACGAATCCAAGCCGCGTCGCCAAGGACTCGGTTCCCGTGCACCTGCAAGATACATACAACGAAGAGATGAACGATCTCACCCCAGAGGTACTCAAAACCCTCGATTTTCTCGGTATCGATTATATGATCCCCATCGGCGGTGACGACACCCTGAGTTATGCAGTCCGCCTGTTTCAAGAAGGCGTCAAATGCGTGGCCATCCCCAAGACCATGGACAACGATGTCCCTGGCACGGATTATTGCATCGGCTTCAGCACCGCTGTAACCCGTACGATCAGTCTCACCAACCTGCTGCGAACCTCCGCAGGTTCACACGAGCGATTTTTAATCATCGAGGTGTTCGGACGTTACGCGGGTTTCACGGCGATGCTTCCCACCATGGCCGGCGCGGCAAACCGCTGCGTGATCCCCGAATACAAATTCAAGATCGATAATCTGGCGCAGCTCCTGGTCGAAGACCGCAACAAGAACCCAAGTCGATATTCCGTGGTGCTGGTCTCGGAAGGCGCCATGTTCGAGGGCGGCGAAATGACCTTCAAAGATACCCAGAAGGACGCCTTTGGCCACATGAAATTGGGCGGTATCGGGGACCTGGTGTCCGCCAAGCTGAAGGAAATCTCGGGCAAATATAACAACGGCCGGCAGATCAGTACGATCACCCAGCGCCTGGCATACCTGGTCCGCGGCGGCGATCCGGATGCGATCGACTCGATCGTACCCATGGCCTACGGCAACCTGGCACTGGACCTGATCCTGGCCGGCGTACACGGCCGACTCGTCGTTTTGAAAAACGGCCGCTACGATAACGTGCCGATCGATGTGGTAACCAGTACGTCAAAATTGGTCGACGTCGACAAGTTTTACGACACGGATCGCTTGCGCCCGCATTACAAGAGCTTTGAAATGAAACCGCTCTTCATCATGACCAGTGAGTGAGTAGCGAACCGAAAGCGGAGAGATGGACCAGCACATGACGGCTGTGCGTCCTCGCTATCTTCGTTTGTACAAGGAAGGTGAATTGCAGCGGCGCGCGCAAATCGCGCGCCAACATGAACATGCCTGCGATCTATGTGCGCGCTATTGCCGTGTCGATCGATCGCAGCGCGTGGGCGCCTGTCACACGAAATTGAAGGCGCTCGTCGCCTCATACGGTCCACACCACGGAGAAGAAGATCCCCTGCGCGGTTGGCGAGGTTCGGGAACGATCTTCTTCTCGTGGTGCAACCTGCGCTGTCAGTACTGCCAGAACGCAGACATCAGCCAGAGTCCCGCTGGCCGGGAAGTCGATTCCCAGGAATTAGCTGCCATCATGCTCGGCCTTCAAGAATCCGGCTGCCATAACCTGAACTTCGTTTCGCCATCCCACGTAGTTGCCGAGATCCTGGAAGCCCTGGTGATCGCCATCGATCATGGCCTGCATCTTCCACTCGTCTACAACACCGGCGGCTTCGACTCCCTCGAAGCCCTCACGCTGCTCGAGGATGTCATCGATGTCTACATGCCGGACATGAAATACAGCGACCGCCTCATCGCCCGTCGGTTATCCAAAATCGGCAGCTACCCCGAAGTCAACCGCAGCGCAGTCAAAGAAATGCACCGCCAGGTGGGAGATCTGCAAATCGACTCGGCGGGCATCGCCCAACGCGGACTTTTAGTACGCCATCTCGTTCTACCGCACGATCTCGCAGGCACAGAAGGCGTGGTACGATTTATCGCAGATGAGGTGTCCAAAGATACGTATCTCAACATCATGGGGCAATATCGGCCGGCGTATAAGGCAGGCGAACACGAGTATCTTGATCGTGTTCTCCGCACCGAAGAGTACAATCGCGCGTTGGAACTCGCACGGGCTGCCGGATTGACGCGCCTGGACCAACGTTCGCGTGTGCCGCATTTTTAATTCTGAGGCACCAAACCAAAGCTCGCTGCGTGCCAACCACAAAATCAAACGTCCGTCGAATACATCCGACGGGCGTGATTGCATATTCGACCAAAACTCGAAACACGTTATCGAGTGATCAGCCTGGCAATCTCGAAGAAGCGCGGATTCGGGGGTTTCGTGCGCGAGATTACCTCGTCCAGAGGAACACTCACGATTGCCCGCTCTTGCAGCCCGACCATCACGTCGGTCTTGCCCTCCAATAACAATTCGACCGCCCGGACACCCAAACGAGAAGCCAGCATGCGGTCAAACGCAGTCGGGCTGCCACCTCGAGGCACATGACCCAGGATGGTCACCCGCGTTTCGAAACCGATGTCGCGTGCGTTGAGTTCCTGCATAATATCGTAGCACTTCAACGACGCGCCCTCGGCAACCACGACGATGGCGTGGTTTTTTCCCCGTTCGTAAGCGCTCTCGAGCGTCTCGGCAACTTTGTCGATCGTGGTTTCCTCTTCCGGAACGATGATCATCTCCGCGCCGCATACGATCCCCACCTGCAAGGCCAGATAGCCGCATCCTCTGCCCATCGTCTCGACCAAAAAGGCGCGCTGATGGGAAGAAGCCGTGTCGCGAAGTTTATCCACCGCTTCCATGATGGTGTTCAACGCCGTGTCGACACCGATCGACATTTCCGTTCCGAAAATGTCGTTATCGATCGACGCCGGAGCACCCACAACCGGGAAATCGTAGGCCGCCAGGGCGTGGGCGCCGTTCATCGAACCATCCCCACCGATCACGATGAGACCATCTATTTCGGATTCATTTAACTCACGCAACGCCTCTCGCTGTCCTTTTTTCGTTTTGAATTCAGGACAACGGGCCGTCCGCAGGAACGTGCCGCCACGCTGTAGGATTCCTCCCACATCGCGGGAGCGTAACTCTACCATTTCACCACGGATGAGACCGTCAAAACCCTCCTGGATCCCCGTAACTTCAACGCCCTTGGCGATCGCAGTTCGTACGGCCGCGCGAATACAGGGATTGATTCCCGAAGCATCACCACCCGAAGATAGTATTCCTATGCGGTTGATTTTTGTGGTCGTCATTGCATCCTCAAAGGTTCTACTCGAATTGTACCTTCTCCCAGCAAGGATAATAACTGTGAATGCAACTCCGGGCAATAGCCGGTCGTCGAGTTTGGAAATTCGAGATGGTATCTGCGAGAAGCCTCGAATACATGAAACACATATTTGTCGTTCCCCGGATAGGACGTCAGCAAACCATGCACGCGTCGCATGCGTAAAGTATCCTTATTACGGTCGCCGCAGGATTTCAACAGGATGGTCAGGATTTGGGGATCGGAACCTCCCTCAGGCGACGGCGTTTTGCTGCGCTTATACGCCGAAGCTCGAGCGCCAGGCTCCTCGACCGAGGGGCGATCCCGGCCGTTACCGGACGGCCGGTTAACTTCAGATTCTTCCGCTTGCAGCGCAGTGGCTTCCCCTTCGTCCCGCGCTGCATCCGCGTCCATTGATTCCGATGGATTGTTTGCTGCAACGGGTTCCGCCAGCGACTCACCATCTGCGCCGGCGATCTCGACTTCCGCTACGAGGGGATCGAATTCTTCGGGGAAGGATTCGACCGACTCCGGTTCAGGATCACGCTGCGGTGGCGACTCGTCGGCCATCGCTTCGAAAGCCGCCGCTTCAGGACTCGCGTCCACCATCGTCTCGGTGGGAATAACGGATTTCGCTTCGGGCAGCTCAGCGGTTATATGATCGACAAGAATCTTCGCTTCTCCACGCTCCTGA
The DNA here is from genome assembly GCA_964475265.1 of uncultured Anaerolineaceae bacterium. Lineage (GTDB taxonomy): Bacteria > Chloroflexota > Anaerolineae > Anaerolineales > E44-bin32 > WVZH01. The sequence continues at coordinate 18,666 of CAYYVY010000024.1, read as the reverse complement.
TCGACCTTTCCTTTCACGATCACGATCATGTCCTCGTGGAGCCAATCCGTGACCTTACCCCAAACCTGGCTAAAGACGACCAACTCGATATTCCCCTGTAAATCCTCGATGGTCACGAAGCCCATCGGTTTCCCACTGCGAGTCTGATAAGGACGAACGTGACTAACCTCACCAGCAACTACGACCGTTTGGCCGTGGATGGCATCTTCCAATTCGGCGCTGTAATGCGTTACCGTTTCCGAGAGTGTGTCGACGTACGGAGTCAATGGGTGGTCGGAAACATAAACTCCCAAGAGTTCCTTTTCCCAACGCAGTTGACGGCGGCGGGGTATCCCCACCGCCGCGGCGCCAAATTGCGGGTTTTCCCCCGCAGCGGAAGATGAGCCGAAAAACGTCATCTGTCCGACTTCGGCGGCACGGAAGTGGGAAGCCGAAATGGCCATTAAGCGATCGGTTGATTCAAACACAACGGCACGATCGGCCAATGAATCGAGTGCGCCCACGCGGGCAAGACTTTCGATGGCTCGCCGCCCGACCTGGCGTAAATCCACGCGCTGCGCGAAGTCCGTAAGTGATTTGAACACGCCGCCCGTTTGTCGGGCATCGAGGATGTTCTCGATGGCACCTTCTCCTACGTTTTTAATCGCGCCCAATCCGAAGCGAATCGCTCCCGGGGCATCTTCATCCGCTTTGGGCTCTATTTGAAAATCGAGCCCGCTGTGATTGATGTCCGGCGGCAGGACGTCGAATCCCCTGCGGCGGCAATCCGCGATGTAAATCGCAACTTTGTCGTTGTCGTGTTTGAAGACGGATAGCAGCGCCGTCATATACTCCAGGGCATAGTGCGCTTTGAGATATGCCGTTTGTACGCAGATCACGGCGTAATCGGCGGCATGACCTTTGGGAAAACCATAGCGGGCGAAGGTTTCCCACTGATCGAAGATCGTGTTAGCCGTACCTTCCGGGATGTCGTTCTCCACGGCACCTTCGACGAAGGAACTGCGCTGCTTGCGTAAAGCCGCCTCCTTTTTCTTCGCCACGGCTTTGCGTAGATTATCGGCTTCGGACGCCGAGTAGCCGGCCAAATTCATGGCCGTATACATAATCTGCTCTTGATACACGGTGATTCCGAACGTCTCTTTCAGGATCGGTTCCAACTCAGGATGAAGATACTCGATCCGCTCTTGGCCATGCATGCGGCGAATGTAATCGGGGATCTTCTCGATCGGTCCTGGTCGATACAGGGCTACCATGGCGACCACATTCGCCAGTTCGCGCGGTTTCATCTCGATGAGATAGCGGCGCATGCCTGCGCCTTCGACCTGAAAGACTCCCAGGACATCTCCGCGGCCCAACAAGGCGTAGGTTTCGGGATCGTCGAGAGGGATGGTTTGAATATCCAGATCGATCCCATGGTTTTCACGGATCAGGCGGCAGGCTCTGGCCATGACCGTGAGCGTCGAGAGACCGAGGAAATCAACTTTGAGCAATCCGAGCGAATCGAGCACGTTCATTTCGAATTGCGTGACGGCACCGATCGGATTGTCGTCCTGGTGACCCCCGGTAGGTCGATGCAAGGGGATGTATTCCGTGATGGGCAAATCTGTAATGATCACCCCTGCGGCGTGCGTGCCGGCGTTGCGCGCCACGCCTTCCAACTGCGCCGCCGTGTCGATCAACTCCCGCAGGTATGAGGTCTCGGAACAGGCTTCGCGCAGCGAATCGACCGTTTTCAACGCCTCGGGGATGGTGACCGGTTTTCCGGGTATGTTGGGCACCATTTTGGCGATGCGATCGACTTCAGGCAGGGGAATGTCCAGTACCCGGCCGACGTCGCGAATCGCCGCACGTGCGCCCAGGGTCCCGAAAGTGATGATCTGCGCCACGCGATCCCGGCCGTATTTGTTGGCCGTATATTCCAACATCTTGCAGCGTAAATCATCCTGGAAATCGAGATCGATATCCGGCATGGAAACTCGTCCCGGATTGAGGAAGCGCTCGAAAATCAAACCATGGTCGATGGGATCGACGAGAGTGATGCCGAGACAGTAGGCCACAATCGAACCGGCCGCCGAACCGCGCGCGTTGTACCAGATGCCCTGTTCGCGTGCGTATCGGCACAGATCCCAAACGATGAGGAAGTACGTGTCGAATCCCATGTTGTGAATTATCGAGAGTTCGTATTCCAATCGTTCTTGATACACGTCGTCCGCGGCACGTTCAGCGTAGCGTTGGCGCAAACCAGCATCGCACAGTTCCCGGAGATAAGATTGCGGCGTATATCCCTCAGGCACTTCGAAATTGGGCAGGTGGTATCCCTTGAAATCGAGATCGACGTTACATCGTTCGGCGATGAGCAGCGTGTTCTCCAGTGCGCCAGGCACTTCGCCGAAGAGCTGCGCCATCTCCTCCGCCGGGCGCAAATAATACGATGGATCCGTCATGCGCATGCGGTCCGGGTCGCTTCGTACGGCACCCGTCTGGATACAGAGCAGGATGTCCTGCAGGGCTGCATCTTGCGGGTTTACATAATGTACGTCGTTCGTGGCGATGAATTGCGCTTGATAGTGCTTTCCGAGATCGATTAACTGCTGATTCACGGAGGGCAGTTCGGGGATGTCGTGATGCTGTAGTTCGAAGAAAAAGCGCTCGCGTCCGAAGAGATCGAAATACCAATCGAGTCGTTCACGGGCGTGATCCAGGCGTCCTTGCAGCAGCGCACGCGGGACCTCCCCGGACATACAGCCGGTCGTGCAGATCAGACCTTCGCTGTGTTCGGCGAGAAATTCGCGATCGATACGAGGCCGGTAGTAGAAACCGTCCAGCTGCCCCGCAGTGGCGATCTTCAGGAGATTCTTGTATCCCGTTTGATTCTCGGCGAGAAGTAGAAGATGAAAGGATCGCCCATCCATTTTCGGATCGCGATCCTTCATACCGCGGGCGGCGAGGTATGTTTCCATGCCGATGATCGGCTTTATACCTGCTTTGCGCGCCTGCTGGTAGAAGGAGACGATCCCAAACATGGCGCCGTGATCCGTCAGGGCGATGGCCGGCATATCGAGTTCAGCCGCTCGTCGCACCAATTTCGGAATACGGCTCAGGCCATCCAGCAAGGAATACTCAGAATGTACGTGCAAGTGGACAAATGACATCAGCAACCTGAGTCCTTGAGGATGTGAGGCATTATAGCGCATCCCATAAGGGTCGCGCTAGTTTTCCGACATTAATATATAAAATTTTAAGGTTCAGCGGTGGAAGAAGTACACAAGCGTGAATCGCAGACTCCATCTAGATGCATCGGCCGGGAATCACAGGGGAGTGATCGTGAATCACTCCCCTGTGATTCTTTACGGCGCACTGAGCGCTATGGGGAAGGATCCAATCTCGAAAGCATCCTACCCACGCTTCTTTTGTAGATGTCCGTGGTCTTACTGATCCTTGTCCTCCTCGGATGTGTCCGGGGCAGGTTCGGATGGTGGTCCCGTCTCTTCAACCAGGCTCGGAGCGCTGAATTCAGGCTCGATGTAAGGATAGGTCCGTGTACCGAAACGGGTCAGCAGGACCGCACCGAGTCCGAAAGCGCCTACCAAGAGGGAGAAAAGAAAACCGATACACGGGATGAACGCCACACCCCCGACGACCAGGCTGAGCACGAGTGTACCCAACCCCGCGGACAATACCGGCTGAAAATCCTGATTCAACACCTTTTCGAGTCGGTTCCCCACCTCATAGCCGAGTACAACGATACCGAAGACCCACGCCAAACCGAATACCAGCAAACCGAAGAGCGAAACCGGGATCAAGCAGACTGTGATGACGAGAAGTGTCAACACAGGCATGACCACGAAAATGGTCAGTAATCCCATTCCCCCGGCTGCAGCGGGCTTGGTGATCACAACTTCAGCCGCTGTTCGAGTAGGTTTCGGCCAGAACAACACTACCATAACCGCAATCGCCGTCATCAAGAAACTCATGAAAAGATACGAGATTACCCGCGCCTCAATACTCATCGCAAGGTTTGGCATCACAGGAACAGCGAACTGATCGAAATTAAATTCGAAGTTCTTAAAATCGTAAGGGATGGCAAAATCCGTGCCGCTGATGACTTCACCCTCGATCTGTGCCGTGCCTGCGTTTACATTTCCGCCCAGCGTAGCCACATCGCCTCGAATCAGCGCAGCTGGACCGAGATTGGTATTTCCTCCGACGATGATCACATCGCCATCGATCTGACCGTAAACCTCGAGGTTGCCGCCCAGCACGAGGACCGATCCCGTGACGCGGGACTCCTCCTCCAGGTACGCCGCCCCGCCGATGACAGCCAGATCTCCATCGAGGATCTCGCCGCTTTCGAGGCGATAGGTGCCGCCAAGAACGACACGACCATCCGAAGACTCGCTTGCAAATGCGGGCGTCGGAAGAGCAAAAGTCAGCAGGACGATCAAACACACTACTTTAAGTAAACGTTTCATCTTGTAACCTCCTACGAACCGGCAAAATGCCGAGACGATACATCGATGTAAACCACAAGGCAAACATCGTGAATAAAACGAAAGGTATTGCAATCCGATAACCCAGTGGAATGCTGGTGATCGTACTCTCCAAGATCGTAGCCAGAATTTCCCTGGCCAGATTCAAATGAACAAGAACATCGGAGACGTTCTCGAACCAGGCGATAAATTGTGGTGCAACCAATTGAAGCAGCGGTAAAAGCCGGGCACCGAGAACCAGCAGCAGCGCAAACAGACCTACCGAGAGCGTTGCAATGGATGATGTGGTCTCTCTTTGGCGCTCGATTTTCCGTTGCCGTGCCAAGCGTGCACGCCAGCGCTTCGTGAATCCCGGTTGGGGCGACAATGTTGCTGCGTCGTTGAACCGGTTTTCAACGGCACGCAGTGAATCTGCAAAGGTCGCACAGCGCGCACAGGACGCAAGATGGTCTTGTAGCAATTGCGCTTCAGTTCCAGAGAGCGCATCCTGCTCGCACAACCATTTCTCAAAGGGCTGATGCTTCATCATGTCTACCTCGCGTCGTAAAAAGACTGTTTTCCTGCTCCATCCACTGCTTCGCTACCTCACGACGAGCTCGGTGCAATCGGCTTTTCACGGCCGAAACGCTCAGGGAAAGCGTCTGCGATATTTCCTCATACGTCATCTCATACCAATACCGTAATATGATCGCGGCGCGGTCTTTGTCTCCCAATTGATGCAGTAAGACACGTATCGATTCCTCGGTCTCGGAACGGGCGACCAGTGCTTCCGGGCTGAGTTTGCTATCGGGCTTCTCCTGACTTGGCAACAAGTCTTCTAACGACAGGGTCAGAATGCGTTTCCTTCGCAGGCGATCGATGCAATGATGCGAAGCGATGGAAAGCAGCCATGTCGTAAACGACCGGTTAGGATCGTAGCTGCGAAGTCCCTGATAAGCCTTGATGAAGGCTTCCTGCGCCGCATCTTCTGCTTCCGCCCCGTCACCCAGCATGCGGTAGCATAGGTTGTAGACAGGCGCCTGGTATGCCTCGACCAAACGGGTGAACGCATCATCGTCGCCCATCACGGCGAGACTTATCCATTCCTGTTCCTGTGTCCGATCAGACATTCCTGTCTCTTTTTCCGTGACCGTTTCTACTTTCTATACGCAAGGATTTTCCACAGGTTGCACGAATTTTGCAAGGATTCGAGACGACGAAGAGCGAGTGCACCTCGGTTGCTATGGCATGAAGCGCAGCAATTTAACGCTTACACTGCGACCCTGAATTGTGTTTCGTACAATTGGGCGTACATCCCACCCATGGACAGCAATTCATCGTGACGCCCTCGTTCGACCAGCCTTCCTTCATCGAGTACCAGGATCTGGTCTGCGCCGATGACCGTGCTGAGCCGATGCGCGATCACGATGGACGTTCTGCCCTGCATCACGACTTCCATCGCTTGTTGAATGAGCGCTTCGGATTGAGAATCGAGATGGCTGGTGGCCTCGTCCAGAATCAACACTTTCGGGTCTTTCAATAAAACGCGGGCGATGGCCACGCGTTGCTTTTCACCGCCCGAAAGGCGATAACCCCGTTCGCCAGCGACCGTATCGTAGCCCTGCGGCAGCGCATGAATGAAATTATGAATGTTCGCCGCGCGGCAAGCGCTCTCGAGTTCCGCTTGCGTCGCATCGGGCTTGGCATAGCGAAGATTCTCCGCCAATGTGGTGTGGAACAGATAGGTTTCTTGCGTGACCATGCCAATGCTCTCGGCCAAGGCATCAATCGCCAGATCGCGTATGTCGTGCCCGTCGAGCAAAACGCGCCCCTGCGTGGGGTCGTACAACCTGGGGATCAAGTAAGTGATCGTCGTTTTCCCGGCTCCACTCGGGCCCACGAGCGCCGCCACCTCACCCGCATTGACCTCAAAGCTTACATCCCGAAGCGCGTAGCGAGTCTCCTCTTCTGCTGCTGTAGCAGCATCTGTACGCTCAGAAGGCTTGACGACATACGTAGCGTGGCCTCCCCATCGGAAGCGGCGCACTTCTTCCAGACCGACGGCCGCTTCGCGCGGACCTCGATAGCTGAAAGACACTTCTTCAAAGCGAATGTGGCCTTCTGAATTCTCGAGGTAAATTGCGTCCGGACGATCCTTAATTTCAATCGGTAAATCGATGACTTCAAAGACCCGTTCGAAACTGACCATCGAAGTGGCGAACTCGACCCGTGCATTGGTCATTGCCATGAGCGGACCATAGAGGTCGCTCAGGTAAGCACCGAAGGCGACGATAGTGCCGATGGTGAAAGTGCCGCCCAACACCAGATGCCCTCCCGCCCAGAAGACCAGCGCCGTCCCGATGGCACCCGATAAACTCAGGGCGAGATGGAACCAGCGGCCTACCACAGCCTGGCGCACACCGATATCGCGCACACCTGCGGCTCGTTGTTCAAATTGAGCGACCTCGGACTTATAGCGCCCAAAAATCTTAACCAACAGCGCACCGCTGATGTTAAGCGTTTCGTTCATCCGGGCATTCATGCGCGCGTTGAGATCCATCGATTCTCTTGCGATCCTTCGCAGCACCCTGCCAACCCGGCGCGCGGGCAAGACAAACAGCGGCAGAATGGCGATGCCCAGCAAGGTCAATCGCCATTCGAGGGAAAACATCAAAATTAAGGTTGCGATTAAAGAAAAAATATTACTGACGATCGTAACCAGCGTGCCGGTAATGGCTCGCTGCGCGCCGATCACATCGTTGTTCAGGCGGGACATCATTTCGCCCACCTGCGTATTCGTGTAAAACCGCAGACTCATGCGTTGTAAATGCGCATACACGGATCGACGCAGATCGAAGATGATGCCCTCTCCGATCCCTGCACTGGCATAGCGCTGCACGACCCCAAGCAATCCATTCGCCAGAGGCACTGCGACCATTCCCAACGCCAGCAGGTTCAGGCGCACAAGATCCTTTTGTGGAATGGCGTGATCGATCAAATCCCGGATGATCAACGGCGGAACGAGCATGAGCAGCGAGATTGTCAGCATCGTGATCAATACGACCACAACACCCCGCCAGTACGGGGAAGCATAATCGGCTACCCGGCGCAACAACGCGCGGCTGACTTCCAGTTGATCCTGGTCCTCATCGTAGCGGATGTAAGACCACCAACCACCACTGTGCATACCCATCGATAATACCCTCTGAGAATGTGTCGTGTGTCTCTGTCAGGGACATTATATCGCAGCGTGCCGCCCCGCTGGCACAGCACCAGGGGCGCCCATATAAATTCCGTGAGCTTCGATTTTCGAGGAATTGGGGAAATTAACACAGACGCTTCGAGCCGCGAACGACGATCATGCACAGCAGCGAGGAAATCGCTTTAGTCTACGAGGTTGTCGGAGGCGGCATCATTTACGAAATCATCGATGCCCAGATTGGAGAGGACGGGCCAATCCCCCATGAAGAGGATATGCTCGAACGCGTGGGCAACTTCGGCGCGAATCCCGGGGGAGGCGACGCTCGGCACCATGCACTGCGCAGAGTAGAAAACGTGATCCTGCACAGAAATCAACTCGGACTGTCGAATCTCGACTTCCAGCCACACGTTCTTCCGCACGTCGTTGGAGTAAAAAGCGTAGTCCTGGGGAAAGCATTGATCCATCATGCCGTTCCCCAGACCGAAATAAATGGGGGTGCCATCGACCTGGAGAACACCTTGCGGGACGTGCGCGCCGTGACCGATGACGAGATCTGCACCGTTTTGAACAGCCGCCAGGGCAAATTGCACTTGATTGTCCGTAACGGCTTGCTCGAATTCCTTTCCGCTATGAAAGGTGACGATGAGAAAATCGACATCCGGTCTTAGCGCTTGCATGTCCTCTGCAAGAACGTCCGCATCCATCGGCACAACGCCCGAATGATCTGTGCTGGCCACCCACGCATCGATGATCACATTGGTATCGGCGTAGGCCAAGATGCCAATCACCGTGCCGTTACGCTCAAAGACGTATGGAACTCTCGCCGCAGCCAGATCATCGCCGGCGCCGAGAACACCGATCCCCGCCTCCGCCAGCTGCGTGCTCCCGTAGCGCATGCATGCTTCGCCCAGATTCAGCGTATGGTTGTTGGCCTGACCGATAACCAAAGCCGTCTCCCCAAGTTCCGCTTGCAAATCGATCAGGGAAGCCGGTATTACCCAGAGGACGTTGCTGCCACGGGGTTTCAGTTTAACGCTGGCTTCGAATGGGTCACACAAGCCACCTTCCGCGTTGAAGAACACGAGATCCGAGCCCCGCAGCAACGGCAGCAAGTTCACGAAGGATTCGATCAAGGGGATGTGCCAATCCGGATTGTCTCCCCAACGCCCCTCGCTCACATCACCCCCAAAGACCAAGCGCACGGAATCTTGCGTGGGAGAGGCAGATTCCATGTCGGATTCTAGGACGATGGCTGACAGCTTACCTGTGGGCGGCATTGGTGTAGATTTCACCACCAACTCGATTTCTTGAACCGTGTCGGAAGAAAGAAGTTGGGTTTGTGGAATTACTGCATCTTCGATTGGTTCAAGGTTCATGGGGGTGAATGTGGGATAGAGCGACATCACCAAGACGAACGAAAGCATGAGGCTCAAACCGAAGCCTATAACCAGGTAGAGACTAGTTTGCGGCCTGAAAAGACCATTCTCCACGTGACAACCTATCGAGTGATCGATTTCCGCGATCGAGGTGACCTACCGGCGCAGGCAGGACAGGATCGTACTCGGCTCTGAAAAAGCTTGGACATCTATTGAACCATTTCTTTACCTGTTTTTCATAGGGGAAAAAACTCCCAATACATGAATCCGTAATTTATGTCGAGTTCGAATTTTATGACCACAAAGCCACACTACCCGGCATCCCGAAGGAATCGGACGGAAGAGTTGCACAACATCAACCGCTGCTCCCCACTCAAATGAAGGCGATCGGGCGTGATTTCATCCCCCGAATCAAAGTGCTATACTGCGCAATGTCTGATCGCCAGCAGATCGTCGACGCAACCGAGCCACCGCCAGCCGAAGGGGAGGAAAATTACTATGGAGAATGAAATACTCGTCAGCGCCGGTGCTGTCCGCGCCTACGCACGTTTATATGAAAATCAAACCGCCAGAGCCATTTGGGAAGCGCTTCCACTCGAGGGGATCGCCCACCGCTGGGGCAAGGAAATCTATTTTGATATTCCCGTCGTTATTCCCGAGGCAGAAGATGCCCACCAGGTGATGCAAATTGGGGAATTGGGGTATTGGCCTGCCGGAAACGCATTCTGCATTTTCTTCGGACCCACTCCGGTCAGCGAAGGATCGGCACCCAAGGCGTACTCGAACGTCAATCCCTTCGGGATCATCGAACAGGGCGCGGAGGCTTTTACCGCGATCGATGACGGCACACACGTTACAGCATCCAAAAAGGGCAAAACCGCGCACATCGAATGAGTGAGCGGCATACAGTCAACGAAGTGAAGTAAACTCAGTAAGCGTACAGGTTGCCGTATGGACGCGACGAAAATGGAATGAGTTTGGTGTATCGATCCCCAAGCAGGTCGTTCACCTTCAAGCGCACATCCGCACAGTATTCGCGTAAATGTTCTTCGACCGCAGCCATGTCATCGTCCGTCGGTTCCCGAATGCCGACTTCTTTCCCGACCTGATACTCCTGCACTTCCCCGCGAACAAAGATCGTTCCCCCGTGCATGCCAGTGCCGACGTAATTCCCCACGCACGAACGGCCGTTCAGTTGATTGATTCCCAAAACGATGATGAGACCCCCTGCCATGTATTCCCCCAAAAAGTCACCTGCGCCGCCACCGATTACGATCAGCGGTTGTTTATCCTCGTAGGATTTCATGTGGATCCCCACGCGGTAACCGACGTCTCCCCGCACGAAGAGTTTCCCGCCTCGCATGGCGTATCCCAGGATGTCGCCGGCGTCTCCCCTGACGACCACCTTTCCGGCGTTCATCGTATTGCCCACACCGTCCTGCGCGTTGTCGCTCACTTCGATCGTAGGCCCATCCATGAAGGAAGCCAGCGCATTCCCCGGTACACCGTTTATCGTGAGGTGTACCTGACCTTTCAACCCTCCACCGATGTAGCGTTGGCCGTTCACGCCATCCAGACGAATGTCCCGCTCTCCTGCCGCAACAGCCTGGCGAATGCTTTCATTGAGTTCTTGATAATGGACGTCTTTGGCGTTGATCTTCATAAGTACACCCCTTCGCCCTCCACAAGATGCTTGCGGTATTCCTTGGGCAGGGAAATCAACCCAAAATCCTCGCTCAAAAGCACATCGCGGAAACTGCTCACATCCATCTGCTCGCGAATCAACCCCGTGTAAATTCCCGCCCGATCGATATCGCGCACCATGATCGCGCCCACAATGACTCCATCCCGAAGTACGACTTTCTTATACGCATCCCGCTTTCGGTCGAAGTATTTAAGGACCTCAAGACCGTTGTCTTCAGCCTGCAGTATGCCGACGGAAATCGTGGGAACATCGAATAGTTCGATGGAATTCATGGCGAAACTGCCCGGGTACGTTTTACATCCCCCCGCCATGTTGTGCCCTGCAACCCAACCCTGTTTGTATGCGTTCGGCCAAATAGCGATCGGACGCACTTTGTTGAGCAGAATGTCGCGCACCTCGACGACATCGCCAGCAGCATAGATATCCTCGACCGCCGTCTGCATCCGTTCATCGACCAAAATGCCCTTGGCGGTTTGGATCGGCGTGCTTTCTACCAGGGAAATATTAGGCCGGACGCCAATGCCAAACACAACCATCTGACACTCGATACGCCGATGGTCCTTGAGCACGACGCCGCCGATGCGATTCTTGTACTGCAGGATTCGCTCGACCGTGCTGCCCGTGACCAATGCGATTCCTCTTTGAGTCAACCGCCGTTGGACGATTTCTGAGGCTTTCTTGTCAAAATTGGCGCTCATGATTCGATCCATGAGTTCGATGATGGTCACTTCGATTCCGAGTTCGTCGAACGCCTCGGCCGCCTTGAGCCCGATCAACCCACCGCCGATCACCACGACTCGTGATACCGGATACATTTCAAGGAACCCTTGTATCGCCCTGGTGTCGTCCCATCCCATGAGAGTGAAAACCCCTCTCAAATGGGAGCCATCGATCTGCGGCACGACCGCAGACCCACCCGTGGCGATGAGCAGCTTTTCGAATTCCAACTGCGCACCATCGTCCAGCACGAGACGCCGCCCGACGGCGTCCAGCTTGCACACTTCTCTGCCCAGGAAGGTGCGTACACCCTTCCGTTCGTAGAAGTCCTCGTCGCGATAATACATGCGCCCTTCGTCTACATGACCCGCCAGCAGATAGGTGATCAAGGGGCGTGAGTAGGTCCGATATTTTTCCTTGGAGACGATCACGATCTCCCCCGCATTGTCTTGAGAGCGGATCGCCTCCACAGCACCGATGGCCGCGGCGGAATTGCCGATGATCGTGTAGTTCATGCGACGACCCTTTCTTCGAAAGTGATCGCCTCGTTCGGACAGTTGCGAACGCAAACCGGGATTTCCTCTCCCAAACACAAATCACATTTCGAGGCGACTTTCTTTTCCTCCAAATCCCGCTTGATCACCCCGAAGGGGCACACCATGATGCACATCCAGCAACCTACACATTTATCTTCATCGCACAACACGGCATTCGTCTCTTCATCTCGCTGCATGGCGCCGGTGATGCAGGCCTCCACACACGGCGCTTCATCGCAGTGGCGGCATTGCAGCGCAAACGAAAGGTATCCCTGCTCTTCAACCACGAGCATGGCCATGGCGCGCGGGAATTCTTCCTTGAAAGCCTTTACGATTTTCTTCGACTCGGAATGCCGCACCAGGCAGTGAATCTCACACAAGCGGCAGCCAATGCAGTACTCCTCGTGGATGTATATGCGCTTCATACGCCTCTCCCGAACGGCTCAGCCTACCATGCTTCGCCGGCTGCTTTGATCCCCAGGATATCGAGCTCGCTCTGGGTCATGCCGACGCCGCGCAAGTGCTCGCGGTTGCCCCGTAGACTTTCAATTGCGTTAATACCCATCCCGCCCAACATCTCTTTAATCTCCAGCGACCAACCCCGCAGCAGATTGACCAAGCGCCGCTGGGCGATGTTGGGATTGAGGCGCTTGGTGAGGTACGGATCCTGGGTGGCGATGCCCCAATTGCACTTGCCCGTGTAGCATTTCTGGCACAGATGGCAGCCCATCGCCACGAGGGCAGATGTGGCAATGTAAACCGCATCTGCGCCGAGCGCGATCGCTTTGACGATGTCGGCGCTGTTGCGGAATCCTCCACCGGCGATGATCGAAGCGCGATGGCGAATCCCCTCTTCGCGCAGCCGCCGGTCGACGGCGGCGATGGCCAGCTCGATGGGAATCCCCACATGGTCCCGGATCATGGTCGGTGCCGCACCGGTGCCCCCACGCAAACCGTCGATGGCCACGATGTCCGCACCGGCTCGAATAATCCCGCTGGCAATCGGCGCCACGTTGTGAACCGCAGCGATCTTTACGCTCACCGGCTTGCGATAGCCAGTGGCTTCTTTCAAGGCAAATATCAATTGACGTAAATCCTCGATCGAGTAAATGTCGTGATGCGGCGCCGGCGAGAGGGCATCTGTTCCGACCGGAATCATGCGCGTCCTGGAGATCTCCTCACTCACTTTCTCGCCGGGCAGGTGGCCGCCGATGCCCGGTTTCGCGCCCTGACCGATCTTGATTTCGATCGCTGCCGCCACATCCAAATATTCGGCGTGAACGCCGAAACGCCCGGAGGCGACCTGCGCGATCGTGTTTGTGCCGAAGGGATAGAAGTCTTTATGCAGCCCGCCTTCTCCGGTGTTGTAGAACGTGCCCACTGCTTGCGCCGCTGTCGCCAGCGCCAAACAGGCGTTGTAGCTGATCGAACCGTACGACATGGCGGAAAACAGAATGGGCGTTTCAATCATCAACTGCGGACTCAATTGAGTCGTAAGATCGTATCCGCCGTCCTTGCGCTCGAGCATGACACGCTCGGGCTTGCTCCCCAGGAAGGTACGCAGTTCCATCGGCTCTCGCAACGGGTCGATGGACGGATTGGTGACTTGCGAAGCGTTGAGCAGCATGCGATCGAAATACGATGGCAGTTGCCGGTCGCAGCCCATGCCGGTCAGGAGAACGCCGCCTGACTCCGCTTGTTTGTAGATGTCCTTGATCACCCGGGCCGTCCAGTTGGCGTTGGACTTGAAATGAATGGGATTCTGCATGATCGTAATGGCATTCGTCGGGCACAGCGTGGCGCAGCGATGACACCCGACGCAGTTGCGTTCGTCGCTGATCACACAATCGTCATCCACATCGTACGCGTGACAGTCGTTGGCGCACTGACGCACACAGACCTGGCAGGCAATGCAGCGGTCCGTGTTCCGTTCTATTCGGAATTCGGAGGGATAAAGTGATAATGTCACGGTTCCAGGCCTTCTCTTCTACCGCTAATTCGACAACTGCATTTGGAACAAATCCAAGCGCCGCATTGAATCTGATGTTCCCACTTGCGCGGATTTCAACAAACCGATCACCGGTTCGCCGGCTCTCGGCATCCAGATCTTCTCTGGCTTCGGGCAGATCTCCCGAATGGCGGAATCCTCACTGGCGATGTAGAGCATGTCGCCATCACGCGCCGCAATCAGCGGTCTCAACTTCATGCGATCACTCAAACCCACGATGCCGTGGGCATGCCCGATAACCACGGCAAAGGGGCCATTCACGAGCGCACTGGCATAGACGGTCCTGAGCGTACGGAACATTTCACGCTGCTTTTCATCCATACGTTCGATCTCATCCCAGAAATGCGCACATACGATTTTCGCCATAATTTCGATCGGCAAGCGATGCTTGCGAATGAGCAAATCGAACAGGTATGCGAGGACTTCCGTATCCGTGTAGCAGGTACATTCATAGCCAAAATGCTCCAGATAACGCTTGTTGATGCCGTAGGAGGAAATCTCACCGTTGTGGATCACGGTCCAATCGAGCAAACTGAAAGGATGCGCGCCGCCCCACCATCCCTGGCTGTTGGTGGGAAACCTTCCATGACCCGTCCAAATATAGGCTTGATACTCATCCAGACGATAATACGCACCGATGTCTTCGGGGTAGCCAACTCCTTTGAAGACCCCCATGTTCTTGCCACTAGAAGCGACGAATGCACCCTCGATCCTGGCGTTGATGTCCATCACCATGCGAACGATCGTATCCTCTTCGTCATCGTTCTGGATCGCTTCCGGCTTCAGCTTGACAAAATAGCGCCACAGAATGGGAGCATCCACAATATACTCATTTCGCCGCGTGGGAATAGGCTCATCCGATTCGACGAAGCAATTCAATTGAAGATAAGCTTCGGTCTCCGCCTTCGCGGCTGCATGGTCGAGCAGCATATGAAAGGCATAGCACTCGGCTCGTTCCGGGTAGATACCGTAAGCGGCAAAACCGCCTCCCAGGCCGTTTCCGCGCTCGTGCATGGATACCATGGCAGTGATCACGCGGTCGCCAGGAATGACCTTACCGCTCTCATCCATAAAGCCGACGATTCCGCACCCGCTGATATCCTTTTCGTACAGTTGGCCCATCACGATCTCCCACGAGCGTCAAGTGATATTAAAAAAACACCCCGGCGATCTTGCTTGCCGTTGGGCGTCTTTGCCTAACTCAAAGTCTTCTTCAAAGAGAGCCGAGGTCTCCTCGTGCATGACCTCGGCTGAACACGTCATTGTGTTAGCCGTATGATAAATCAAAAAATCGGCTTGTCAAGTGATCATAGGGAAACCGGTCTAGGCGTTCAATTCGTTCGCCAAAATAATCGCTTCGGCGATCTCGCGCATCGAACGGCGGGAATTCATGCTCTTCTTGCGGATCATTTGGAAGGCATCTTCTTCCTGCAGGCCAAAATCTTTCATTAACATGCCCTTCGCACGTTCGATCAACTTGCGTGACTCCAATTCTTCTTGGATGACTTTCGAGTGCACCATTAATTCCGTATTTTCGATACAGATCGCAGCCTGGTTGGCCACGGTGGTCAACAAATCCAGTTCGGTGTCCGAGAAGTCATGTTCGTAGGACGTGTAACAGTTGATTACGCCGATTACTCTGTCGCGGACCTTCATGGGCACGCTGAGCATGGAACGCAGGCCCATCTTCTTTGCCAAATCCTTTTCCTTATAGCGCGGCTCCTTCAAGACATCCGGAATGATCGCCGGCTCATCGCGCTGCGCCACAAACCCAACGACACCTTCTCCTAATTCGAGGCTGCGTTCCTTGAGATAATCCTTGTTCATCGTCTGTGCTGCCCGCACGCGCAGGCACTTTTCGTCCTCTTCGATCAACCAGAGCGAACATACTTTGGAGTTCATCGCCTGCGCAGTCACCGTCACGATGAGACGCAAAACGTCCTCAATGTAGCGGTCGGAGGAAATTGCAGCACTGATCTCCTTCAAAGCCTGAATTTGCTCCGCATACGAAATGTCGTGCTCTTGGGACAATCGAAACTCCTTCGCCTCGGTATCGATTTGTATTTACTGGATTATGGCAGGAATGTCAACTTGGGTAAATCCGAACGCAGATTTAGAAGCCCTGATTCGTATTGCAGGAATGCTGCAGGGGAGGAGTTTATGCGTCAATTCAATTCCTTCAGCATATACGTTCCCACCAACGAATAATCCAACCGCCGATAATAATCACGGGTTCCCAACGCCGAAATTACCGCCAATTTTTTATAGCCCGCTGTACGCGAGATCATTTCCGCGCGCTGCATCAGGTCCGTTCCAAGCCCAGCATGCTGGGCGGCACCGTCCGCATTTTCACCGACTTCCAGCGATTGCCCGTAGATGTGCAGCTCACGCACGAGTGCGCTGTGCGCCAATTCGTTCAATCCGCTATCCGGCGCAGATGGACCGGGTAGTGAGAGGCGCAGATAGCCCGCCAGTCGATCGTTCGAGGTTACGATGGAGAGGAAATGCTCCTCTGCGCCACCTGCTGGATAAGCATCGTCTTGAATATCGACCCGCTCCACATCGATCGGATGACCACGCACTTCGCGACAACGGATACACTCGCAGCGTTCGCCTCGCCGTTTCAGCTCCCGCTGCACGTCCTGTCGCAGACTCGTGCGTTTGTTCCCCGCCACGACGTTGTCGGAGGGAATGTCGCGCACGATGCGATTGACCCGGCAGTATTGCGGGATCAGCGGTTTGATGTCGGCGATCAAATTCACAAGTTCTTCCGTGGTGTACGGGGTGTACTCGCCCCGTTCCCAGCAGGTGTAAAGCTCAGTGTTTTCGAGCAATTGGCAGGGATAAATCTTGATTTCGTCCGGGCGTAACCCGGGATCGTCCCAGAGGCGGGCGAAATCTTCGGCATCCGATTCGAGCGTCGCCCCGAGTAAATTGGGCATCCAATGCAGCACCGTCTTGAAGCCCGCCGCTCGCAGCAAGCCCATCGCGAGTCGAGTCGTCTCGACGGTATGTCCGCGTCGATTGAGCGCCAGGATGCGATCGTCCTGGCTCTGGCTGCCCATCTGCACCTTGGTCACGCCCAGAGCACGCAGTCGGGCGATTTCCTTACGGTCGATCGAATCGGGGCGCGTTTCGATCACCAGACCCACGTTGCGGTGTGGCGCAGCCGCATTGGCGGTCTGGGCCTCCGCCAGGGAGGCCGATTCAAAACCGTTCATCACATCCAGGCAGCGTTTCAGGAACCATTCCTGGTAATCCGCTTTGTAAGCGCTCCACGTTCCGCCCAGTATAAGCAGCTCGATCTTGTCCGTAGGATGTCCGATGGCTTCCAACGCCTCGATACGCGCATGGGTCTGATCGTAGGGATCGAAGGCATGATGTACGGCGCGCATGGCGCCGGGCTCGTCCGGCAGGTAGGACTTGGGAACGCGCCCATCCGTCGGACAGAAAATGCATTCTCCGGGACATGGATAGGGCTTGGTCATCACAGTGACCGTCGTCACGCCCGAAAGGGTGCGCCCCGGCTTCATGCGGATGCGCGACAGCAAGGACGGTTCTTCGTCGATCTCCCCCTGCTCGACGAGCCGGCGATAGACTTGCACGATGATCGGTTTTCCCACATATCCACCCGAAGGGAGCGGATTCCCTCGGATGGCTTCCAGCACGGTACGTCCTTCGAGGACTTCATCCAGAATCTTGCGCGCCTGTCGAAGCTGTTCGGCGGAATATTCACGTGCTTCTTGCCAAGCCTGATCGCCTTCCATCACGTATAATCCCATTATGCGAGACGACGTAATCGATCGGTTGATACGTCTCAACCGAGGATTCTACCAAACCTTCGCCGCCTCTTTCGCCGAGACTCGCGCCCGACTGCAATCGGGTGTGGCACGCACACTGGACGAAGTGGCGGAATCCGACTCTATTCTCGACCTGGGCTGCGGCAACGGGGAGGTGGCGCGTCAACTCGGCCGGCGCGGCCACAAGGGCGTTTACTGCGGGATCGACAGCAGTTTGGGGTTACTCGAAATCGCCCGCGCGAACTGTTCGCATCCCAGGGCACATTTCACGCACGCCGATCTTACCGAACCCGGGTGGTTCAAAGATCTAGCCTCGACCTTCGATCGGGTTTTCGCCTTTGCCGTGCTGCACCACATCCCCGGTAATGCCTTGCGCATTCGAATTCTGCGCGAGGTGCGTGGCTTGCTATCCAATGATGGCAAGTTGACCTTGTCAAACTGGAATTTCCCCGAGAGCGAACGGCTGCAAAAACGCATCTTGCCGTGGTCGAAGATCGGGATCGCAGAAGCCGACGTGGATCCTGGAGACGCGTTGTTGGACTGGAAGCGCGGCGGACAGGGACTGCGTTACGTGCATCACTTCAGCGAAGATGAATTGAAACAATTGGCACAGACGACGGGATTCCGGGTCCTGGACACGTTTTACAGCGACGGCGAAGGTGGCCGGTTGGGTCTTTATCAGGTGTGGAGGTAGGCATGAGAATGCAGTATCCATTATGATGAGGTACCTGGAAGTGTAATTCTTTGACACTGCCATAGGCGCATGATACAATGCGGGCGCTCGGGAAGGGAGACCCTTTTCAACCCGGAGGGATGGCCGAGTGGACGAAGGCGGCGGTCTTGAAAACCGCTG
>CAYYVY010000023.1:0-45153 GCA_964475265.1 uncultured Anaerolineaceae bacterium | reverse complement strand
CTGACATTTTTATTGAACTATTACACTGACCTTTTCATTGACCTATAACAGACTAATGAGACCCGATGTGACCATTAATTGAATCGGACAGGAGTCAACTGCCCCATTGATGGAGATAGGCTGCACAGCCCAATTGTGTGGATCGTTGCGGAAATCGTGGTCCTGTCAGGAAATCAGTTTTGCAGCCGACAGACATTCCAGAGGCAAGTAAAGCGAAAATGAAAACCAGATTACGCTTGCAATTTCGATCCGGGAAAACGGTGCCCCGCTTCCGAATGCGGAGAACCTCTCAACAGCTCGACTGCATGCGGCAGCGCGGGCAAGATTACTTCCAGATTCTCCAACGCCGCACGCGGGCTGCCGGGCAGATTGACGATGAGCGTTTTCCCCCGGATGCCCGCCACCGCGCGCGAAAGCATCGCATGCGGCGTGATCTTCATCCCATAGGCACGCATCGCTTCCGTAATTCCCGGGGCAAGACGTTCTACAACCGCCCGAGTCGCTTCTGGGATTTGATCGCGGGCAGAAAAACCCGTTCCGCCCGTGGTCAGGATCAGATCTACGTCCCCCGAATCCGACCAGTCGCGCAACAGCCGCTCGACGCCTTCGCGATCGTCGGCAATCACCTGCGATTGGACCAATCGCCAGCCCTGAACTTCGATCCGCTTACCCAACTCAGGACCCGAGCGGTCATCCCGCTCTCCCCGAGCGGTGCGGTCCGAAACGGTGAGGATTGCTACATTCATGAGAAGATTTTTCCCCATCCGCTAGCGAGAAAGATTCCCGCTTGTTGAGACTTCCCTGCAAGCTGCGGCTGTCAAGCGGCCTGTCCAGGTACACAGTCGTCATGCTCTACGCTGCAGCCTACTCGCCGTCGACCCCCACAAGCCGCTTCCATTCGTCTTCGATGCCGTCTTCCGTGACCCCGAAATAGACGCGAATTCCGCTCGGCGTGCGTTGGGCGAGATCGTAGCGTTTGCGTTTGCCGCGACGTTGTTCGTGCAAGACTCCTATGTCACCCTGCCACGCAATGGGAGCTTTGTTCAGGTCCTGCGGCAGGCTCATGACCTGCTTGATTGCGTAGTGCCACAAACGCCGCGCTGAGGTCTGGGTGACGTTTTTGACCACGTTTCCGTTGCGCAGATCGCGCATGGTGTAATAACGCACCCCATTCCGCTCCTCGGATTCCACGACTTCGACACCCGTTCTCGGAGGGGTGACGCCCTCCACGGTGTCCTTGTCACTTGGCGCTTTCACCTCCGCAGCTTTTTCGTGGATGCGGCGGCCTTGGCCACTCAGAACCAGTTGCACGATTTCATCCCGGACCGCGAGACCCGTATCGGCTTCATCCCGAACGTAGATCTTGTTGTCGTCCACAGCATAGGGCGGGTCGTCACCGCGGGGTACCAAAACGCGGATGATCTTCTTCTCCTGGCTCTCCTGGACATCCACTTCACAAGAAAGTGGCGGATGGATCCGTTTTGCCAGTTCCTGCTGCAGCTGGGAGATCGAAGTAGAAGGACGTAAAATGCCCTGGGATTCCTTTTTCGTATCTACCCCGATGCCGATGAACAGCGTTCCACCATTGGTGTTTGCGAAAGCGCACACGTCGGCGATGACGGCATACAATCTGCCGCCGCGTACGGTCATGCTTTCGTGGAAATCCTGAATGATACTCGGACCTTCTTCACGCGCCTGCCGAACGAAATCGTATTCTACTTTTTCCGTCGGCCAATGGGGGCGCGTGCGTGCGAAGTCATTGCTGGTAAAAAGATCCTTAAGTGCCTCGAAACTGACTTCGGACAGTAACATCCGCGTGGCCCGGTCGCCAACGCCTAAATTCTTCTTATTCTGTGGATCGCTGCGCAAACGATGCGCATCCGAGCCCTGGATGCAGTGCATCCGGCGCGGGTACTCCGGCTTGGTGCCGCTGAAAAATGCCGCCGTTGAACGACGGCCTTTTTTGGCCAGGTCGGTCACCTCAAGCGCCATTAAGTGCGGATCCTGGGTGTAAGCGATCTTCGTCTGGCCACCGAAGCTGAATCCGCGCATGGCGACGCCGTTGGTAGAGTTGGCGTGAGCCGCGATGGCCATTCCACCCGCCTCATCGATCACCTTATACGCGGTCAGCACATCGCTGCTCGCACCGACCGTCACCGAGCCTTTGTCCAGTTGATCGGCCGGGATATTCAGGTTGAGTAAAAGATGTTCCAGCTCTCGAACCGGTTTTTCCGGCGGGAATATCCCCAGGATATGAAAACCGAAAGTTGCGGTGAATTCAATCCCGGGGAGCACCAAAATCTTCTTCAACAGTACTCGATATTCTCTCAGCGTTTCCTGCTCTTCGTCGGTCAATCGCGAAAGGCCCTCCAGTAACTCGAGTTGAGCGATCTCTTCCTGCATATTCCGGTATCCGGCGATGGTGTTGTGATCCGTAAAGGCGATCACATCCAACTCTCGGCCAACAGCCCGACGCAGGATGTCTAAATTGGTAATCTCCGGCTCTTGATAATCACTCGAAGCCGGAGTATGCAAATGCAAATCAACAAGATGCCACTGCCGCGAAGAACGTTTTCCTTTTTGCTTCGTCACAATACTTTCTATCTCCTACTTAAATTTATAATCCTAGTTATCCAGCGCAATTATGGCGATACCAAATTCGCACTAATGCTCGCCGATAATTGATCTGGTGTATACGGTTTGAGTAAAAAATCGTTTACACCGGCAGCCAAACACTGCTCGGACATGTCCATTCCAGACGTCATGATAATACGAATTTCCGCAAGATGGGGATCTTTCCGCATACCTACCACAAGGTCGAGGCCTTCCTGCTGGGGCAGAAAATAATCCATGATCACCAAATCCGGCATTTCAGTGCGTACCGTTTCAAGGATCGTCCCCCAATCACCGATTTCGGCCACATCGAAACCATCCATCTCCAACAGCGTCCTCAGCAGTGAGACCATGGTTCGATCGTCATCGATGATCAGTACTTTGTGGGGCATGTCGGACTCACCTTTCTCCATAGAGGAAACGGCATTACGCAACCTTGCTGCCGGTTTTTGAAGTCCGTTTCGTCGTTTTCCGTTCGGATTTCGACATACTTTTCGTCGTTTTCGATTTTGAATTCGACTTCTTGCTCGTCTTTCGCGGAGCCGGTTTCTTTTGATCCACCAGGGCGGCTTTAACCGCATCCGCGACGGTATCCGTGAACACGAACTTGATTTCCTTGCGAACTTCCTCCGGAACATCTTCCAAATCCATCTCGTTGCGAGGTGGTAGTAAAACGGTCTTCAGACCAGCCCGGTGTGCCGCGAGCACTTTTTCCTTCACGCCCCCGATAGGAAGTATCTTTCCACGCAGCGTGACCTCACCGGTCATGCCGACATCGGAGCGGACGGGGATGCCGGTGGCCAACGAGGCCAGCGCGACCGCCATCGTCACACCGGCTGACGGGCCGTCTTTCGGCTGGGCACCTGCAGGGACGTGAAGATGGATATCGTGCTTCTCCCAAAATTTATCGTCCAACGACAATTCGCCCGACATGGAACGCACGTAGGAAAGCGCCGCACGGGCGGATTCCTGCATCACCTGTCCCAAAGATCCGGTCAGCAGGAATTGTTTGTTACCAGGCATCGCCGTCGCTTCGATGAAGAGAACATCGCCGCCCACCGGCGTATACGCTAGGCCGGTCGCCACTCCTGGAACCGAAGTCCGATCAGCCAATTCTTCACTTCCGAGATAGTGCGGTTTACCCAGGTATACGCGCACTTGATCCTTGGTGATGGCCGCTTGTTCGAGCGTGCCTTCAGCTACATTCGTGGCCACTTTACGGCACAACCGTCCGATCTCTCGCTCGAGATTTCGTACCCCCGCTTCACGCGTATAGAAACGGATCACTGTCTCGAGGGCTTCGTCCGTAAACGAAATCTCTTCCTGACGCAAACCATTCTCTCGAATCTGGCGCGGGATCAAGTAACCGCGAGCGATCTCCAGTTTTTCGTGATCCGTGTATCCCGATAGACGAATAACCTCCATGCGATCGAGCAGCGGAGCCGGAATGGTTTCCAGCCAATTTGCCGTCGTGATAAACATCACTTCAGAGAGATCGAAGGGAATGTCGATATAATGGTCGCGAAATTCTCGATTCTGCTCGGGATCCAGGACCTCCAATAGCGCAGAGGCCGGATCGCCACGAAAATCCCGGCCCAACTTGTCCACTTCATCCAACATGAAGACAGGATTGCGCGATTCCACCCGGCGCATGGTTTGCAGAATGCGTCCCGGCATCGCGCCGATGTACGTCCTGCGATGACCGCGAATTTCTGCTTCGTCGTGCAGCCCGCCCAGGGACATGCGGATGAATTTTCGCCCCATCGCACGTGCAATCGACCTGCCCAAGGATGTTTTTCCGACTCCGGGAGGCCCGACAAAGCACAGAATCACACCTTCGCGCTGGCGACGGATTTCGTCCTCGGGAATGGCTTCCAACTCTTCCGTACGTTCGGATTTCAGTTTACGAACTGCGAGATACTCGAGGATGCGCTCTTTCACGTCCTGCAGGCCATAATGATCTTCGTCCAGCACATGACGGCTGTATTCGAGGTCTAAATTATCTTCCGTCGTCTTGTCCCAGGGCAGCGAGACAATCCAATCGAGATAGGTTCGAATGACGCCGTATTCTGCGGCTGCTGTCGGTAGACGAGACATGCGATCGAGTTCACGGCGTGCTTGTTTCTCGGCTTCCTCCGGCAAATTGGCGTCGTCGATCCGTTTGCGCAGCTCGTCGACCTCCGCCGTTTGCTCGTCACCCTCTCCAAGCTCCCGTTGTATCGCTTTCAACTGTTCGCGCAGGAAATATTCCCGCTGCACCTTGTCGATCTCCGTCCGGGCTTCGTTCTGAATCTGCTGGCCCAGCGACAAAACTTCCACTTCGCGGCTGAGAAGGGAATTCACACGCTGCAGTTTGGCGATGGTCGAGTTTTCTTCCAAAATCGCCTGGGCTTCTTCGAGATCGAGACGTTGGTAATTCACGATGGTGTAGGCCACGTGAAGGGGATCATCGAGGATCAGAATGCTGCCCAGGATTTCCTGCGGCAGCGATGGGGCAATTTCAGCGATCTGTTGAAACTGATCCTTCGCCGCCCGCACCTGCGCTTCGATCTCTACACCCTCATCGATCACTTCAGGGGACAAACGAATCTTGGCTTTTAAATAGGGTTCAAGCTCGGTAAATTCGCCCAATTCGAAGCGCGCAACTCCGCGAACGATCATCGTGATTGTTCCCTCGGAGGTGCGGAACAAACGTTGCACGGCCGCCACTGTGCCGATGCGGTACAAATCCTCCGGACCCGGTGTTTCGAGATCCGGATTCTTAGCAGCCACGAGCCCGATTAGCCGCTTGGAACTGACGACATCGTCGACCAGTTTGATCGAACGGGGCTGGCCGATGTTCAACGGCAGCGATGTGTGGGGATAGACAACAACGCCACGCAGCGGCAGAATGGGCAGCTCATCCGGGATTTCTGCAAAATCCGGATTTGCCAACGAATCGCTATCGTCCAGCTGCTTAACCTTTATAACCGACGCCGTGCTGTTCTCCGATTCCGGCTCATCGAGCCACAGCGGATATCGCCGGACATCGTCTTGCGATGACCGTCCCCACGTCGACGGATCCCAACTGCTACTCAACATTTATAGCCTCGTTCATCTTCCGCACACGATCAATCAATCTCGATATTCTGCGGCTTGCTGATGGGCAAAATCACACGCAGAAAACCGTCATTGTATGTAGCTTCGATTGATTCGACGTCAACGGCACTCGGAACCACGACTTCCACCTCGAATTCACCGTAGGCGATCTCCATCTGATGGTACGCTTTTCGCGCGCTGGTGTCGGAGCGATTTCCCTTGACGATCAGACGCCTGCGGTCGAAAGTAACGGAGAAATCCGCCCCTCGCATCCCGGCAATTTCGACCAGGACGACGTAAGTATTATCCGTTGCATAGATGTCCGTCGGTGGTCGCCAGACATGTGGATGGCTCATCACAGCTACTCTCAGTCAAGCCCCCGCGCCTCGGCAGCACTGCAGCCCATCCGAGGTTGGTAAATCGGAGTTTTCGATGGATATAAGCCTCTTGACGCAAATCGGTGCAAGTTATCGATAGAATTTATCTAATTCTGCATGATTCTACCACATGGCACCTCCTCCGCTACGCTTCTCTCCAGGATGATTTTGAGTCCCGAAAAACATACTGTAGAATAGTGATTGAGCAGGGCGACGATATCAATGAACGTCGATGGTCGTGGAGGTCATTATGGACCCGATTGCAGTGCTGAAAAGTGTCGAACTTTTCGAGGGTCTCTCTGAGGACGAATTAGATTCCGTGTTGAGAATTTGCCACCAGCGCACATTCAAAGCCGGTGATCTAATCACCGAACAGGGACATCCGGGCGACGAACTGTTTGTCATTCAGGACGGTTTCGTCGAAGTGCTGCGTAAGGACTCTACGACAGACTCTACGCCCAAGACCGTCGTAAATCTGGGCCGCGGTCAAATCGTCGGTGAAATGGCACTCGTGGATCGCGGGCGGCGCTCTGCAACGGTCCGCGCCATTTCAGATGAAACCATCGTTCAAGTTATCCAGAGGGACGATTTCGATCGATTATGTGACAGCAACCATCACCTGGGCTACACCGTCATGCGGAACATTGCCGCAGACCTATCGTTCAAGCTGAGACATAGTCATTTTTCGCATCGATAAAGGGAACAACCGTGGCGAAAGTATACAAAGTGAGTTACGTAGTGTTAGGGGGAAAACACCCGGGAGGCATCACGAATACGGAAAGCGAACCCAAGCCAGGCGATCAGGTCACGCTGGACAAGAACCGGTACTCCGTCGTCGAAGTAATTTCCCTGGTACCGCCGCGCGGCGAATTCCATTATCTACACGTTACGCTGAAACCTGTGGAAGCCTGATTTTGTCGTTCCAAACTCGAGGAATCGCGGGGTTTCGTTTTAAAGGTCGATCTCCATGAAGTCTTCTGCCAGAACGACCTCACCCGAGAACGTCTCACGCGCTTGATCGATGAGCTTTTCCAATTGGATTTTCCCCGCTTTGTAATGAATTAATACCAGCCGATTCACGCCTGCCTCGCGCGCAATCGCGCCGGCCTGCGATGCGGAAGAATGTCCCACGATCGCCCCAGTCGCTTCATGAATGAGAACATCAGACCCGGCCGCCAGGCGCGCCACCGCAGGACAGGGTTCTGTATCGCAGGAATAGGAGATGATTCGTCCACCGGCAGTGCTTTCGATCCTAAGCCCGATCGTAGGGACGACGTGGCGCACCGGCGAAGCGAAGATTCGAAAGTCCTGCTTCTCAAGCACCGGGATGCGTTCCCGCTCCGGCAAGCGATGGAAAGAAACGGGGAAAAAATCCGGCCAGGTTTCCCAATGAAAAAACCCCATCACATCTTCGATTCGTTCCAGACAATGATGCGATCCGTAGATGTTCAGCGGCTTTTCTCTACCCAACATCCACATGTTCATCAACAGCAGCGGCACGCCGCCAACGTGATCGGGGTGAAAATGGGTCAGGATTAAATCCTGAACCTGGTCGAAAGAAATCCCTGCATGAGCGAGACGCACGCTCGGAGTTCCCGGAGAATCAATGAGCACAACATCCTTTTCCCCCTCAATGGCCATGTGAGTGTTTGCATGATCTTCTACAGGCACAGCCCATGAACTTCCGAGTATGATTAATCGGCTCATCAGATGATCACCCCAAAAGCCACAATGCTATTCGCGGGGTCACATAAACCTCCACGACGGCGGCCGCTACCAACAAGGGCAGCACGATTCCGAGCGCAACCCGAAATAGGTGCGCAAGTGCTGTGACAAAACCCTCACTCAAAGACATCCCTTTGGGAATGCTCAGGGCAGCCAGCCCGAGTTGCAAAATCGCCGCACCGGCAATGATTGCAGCCGGAAATTCGAAAACGGCATGCGGCAGGATCAGTGCTGCAAGAAACCGCAACGGTTCTCCACCGGCGAGTATGACGTTTCCCGTAAGATACCCCGTAATTCCATACGGTGCCATGAGCAAAATTTGACCCAAAACACCGAGCGTGAAACTGCCCAGCAGCGTCGAAATAATCAACGCACGAACGTTATTCCAAAGTATCCACACCAATCCCCGCTCCGTGAGTAAGCCAAATTCACGCATGCGGGTTTCCAATCCCTGACCTACTGCATCGAGCTTAATTAAGTCGGGTGGAAGTACGTAGCGTTCTGCATAAGATAATCCAATGACGAAGCCCAGCACGAGTATGCCCGCGGTGATTAAAATAGACCACTTCAACTGGCGTAGAGAAGTTGAAAAAACATCCTTGAACCACTGCGGGATCGAAGTGGCACTGCCAACGAAGGCGCGCCGAAAATGCCGCATCAGGCGACGCACATCGATCACGTCGATCTCTTTTCCCAGCAGTTCTTCCCGATTGAACAAGCGTAGCCCCATGCGGCTCAGTACGATCGAGATCATGACCAACGCCACGACGATCCACCAGAGCGCGCTGTAGATTCCCCAGAACATGATCAAGCTCTCAGCGATGATCAACTCTGCCATGGGGACGATGATGAACGAGGCCAACAAATTCGCCGCACGAACGGATGTCGTCTGCGTAGAAATCACCACGGCGCCGTTGACCATCACGAACGCTTGCGCGGCTGTGAGGGTAAGAATCTGCATCAAGAGAGACGCATCAGGCTTCCAACCGATGCTGATAACCAATCCAAGCAGGTATACGCTAATACCCAGAAAAGCCGCGCCCAGCGGCGGAATAATCGAGGCGATGATCTTGCCCAGATAGAGCTGACTGTCGGTAAGGGGTGTCGCCAACAATGGCTCAAGGGAAAGTCTTTCACGTTCACCAGCGAAGCTTTCCAAGGCGATGACGAGTGAAATGGAGATCGGAAAGAAACCGACGACCATGAGCAAGAAGGGGATGAGGCGGTCGCCGATGATATCCGCACCGTATCGGGCGACGAAATCCACGGCTTGTCCGGCGGTGAAATTCATCAACAGCGGAAAGAACAACGTCAAGAGGATGATCGGGGCTAGTATGCGCCAATCCCGCAGTTGGTCGCGTATCTCACGGCTGGCGATGAGCCGGGCGCCGTAGAAAGTGTTGCGCATGTGGCCTAACCTCTGAGTCACGTGCCCTCCACCATCGAAACCCCATCCCTGCCGACAACCTGCAAGTACACATCTTCCAGACTGCGTTCGATTTCCGCGAGCGTCACGACGGATAATCCGGCCTCCATCATCGCTCGCAGAATGCGAGGATTGTCCGTTTCCGGATCATCCGTCTGGTAACGCAGC
Source organism: uncultured Anaerolineaceae bacterium (assembly GCA_964475265.1). Lineage (GTDB taxonomy): Bacteria > Chloroflexota > Anaerolineae > Anaerolineales > E44-bin32 > WVZH01. The sequence goes on along the minus strand of CAYYVY010000023.1, from coordinate 35,766 downwards.
CAATTTTCGCCGCTTGCAACGGGCTGCAGACCCGCCGGGAAAACGCTAACTGCACCGTCCAGGGAATTGGCTACACGCAGCTCCCACACGGGAGAACCGAGTAATGATCGCTTTAAATGCGCCGGACTGCCTTCCGCGATGATCTTTCCCTTGCGAATGATGGCAATCCGATCTGCAAGCAGTTCCGCCTCGTGCAGGTTGTGCGTACATACGATGATCGTGCGCCGGGTCGAACGCAAACTGCGGATGCTTTCCCGTACCAAATGCGCGCTCGCGGGATCCATCGCCGATGTCGGTTCATCCAAGAGTAACACAGGCGGATCGTGAAGCATCGCCCTCACCAGCGCCAATTTCTGGCGCATTCCCTTGGAGTAATGCCCCAGACGCAGCTCTCGCGCTTCAGCCAAACCGTATCGTTTCAGCAAATCCTCGACACGTTCGTTAATGACCTCCGGGGAAAGCGCGTATATCCTGCCGAAAAAATCCAGATACTCGGCAACGCGCATGCGCGTGTAAAGACCGTGATGTTCGGTGAGCAGCCCAATGGAACGGCGAATCTCAACCGCCTGGTCGATTGAATCAAATCCGAGAATGACGGCACGGCCGCTCGTGGGCTGCAGGATCGAGGCAATCATCCGTATGGCTGTCGTCTTGCCCGCGCCGTTTGGCCCGAGCAGCGCCAACACTTCTCCTGGTTCGACACGAAGGCAGAGATCGTCGACCGCCGTAAGGTCACCAAAACGCTTGGTTAAATTAAACGTCTCAATCATCGCCGTTACCTACCCTGTGCGATGAAGTATATCAGCATGGAGAGACGCTCACAATCAGGTAGAACGTCCCATTTTTCAGATGCGCCTGCGCATGGCCGAAAAGTAAAGGGGGATCGATCTTCGACCGAATGAAGAACGATCCCCTACTCGAGAGTGAAACGCTAAGCGGTCAGGGGGGTGGATTCAGGTCGTGCTCGATTTGCGGCGATGTCGGATGACCAGAAAGGCAAACACCAGGAGCGCCACGACGAGCATCAAGGCTTGATTGAAATTGACCCCTGCGATCTGAACGTAATCCAAGCGCATATATTCCAGCAAGAAGCGCCCGATCGGGTAGGTAATCATGTAGATCAGGAATAAATCCCCTTTCATGAGCTTCTTCCGGTACCGGCGAAATATCCACAGCAGAAGAACCGCATTCAGCAAGTTCCAGATCGATTCATACAGGAAGAGCGGATGAAAACATTCGAAATCTCCATACCCCGGTAGGCGGTGAATCGGATCGATCTTGATACACCACGGCACATCCGTCGGTTGGCCGTACAACTCCTGGTTGATGAAATTTCCCCACCGGCCGATGGCTTGCGCCAGCGCAACACCCGGCGCCGCAGCATCCAGCAGCATGGCAAAGGAGATACCCCGTCGTCTGGCGAAGATGTAGATCCCGATTGCGCCCCCGATGAGCGCCCCTGGCATACCAAGTCCGCCGTCCCACATTTTCAGAATCTGCAACGGATTTCGCAGGTAGTATTCGGTTGTGATACCCGAGTATTTCGAAGGGGTCAGCACATGATAGATCCTGGCGCCGATAATACCGAAGATGATGACCCAAAAGAAGCCGTCCCAGACAATTTCGGGATCCTGGCCCATTCTGCGCAGCATGCGCTGCCCCAGCCACGCCGCCACGACCGCCCCAAACATGATGATCATGCCGTAGAAACGAAAGTAGAGAAAGCCAATGTGAATACCTTGCGCATCAATGGTCATAACGAATACCTCGTAAATCGTTTTGTCATTCTCGAGCTTGTTGATGGACGTGATAAATCCGTTGTAAAGCAGTGAAGTTCGCAAAAACCGCGATCAACGTGAGCCCGATTTCTGCAAAGTTAAAAATCAAACTGGGGATCAGGATGATGAAGCGCTCGGCCCGGGTTAGCAGCCCACACTTGGCTGAATAACCCACTCCTTCCGCACGGGCGCGAGTATAGGAAACGAGGATCGAACCCGCTACCGCGGCGTATACCACGCTGGCCCAGAGCCAGTCGCCGCGCTGGACGTAATAAAGCATCAATCCGCCGAAGATAAACAACTCTGAATATCGGTCGGTTACCGAGTCGAAGAAGGCTCCAAACCGAGAAGGTTCGTCACGAAGGCGCGCCAGGGCGCCATCCAATGCATCCAACGGGCCCACGAGCAAAATGATCAAGCCGCCGATCATCAATGAACCCTGGGAGAGAAAGAACGCCGCCACGATGTTGCCCACCAGGCCGGTTAACGTGAGCATGTTGGGCGTAACCCCCAAGCGATCGATAAACCTGGCTGCTGGGTCTACAACACCCTTGAACCGCACCCGTAGCATGTCTGTGAGCGTCGGCTTGTCCGAACGTGCTGACTCATTGACTTGCATGTATTCTCCTCGGGTCGTGCAATGCTAACGCCGCTCATCGGTCAAGTCAAGCAGCGTCGTCATCCTCATCTTCGATACGGTCCATTAAGGGATCGTCTTCCACTCCGATGAGCACCTCGCGCGTTCGACCGCCCGATTGCGGACGGCCAACGACGCCCAATTCTTCGAGTTCGTCCATCAATCTGGCTGCACGCGGATAACCGATACGCAAACCGCGCTGCAGCAAGGAAGCGCTGGCCTCACGTTTTTCCTTGACGAGCGCAATCGCCTTCTCAATGATTTCATCCCGGTCATCGACCATAGCGATACGAGCGATCAGATCATCCCAGGGCGGTTTTCCGCTCCGGTAGCGTTCGCCCACCTCATCGCGCCAGTATTCCACCAGGCCCTCGATCTCACGGTCGCTGATGAAGACGCCCTGTAAACGCACAGGCGATCCCGCTTCGGGGGACAGGAAGAGCATGTCGCCGCGGCCTAAAAGCGTTTCCGCGCCGGAGCAGTCTAGAATGACGCGTGAATCGACGCTGGAAGCCACCGCAAACGAAATTCGCGCCGGGAAATTCGCCTTGATCAGACCGGTGAGGATGTCTGTACTCGGTCGTTGCGTTGCCAGCACCAGATGAATGCCCACCGCGCGAGCCATCTGTGCCAACCGCACCAGTGTCTGTTCGGTTTGGTCGGGGGCCATCATCATCACATCGGCAAGTTCGTCGATCATCACCACGATGCGCGGTAAACGCTCCGCATTGCGCTTGCGCCTGATTTTCCGGTTATACGAATCGATGTCCCGCGCTCTGGCCTCCTCCAACAAGCGATATCTTCGATCCATCTCGAGCATACACCAGCGCAGGACTCCGATGATGCGTTCCAAATCGGTCTCCACTTTACCGATCAAATGCGGCAATCCATTGAAACGCAGCAGCTCGACCATCTTGGGATCGATCATCACAAAACGCAGATCTTCAGGTGAATTTTCGAACGCCAACGTGGTCGTCAAGGCGGTGATACACACCGACTTTCCAGAACCTGTTGTGCCGGCGATCAACAAGTGCGGCATCGAAGCCAGATCGCCGACTACCGCCTGTCCGGAAACATTCCGTCCCAGGGCAATCGTCAGTGGCGATTTGGCGGATTGGAATTCATCGGATTCGAGGATGCCCCGTAAGCGCACGATCGCCGGGCTGCGGTTCGGCACCTCGATGCCCAGATAGGCTCGACCCGGCACTGGCGCCTCAACTCGCAACGTAGGTGCGGAGAGCGCCAAAGCGAGATCGCTGGCCAGGGAGGAAATCTGAGAAACACGCACCTTGCTGCGCCGCACCTCCCCATCCACAGCGATCGTCTCGACGTATCCGGGCTCGACGGCAAACTGGGTTACCGTTGGACCGGCTTTAAAATTTACCACCCGAACGGGAATGCCAAAATCAGCCAGAGTTTTTTCGATCAACCCCGCCGAGAGGTTGATCTCCTTTTCGGTGACGCTGATGGCACGACCCGCTTCCAGCAGGGTCAATGGGGGTAAACGTTCATCCCGCAGCGCAGGTATGGACGGTTGGTCTTCTGTTGCCTGTTCGACCTTGAAATGTTTCCGATAAGCACGCGGGAGCTGGGCCATGGAGGGTTGTCTCGTCTTCGTCGCAGGTGCAGTCCTCACTTCGGGTGCTTCCGCCTGCGGAAAATCGGTGATCTGCGATGTCTTCCGTTCCGCCGTTTCTTGTACGCTTACGGCGTAACGCGCCAACACGCCGCGCAGAGCATACGCGCTTGCAGCGAGGGTCAACAACACCAGCGCTGCAATGCTGACGATCCCGCCGACGAGAGAATCCAGCAACGTGGCAACCCCCCAACCGACGATCCCCCCGGCGTAACCGCTTTCTGCTCGAGGCAGATCCAAACCGTCAACGAAGGCAAACAACGCCAGCAAACCGAAGATCGCCAACTCGAGCGCGATGATTTGCGACCACCTCACCTCGACGGGACGGCCTCTGCGGCGGTTAAAAAGCAGCAGTGCGCCAAATATCATCACCAGCGGGAATAAGATGGAGCCGAGACCGAACCAGCGCTTCAAGAATGCCGCCCAGGGGTCGATCAAACCACCGTGAGTCCAGCCGCTGATCCCGAGGATGGTCAGCAAGGCCGCCGCGAACAGAGCGATCCCCCCGACGTCATCGGCGTAACGCAAAGCACGTTCGAGAATCAACCATCCCATCCCGACGTCGGACGGGACTGAATCGTTGTTCGAGTTACGAAGCTCATCCTTCGAATCGTTGACGCGCATCCCTCTGTGTCCACAAGAAAGGTAGAAACGGGCGTGCAGGATACGTCCCGGTATTACTCGCCGGTCTCCTGTTAAAGAATGGAGGAATACTCCTCCGAGGAGTCTGGGCTTCCTTCATCTGCGGCTTCGTCAGTATCGTGTTGAGACACCTGCCGCAAACTTAAACCCAAACGGCGATCCGCCGCGTCGATGTGGATGATTCGAACCCGCACGGTTTCACCCTCACGAACGACGTTTCGAGGGTGCAGCAAGTTGCCATCCCCGAGTTCAGAGACGTGGATCAAACCTTCCAAGCCTTCTTCGATGCCAACGAATGCACCGAACTTGACCACGTTGGTAACCGTCCCCTCGACGATCTCACCCACATGATAACGGCTGTCGACGGCATTCCATGGGTCAGGAAGCAAATCTTTCAAACTCAATGCAACTCGTCCTTGTTCCCGATCGACAGATAGGACGTGGACATTTAATGTCTGGCCGCAATCGACCACGTCACATGGATGCCGTACCCGGCCCCACGATAATTCGGAGACATGAATCAGACCTTCGACTCCGCCCAGATCTACGAATACGCCGAAGCGAGTAATGTTCGTAACTTTCCCTTCAACGCATTCTCCTGGTGTGAGATTTGCGAGCAATTCCATTCGTTTTCCGGGTCCTGCGAGCGCAGCTCGTTCCGAAAACACGAGCCGTCCCCGCTCCGGCTCGATCTCGATCACCTTCAGGGTCAATTCACTGCCCACAATGCTTTCCAGCAGTTCGCTGAAATCATCGTTGTCGGTATCCTGCTGAACGTCGACGAGGTGAGAAACGGGGATAAATCCCCGCAGACTATGAGCTTCGACGAGCAGTCCCCCGCGATTGTAGCCGATGACGTTCAATTTGACGGTGTCGTCTCTTTCGTATAAATCCTTGGCCCAGATCCAATCCTGCGGTTCGCCTATACCTTCAGTTCTTTCACCCTTTGCCTGATGGGAATGTTCTCGATCAGCCGATTGATAGCGTCCCTCATCCTGCAGCACCGCCGACCACCAAGATTCGTCCATGCGCGGCGGTCCCCCCATTTTATCATCCTGTAAACCCTCGTCCATCGCCTGTCCTCAATCGCTACAATTTCTCCCGTGGGATACCTTACCGAATCTAAAAATAGGATACCCTATTCCATAAAAAGTGCAAAACGTCACTCGTTCGAATCATCCACCTCCCCACCCAATTCCGAAGCGACCAGCTCACGCTCCATCTGCGTAATTCCCCGTGCCACCTCTTCGATGGCGATGCGCTGCTTGCGGTACAAGTCCGCTTCCGACATCGCCAGGCGCATTGCGACGTCTCGGACTTTGCGACCTTGAAGAAATTTCAATTCGAGAATATTGTATAACATCCACTCGGCAGTAAAACGCCGGTCACCTTCCGGGCGAATCTGTTCGATGGCACGGCGCAAGATGGCGCGCAAGGCGTTGACCGCGTTATTGTCGTGATCCTCGACTTCGCGTCGTACCACGCGCAAACCCAGGAGTGGACTTCGCGTAAGCCGCGGTCCGCCCCAGTAGTGCCCCAATGCATCGCGAACCAATTCGGCCACATCCATGTCTGAAGGCAGATCCTCGATGGGCTCGGCAAGCGATTCCGGTCTCCCGTAGCTTGATTCCGCTCTCAAACGTTGAATTTCCTCCATCTCCGGCACCAAACGGTCGACGACGCGGAACACTTCCCGCTGAAGGAGGCGATCCGCCAGCGCTACCGCTGCCCGATCGACGAGGGCCTTGATACTCACCTCTTCATCGAAGCTGAAATCCGGCTTCACATTACGCGCCTGGAATCCGACCAGTCCAATCACATCATCCGAGCGTAGAAGATGAATAGGAATCAGCCAATACACGTCCCAAAGGAATACGGCGCCCAGATGCTTGAACTGCTGCCGTTCATTCTGCGTCATTAAAAGCGGGGAAGGTTCATCCGTACCGCGGAATGGATTTTCAGGTCCCACGCTAACTTCCAATTCCAGCCCTTCCGGCCCTACGACGGCAACGAAGGCCGAGCCCACCCCGAGCACGTCACAGCCGGCGCTGAGAATCGATTCCAGGAATTGGCGCAGGTCCCCTGTGGTTAACAGATGATCCTCGAGCAGCTGCAGGCGCATGACATCTCCCCGGTCTCGCCCGTAGAAAAACCAGCGCTCGATCTTCGGCCGCACGATCGTAATCACGTACTGCAGCAGCAGCAAGACCGCCACCATGGCGAACGGCACGGCACGACTGTTCTCGTATCCGATCAACACACCGATCCGATTGACGATGACCGTCACGGCCAAGACCGTCGAAACGACAATTGGGCCGCGCAGCAACCACTGCGTCAGGCGACTCTTTACCACACGATCCGGATAACTCACACCAAAGTAGGACACGGCGTACGTGATCATCACCAATTGAATCGCAACCGCCATATTGATCAAGCTGATCATTACCCAGATGAGCCAGGCATGCTCCGCAAACGTCGATTGGCTCACCATCATAAATGGAAACGATCCCAGCAACGGACCCAGGGATCCGAACATCAAGTAGCGCATCCGCCGCCTGCTCGTTCGCGTCAAGCAGCGTTTGTACGATCTCCAGAGATTGACGCCCGCGAATGCGACGATGACGAGCAAGAATAAAGTAAAGACGGGAAACCAAGGACCCGGAGTGAGGTAAACGATCGAATCAACCTGGCCCAGATCCACAGCGATGTCCTGGCGCTGGCCTACGCTAAACAGAGCGAGGCAACCGATTATGTAGCTGATCCAGATCACGCGCCGTCTGCGTCCACGGGAAGGGCGTCCGGTGGCCGAGAGCAGTGCATCCGAAAGCTGCAAAGAGGTTGCGGGAATAAAAGCGATCCCCACCCATTGGAATCGCAGCCAAATTTGCATTTCGGCGTTCGACGTCGCCGTGCTGGTGAGCACGTCGCCGAAATACACGATCGTGACACACATCAGCATCAGCGCCAGCGATTGGGCCACCCGCTCGCGAATGTTAAACGTCAGCGTGTATAGCAGTAAGGAGAACGCGGTGATCGTGTTTCCGGCATCAAGGATTTGATTCAGGGTAATTAAAACAGGAGTAATGGTTTCTAACATCGATTCTTTTTCACTTTAAAGTAACATCGAGAAGAACAAAGCGATGTCCTGATCCGGGTAATATTGATCACTGTACCCACTAAACACAAAACCCATCTTTTTTGCCAGGCAGATTGCGGGGTAGTTCTTGCTTTGCATCTCCAGAAATAGACGCAGAGCATCACGTTGGCGGCACCACTCACGCGCTGCGAGAATCAGCCTCGAGGCAATTCCCTGGCGCCGATACCGCAAGCTTATGACGAGATCCGTGATCCAATACATGTTCTCCGAAGGACCTTCCACAATCGCCAGATAACCCTGCAGAGTCTCCTCGTTTTCAGCCACAAGGATGACCGCCCGGCGCGTCCATTCGTCGGCCAAACGTTCGGCGTCTCGTGGATAACCAACCCGCATGGCACGGGGTAAACGGACCTCACGAAAAGTTGCACCCACCGCCGAAGGCTCTCGTTCGAAAGACATTTGCCACACGTGATCGGTGCCATAGCCATGATCAAAAGCCATGAGCGTAGGAATGTCACTCGAAATTGCTTCGCGAATAGAGATCATATTCATGGCAAACTAGACCCAGACTCCTTCTACGATCTCTGCAGAACAACGATCAGCAAGTGGCCCTGATGTAATACCCGTGTGTGTAAACTCGATCTCCGGATTCATTCTGCAGGTAAAATCTGAATTTGAATCTCGCAAGGCAATGGTGCGTTGCCTTCCGTGTCCAACACGACCAAACGGAACCCGTAGGTACCCGGCTCTACGAGGCGTGTGTCCCAGGTTCCCAATTGAAGACTTTCGTCCTCCGTAAATGCGTCATCCTCCCCGGGAATCCTGCACGTGTCACACACCGCTTGAGAACCGGCGGTAATGGTAACCCATTCGCCATCAATACGGCGATATTCCACCTTATAGAACGCAAAATTGGGTATGTTGGCAACGCCCAGGATGACAATCGTGCCGCTGACCGTTTCGCCGTTCTGCGGTTGAAGGATCGTGGCATTTTCATTCATACATCCCGAACTGTCCGGCGCGGAGGGAATCACTGCCGTCGTATCGATCGATTCTTCATCCGACAATTCACTCGAATCAATCGGTGTCGCCAGTAAGGAGACCGTCGGCAATGACGTTGGGCGCAGCGAAACCGGGATGGCCGGGCTGGCGAAATTTACAATCAAAAACGTGGCGGTCAATCCGACGAGAACGAGCAACAACATGGCGATCGATCTCCTCATGCGGTTCAGACAACGTTCCCGCTCCAGCGCAAAGAAAGCTCTACGTGAAGTTCGATAGGCAACGAATAAGAATCGTAGATAGACCGCACCGATGATCGCCAACGACAAGTAGATCCACGTTTGTTGCTCTTCGAAGAAGAGCAGAAAATCTTCCATTTGCCTTCTACATCAGATTCTGCGCAGCACACCGCAGATGAGCGTCTTCAGCCTGGGCGTGATGATTTTTCCAGCTTCGAGGACTTCTTCGTGCGTGGTCTCGGTTTCGCCATCCAAATTCGCTTTATTACTGATACCCGAGATCCCGAGCACTTTCATGCCGCAATGCCGTGCCACGGTCACTTCTGGAGCCGTAGACATTCCAACCGCGTCGACGCCGATGGTCCGCAGGAAAATCAGTTCTGCGGTCGTTTCATATGAAGGGCCGGACACGCATACGTAGACTCCCTTACGCAGGGGAATATCCTCCTCGAGTGCCGCCTCTTTCGCCACCATCCCCAACGCGGGATCGTAGGCTTTTCCCATGTCCGGAAAACGCGGTCCAAATTCATCCAGGTTCGGGCCACGCAGCGGGTTGTTGCCGGTCATACCCAGAAAATTGATGTGATCGCGGATCAGCATCAAGTCACCGGGCTCGAAATCCGGATTTACGGCTCCGGCCGCATTCGTGACGATCAACATGCGTACGCCCAGGCGATGCATGACTCGAATAGGAAGACCGATCCGCGAAATGGGGTGACCTTCATAGAAATGCGCCCGGCCTTGCAGCACGAATACGGGCTGGTTTTCAAGCTGCCCCACGACGACTCGCCCTGCATGTCCATGGACCGTCGATACAGGCCAACCGGGAATATCGCCCGTAGCAATGGTTTCGTCCGCATCTACGGAATCGGCGATTCCACCCAAGCCAGAACCTAAAATCATGCCGATCTCAGGTTGAACGGAAATTCTTCCTCGGATGAACTCGGTCGTGCTGTCAATTTCTGCAATCGAAATCATATCCATGTCGACACTCCAGTGATCAGTCGCGCTGGGTGAGTTTATGAAGCCACAATGTGTTCGGACTCGAAAGACGCAGCCGCGCTTGGACCTCGCGTCGTGACTTACCCTGCTCCAGAAGGTGCCGTACGAGGGAGTGGCGAATTGTCTGAGGTGAAACGTCACTTCCCAATCCGGCTTCTTCCGCCCAGCGTTTGACGATCAACCACAATCCCTGCCGGCTTAGGCGTTTTCCGCGTTGATTGACAAACAGCGCTCTGACTTCTGGCGTTCGTAACAGGTACGGACGACCTTTCTCGATGTACGTTTTTAGTGGATGAAGCGCTTCACGCAGGGCAATCTTTTGGGAATTGAATTCGTTTTCCCGAATAATGCCGGACTGTAGATCGATGTCGCCGGTGTTCAACGAGATCAGTTCGACTGCGCGTAAACCGGTGGCATACAACAATGACAAGGCCGCTGCGTCCCGCGTCGCCCGCGGCGAGTTGCTTAGTGAAGCCGTCCGAATTAATGTCTCCACCTCGGTTGTTGTTAAAACCTTGGGGGGTTGACGAGGATTCCGGGGTAAATCCAGTGAATCCAACATCATCTGCGTTTCGTACCCCTCGCGGGAATGCATGTAGTCCAATAATGCTCGCACTGCCGCAATTTTTCGGGCAACTGTGGAAGTTTTATAACCCTGACGATTCAACCAGGAGACGTACTTGTTCAAGATACCCACGTTGATCTGATCGGGTTTGATCGGCCCTTCGGAAACCGCTGCCAAGACCTGGACGAATTGCCGGATATCGGTTTCATACGCCAAAATCGTATTTTGGGCGCTTTTCCGTTCTATTTCGAGAAACCGCAGGAATCGGTTGATAACAGCTAACATCGCGTGTCCTTGATTAGGTCCACTCGGCGATCGTCATTATACCATCCATAAACCCAATACTTACCATAAGTGTAGTAAGTGGATTTGAATTACGCCACATTGATCGAAATCCAAGGAGACAAGTTCCGGTCTGGATTCGGCCGGTTATACAAGCTGCGCCAATTGCGAAGCGCATGTTCAGAAAAGAAATGCGGAAAATTCTCGAAGTACCCAACGGCCGGACTGGTATCGTCCGGCCGTTGGCACTACTTGTCCTAATGGGTATCTTCGTCGCGCAGGCTAGACGCCATAAGAATAGGCCAATCCGACGGTACCTGGCCCTGCATGCGTTCCGATTACCGGAGTGACTTCCGAATACACGGTCTCGATTGGATCGAGTAGTTTCTTCGCCTCGTCCATCAAAACGTGCGCATCCACCTCTGCATCGGCGTGAAGTGTTGACAGCCGCACGTCAGGCTGGTCCTTAAGGCGCTCCACAATCACTTCCACAAGTCGATGATGGGCTTTCGCCTTGGTGCGGATGCGCTCAACGGGTTCCACTCGCCCTTCCTGCAGCTCTAACAACGGCTTGAGATTCAGCGCTGTCCCGAGTAACCGTGAAGCTCCGCCGATACGACCACCGCGATGCAGGTATTCGAGCGTTTCCACAACGAAGAGCACACCCGATTGCTGCTTCGCTTTTTTCGCCATTGCCACGGCGTCTTCGAACGATTTGCCCGCCTCGCAAGCACGTGCGGCTGCCAGGACTTGAAATCCCAACGCCATGGCGACTCCCATCGAATCTAATATTTCGATCCTTGTATCCGGGAACAGAGCTTTGGCTTGTTCAGCAGAGTTTAATGTTGCCGTCAACTTGGAGGAGCCCACAATCGCCAGGATTTGTTTTCCCTGAGAGACCAAGGGCTCGAAAACGGATATAAAAGAAGCAACCGTCGCTTGAGAAGTTGTCGGCATGACCGGATCGGTTCTCAAACGCGTATAAAATTCCGTTGGGGTGATGTTGACGCCGTCGAGGAATTCCTCTTCGCCCCAGATTAAAACTTGCGGGACAACGATGATTTGATAACGATCGATGAGTTCTTGCGGTAACGATGCAAGACTGTCGGTTACAATTGCATAATCGCTCATAAGTCCTCCTCCATGAAGAATGAATAGGATCGGAAATGAAGATACCGGTAATTAATAGAACACCAGGCGCGATGGGAGGTTACAAGACATCCCCCCCACTTCATAATACACGAATTTTGCGGCTAAATGACTTTGAAATTGAAGCCGTTGAAACCTTATGCTATCCTTTACGCACCACGCGTTTCCGCCGGGAGTCATACCTTGCTTCACGAATACGTCGGTAATTTGCACAACCACTCAATTTACTCGGATGGCCATGGCAGCCACGATAAAATCGCCCTCGCAGCGATCCGGGCAGGGTTGGATTTCATCGTCGTCACCGACCATAACGTTTGGGTCGACGGCATGGACGGATACCGTTTCCTGGGGAAGAAACGTGTGCTGCTGCTTACAGGCGAGGAAATCCACGATCAGGTACGCGATCCGCAGAAAAACCACCTGCTCGTTTTCGAAGCACGAGAAGAGTTGGCGCCACGTGCCGCCGATCCCCAGGTTCTCATCAACGAAGTCAAACGAGCTGGTGGCCTTTCCTTCATCGCTCACCCCGTCGATCCGGAAGCGCCCTTGTTCGGTGAGTCCGACTTATCTTGGGTAGATTGGGACGTGAGTGGATTCACGGGATTCGAGATTTGGAATTTCATGAGCGAGTTCAAATCCCACCTCAGTTCGCTTCCCACGGCACTCCTGCTGGCTTACAGTCCCAAACGCAGTGCCCAAGGACCGTTTCCCGAGGTGCTTGAACGTTGGGATCAACTTCTGGCTTCCGGGAAACGAGTTGTCGCCATCGGTGGCGCAGACGCACACGCCGCCCCTTACCGCAGGGGACCCTTGAAGCGCATCATCTTACCCTATGAGTTTCTCTACCGCGCGGTGAACACGCATGTCCTGACCCGAAACGCACTCATCGGTGATGTAAACCACGACAGGCGCTTGCTGTTTCACAGCATTTCCCGCGGCAGATGCTTCGTCGGTTTCGACCTGCCGGCAGCCACACATGGCTTTCGCTTCAGCGCGCAAGGAGCGGACGATCAAGTCATCATGGGTGACTCGATTCCCGCTCGAAATGGTGTAACCCTGCAAATTAAATCTCCCCGCCGTGCGGAAATTCATCTCATTCACAATGGGGAACGCTTGCGGAGATGGAAAGATCGAGACACGGCGGTCTTTACGGTGCACGCGCCGGGCGCGTATCGCGTGGAAGTGCACATCGATTTCGAAGGCAGACGCTGCGGCTGGATTTACAGCAATCCAATATACGTAACGTAAGTTCAAGCAGCTGAGAATCTAAAGAATGAATCGAGCACGATAAATTCGGGATCGCTTCAATCCCCGCGCGGTTTCCTTACAGATCTATCAAGGGGGCATTCATCCCCTTCAACTCAACCGGCGAAATCCTGCCGTCTTACAAGGAGCATGATGCATGAAAACCTATCGGCGAGAGCTTTGGTTCGAGGTTCCAAGCAGAAGAGCGTTCATCAACATCACACCCCAGGTGAGAGAAGCTTTAATCGAAAGCGGCATCCAGGAAGGCCTGGTGCTCGTCAATGCCATGCACATCACTGCGTCCGTGTTTATCAACGACGACGAACGAGGGCTGCATCAAGACTACGAGGTCTGGCTGGAGACGCTCGCACCGCATGCACCGATCAGCCAATACCAGCATAACCGCACGGGAGAAGACAACGCCGATGCCCACATGAAGCGGCAGATCATGGGCAGAGAGGTCGTTGTGGCGATAACGGAAGGCAAACTCGATTTCGGTCCCTGGGAACAGATTTTTTACGGCGAGTTCGACGGCGGAAGGCGAAAAAGGGCTCTGATCAAGATCATCGGGGAGTGAGGCGCAGCCGCTCCGCTCTCCGACGCTGGATTCCCCGATCGGCTAAAGCCTCGCCATCCTGAGAATAACGGGGATGGCTTTTGGGAAGATCGCCCCTCCGCCAAAGAAGAGCATGTTATAATCATAGATCATATGTTCGCATTGGGGGAGCGTCCGTGGAGAAGCCATGCCAGATTTCCGGCTGCATTCCCCATTCGAACCGATGGGAGATCAACCAGAAGCCATCGAAGAATTGGTGCAAGGCCTCAATCAAGGTCTTGAGCATCAAGTGCTGCTTGGTGCAACGGGTACCGGTAAAACGTTCACCATCGCCTCCGTAATCGAACGGGTGCAACGTCCAACTCTGATTCTGGCGCACAACAAGACCCTGGCGGCGCAGCTTTATACGGAATTCCGTTCTTTTTTCCCCGAAAATGCGGTCGAATACTTCGTTTCTTACTACGATTATTATCAGCCGGAAGCCTACGTTCCCAAACACGACCTCTATATCGAAAAAGAAACGCAGATCAACGAAGAGATCGACCGCTTACGTTTGTCTGCGACGACTTCGTTACTTTCGCGCAGGGACGTGGTCATCGTTGCTTCGGTTTCGAGCATCTACGGAATCGGCAACCCGGAAGCTTACGGCCGTGTGGTCATCCATTTGGAAAAGGGCCAACAGTATCGGCGCAGTGCGGTGCTGCGTCAACTGGTTGAATGCCATTATCAGCGTAACGACCTCGAGCTGAGACCCGGTGCATTCCGCGTGCGCGGGGATACGCTGGAAGTGCTGCCCGCCTACGAACAGACCGGCATCCGCGTCAGCTTCTTCGGTGACGAAGCTGAACGCATCGTGAAATTCGATCCGCTGACGGGTGAAATTTTCAACGAGACTGAAAAGGTCAGTATCTATCCCGCCAAACACTTCATCACCGAAGACGAAAAGTTGAAGGCTGCCATCGCAGACATCGAGACAGAACTCGAAGAGCATCTCGCCTTCTTAAAGAAGGAGGAGAGATTCCTCGAAGCGCAGCGCTTGGAGCAGCGCACGCGCTACGATTTGGAAATGCTGCGCGAGGTGGGGTACTGCACGGGTATCGAGAACTATTCCCGCCATTTGGATCAGCGCCCGGTAGGATCTCCACCCTGGACGTTGATTGATTACTTCCCACCGGATTTCCTACTCGTCGTGGACGAGAGCCACATGACCATCCCGCAAGTCCGCGGGATGCACGCCGGCGATCGCTCGCGCAAGGAAACCCTCGTCGAATTCGGATTCCGCCTTCCTTCCGCATTGGACAACCGCCCGCTATCGTTCGCCGAATTCGAGGAGCGCACGGAACAGGTCATCTACACCTCCGCCACTCCCGGTCCGTACGAGCTCGGAGTTGCTGGCCAGGTGGTGGAACAGATCATCCGCCCGACCGGCCTGGTCGACCCCGAAGTGGAGGTAAGACCCGTCGATGGACAAGTCGACAATCTGATCCAGGAAATCCAGAACCGGGTTGCAACCGGCCAACGCGTGCTCACCACCACACTCACGAAACGCATGGCCGAGGATCTCTCCGACTACCTGCTGGAGTTGGGCATCAAAGTACATTATCTTCACTCCGAAATCGACACCATCGAACGCGTCGGCATCCTGCGTGATCTGCGTATGGGTGTGTATGACGTCGTCGTGGGGATCAATTTACTGCGCGAGGGCCTCGATTTGCCCGAGGTCTCCCTGGTCGCCATTCTCGATGCGGATAAAGAGGGATTTTTGCGCTCCGACACGGCCCTGATCCAGACGATCGGGCGTGCCGCGCGGCACGTCGATGGCAAAGTGATCATGTATGCGAACAAGATCACCGACTCAATGCACCGTGCGATCGACGAGACAGAACGGCGGCGGGAGATTCAAATCGCCTACAACGAGGAACACGGAATCGAACCGGCCAGCATCGTGAAAGAAATTCGCGATCTCACGGATCAGGTTGCCTCCCGTGCCATCGCCGAGGAGCGCCAGGAATACCGTGCGTTGACGCCCGCCCAGATGCCGAAGGACGAACTCGCCCGGCTGATCAAGGAATTCGAGAAACAAATGAAGAGCGCTGCTGAAGCGTTGGAATTCGAAAAGGCGGCTGCGCTGCGCGATCAGATCTTCGAACTGCGGCAGGTTCTGGTCGATAAAGAGGACATGCCCCCGTGGATGCGGGCGCGAGCGATGACCGAAGACGTGTGACGACTTATGCGGGAGTCGTCAATGATACCCTCAGATTCGCCCAAAACTCTGGAGCAGTTTAATGTAACTCGCGCGTTCGAACGCCGTCGGTTCGACGTAGTTCTGCAGACTCATGCTCCCTTTAAGTTCCCGAATTGAGGAGATCTCCAATTCATCCATCAAGTTCTCAGTCTCTCGAATGATCTGAGTCAATTTCTCGATACTGTTCAACAACAACACAGAAGCTACGTTGGCGATATCCGCGCCGACCATGATGGCTTTCAACACCGCCTCCGCCGAATGAACGCCGCTGGTAAGCGCCAGGGAACAAGATACCTGGCCGTAGAGGATGGCAATCCAGCGCATCGGCAGCAGAATATCCTCGGGCCGGCTGAGGCTGATGCGGGGCAGGACTTCCTTCTTGCGTACATCAATGTCTGCTTGATAGAAGCGGTTAAAAAGGACCAGCGCATCTGCACCGATTTCGTCGAATTGTGTGGCGATATTCGGCAGTGCGCTGAAGAAAGGACTTAATTTCAGTGCAATCGGGATCTCAACACTCTCTCGGACGGTGCGCAAGATATCCAAATACATGTTTTCGACGTCCATGCCCAGCAGCGTATCCGCCGTGGGTAAAAAGTACACATTGAGTTCGAGACCATCCGCACCAGCCTCTTCGATCATGCTGGCGTAGTTCAGCCAGCCCCCTTTGCTGGTGCCATTCATGCTGGCAATAACGGGAATGTCGACAGCCTCTTTAACCCGGTGCACGTGTTCGACATACGCATCGGGATCTCTGGGGTAATCATGCCGGTGGGGAAAATAAACTGTGGCGTCCGCCAGACTCAAAGCTCCGCTGCTCAGCAAATGCGATAATTCACCGGTTTCCAGACCAATTTGCTCCTCAAACAAGGAGTACAGCACCACAGCAGGTGCTCCGGCGTCTTCGAGCCTTTTGATATCGTCTACATTTCGTGAAAGCGGTGAAGCGGAAGGTACGACAGGATTTTCCAATTCTAGACCCATGTACATCGTTCGAGTTTCGGCCATCGCATGCCTCCTAGGGCTCCCACCAGGGAATCTACGCTGTATGGATTTTTACCACAAAGTGCAGCATCTCGTTTCGATGCCATCCTTCTCAGATAACGGGCAGTGAAAAAACCGCCTATTGGACCGAAATACAAAGCCGCGGCAGGTTAAGGCATCTGGATTGAGCTCATTGGAGAGTCACTTGCGGTCAAAATACCGTGGATACTATAATGGCCGAAAGGCACATGATGTGATCTTTTTATTCCCACTTCACGCTATCAGAAAGTGATTTCCCATGAAGCGCAATTTGATACTCACTATCATCCTTTTAGGCCTCGTCGCATGCCAATCCCGCGCCCCTTCGGCGGATGAGATTGCCACTGCGATTGAAGCCACGGCGATCATGAAGCAAACGCTGGAACCGGCCACGTCTACACCCACGGATGCTCCCACGGAAACACCCACCATAACGCTGACCAAGACACCCGAACCATCACCTACCGCCACACTATCTCTGCATCCCATCCAGCTCTATGAAGACTTTTCTTCCCAGGAGGTCGAATGGCTGTTGTGTGACGTGTGCGAATGGAAAAATGACGCATTATACATGGGCCCATATCCTACTTCTGGGGCTTATCAACCACACTATGCCGTTTGTGCGGAATGTGGCCTGGTAACCTACTACCGCATGTCTGTCGTAGCGACGTACCAGGATGGACCAACTGATCGCGGCTATGGATTCCTCTTACGAAGTACAGATGACTATATCATCATTCTAGAGATCTACTCCTGGCAAATCGTTGGACTTATTAAACTGGATCTGCACAATGGCTATGTGGAAGATGTGGAAGTCCTGGACGCCAGCTGGTCAGGAGCCGTTAATGCAGGCGCGTCCCCCAATCACATTGAAGTCTACGTGACGGAATCGCAGCAGCGCAGGACGGACATCAGCGTGTCGATTAACGGCAAGAACGTGTTCATCGTCTGGGGACAGCCTAAGGATCAATCCCCGGTGGGATTGATGCTCTACGGACACGCGCTGGAAGTCACCTTCGACGATTTCGAATTCGAAGAATACGAACCTTACGGTGATCCGATCGAGTTGGAAGACCTCGATAGACCGAGCGGATAGGCAACCCGAATTTCGTTCAAGCGATCACTGATTGAACTGCCCGGACGGCAGCCCGTTGTCAAATTCGGGCATTCCGGCGATCGGTTCGGTCCACGTGACCCCCGAACAGTAATCCGCAATGTTATTGATGTCAACGACCGTGGAAGGAGTCTCCAGGATGTAGGGCACTTCTTCACCGTTGAGCACTTTTGCCATCTGTTCGATTACGATGGCGCCCATCCTGCGGGGATAAACTCCCAACGTCGCAGTTGTCTCCCCTTTTCTGATCAGCTCGAGAGTAACATCATTGCCGTCGATACTGACGCACCAAATATCCTGGTTGACAGTTCGCCCAACTTTCTCGGCTGCAATACAGGCGCCGATCCCCATTTCGTCCGAATTGCCATAGAAGACATCGATATCCGGGTGTTGCAGCAACGCCGCTGTCGCCACATTGACCGCCTTCTCACGCTCCCACTCCGCAGTTTGCTCGCCTACGACCTGCACTTCTGGGCACCATTGTTCCAGTCCCCAGCGGTATCCCTGGGTTCGACGATTTACGTGAAAACCGGGGATGCCAGTCAGTATGAAAACTTCACCCTTTCCCCCTAACAGTTCGCAAGTATATTGAGCCAGTTTGGCTGCGCCGCTCCACTGGTCGTATCCAATGTATTCCACCACCCGGCCATCGCCAACCGGCGTAATCAAGTTGTGCATCAAAATGGGAATGCCGGCCTGGTTGGCCTTTCGAATTGCGGTGACGATCGCCTTGGCATCGATCGGATTCACAGAAATTGCCAGGACCCCTTTTTGGATCTCCTGTTCGATTACGGTCACCTGGCCGGCAAAGTCACCTTCCCGCTCGGCGGCCACCAAATCGACCGTCCAGTTCAAACTGGACGCTTTTTCGACGGCGCCATTTTTAATTTCCACGTGGAATGGGCTGGTAAATCCCGGCGGCACGATGGCAACGTGAATTTTCCCGGCCTGCTGTGCTTCGTCATTCGCCGAGAATCCCATCGTCTGACAATGCGTCAGACTTATCAATATGAAGCAGCAGCCCATAATTAATCCAACGATCCGCTTCATCGAACTGCTCCTGTTCAGCTATGATCAGGACTTGGGATTCACCCATCTCGCTGAGGACGAGGATGCAATCATTATAGCAAGCAAGTCTGGATGAAAAGAAGGCGTCTCTGCCGGATGGCAGAGACGCTCCGGAAAACATCCTAGCGGATGCCTTCCTCTATAAGCGGTGCGATTGCGTCAATGTTGTCCGGCGTAACTGCACCAACTCCGGTATTGATGTGTAATCCTGGGATCAGGTAATTGTACGTAAGGTAGATTTGTTGGATGGGGAAGTAGCCCTGCAAATACAAAACCTGATCGAAGCTCACGGAGATGTAGCCTGTCTCGATTCCATCGATCGTCGCCGGCGAAAGATCGATACCGCCGATGATAACTTCGCCGGGTTCCTTGCCGGCTGCCTCGAGGACCTTGGGCAGGTTTGCAGTGATGTTACCGTGCTGGGTTCCAATGGCCTTCAGATCGGGGTTGGCTTCTAGGTAGGCCGTTAGAATCGGGATCGCCAAGGAGGCTTCCGTGTCCACTTCGTCGGAGACATCGAGCTTCTCCACTTCCAGCCCGGCGTCCACGAGCGCGTCGTATACGCCCTGGGCACTCACGCTTCTGCCTTCCTGATGCCAGATATCGTAGACCAAGGCTTTGTCGCCGGGCTGTAATCCTGCGGCGACCATCTGCGTGCCGGTCAGATACCCGCCCGCATACAGGTCCGCACCGGCATAGCCAAACCCCTGGGTTTGATACTTGGCTTCGAGGTTGGGCAGCGGATTATTGCCACTGGTGATGATGATGCCTTGCGCGATGGCGTCATCCACAAGAGCTTCGAACGCATCTTCTCCGGGGTGCCCCATGATGACAATGCCGTCCGGTTGTGCGGCGACGGCTTCTTTGAATTGCTCGATCATCGTCTGGGGATCCCAGCCAGAATATTGCTCGATCAATTTAATTCCCAGATCCGCTGCTGCAGCTTTCGCGCCGTTCGTACGGGCCAACGTGGAAGGATCTCCTTGATTGCCGCCCATCTGCATGTAGATTACGATCTGGTCTCCTGACGAAGACGCTTCTTGCTCATCTGCAGCATTGTTCGCCTCAGCAGGAGCTGACTCCTCCTCCGCCGCTGGTGGATTCGTGGCTTTCGTCTGAGAACAAGCTGCAAGCATTACGAGTATCAGCGCCAGAACAAATAAGGTATAGATCTTCTTCCTATCCATTTCCTTTATCCCTTTCTTCCTCGCATGAATTTCTCGATTACGGGTTTCCCCGTGTTGGGTAGTCAACTAGCGTTCCCCTTCTGGCTGCGATAATAACCCTCCTTTCGTGAACGTTTCAGAATCAGTTGTTATTCAACGTTGAATGGTTATCGCAATCCGCGATCGTCCTGCGACGGACTCCGAGCGGTTGTTTTCGAGCGAGTAGCCAAACCCCAGCTTTGAAGGCGCTTGGAAAGTCTCGCAAAACGCCCTTCACCTATAAGGATATTAAGTACGACGGAAGCTCCCATTACGAGACCACTCACCAACGCGGTCCAATAACCGCCGATTCCGGTCGCCACCACACCAGCTTCCAGAGAGCCGATGATGTACGCCCCGAAAAACGTACCCGCGATGGAACCCTCGCCGCCTGCGATAGAAGTGCCCCCGATAAAGACTGCTGCCAGGGCGAGCAGCAGATAACCTCGCCCCTGCGTGGTCCAGAAAGTGTTCATTTCGATGGTGAGGAGCAAGGCGGAAAATCCCGCAATCACGCCATTCATGGTGAAGAGCTGGATCTTTGTTTTTTCGACGTCGATTCCGACGACCCGGGCGACGTTCGGATTGTCTCCGAGGAACATAATCGCCTCACCAAAGCGATGACGATTGAGGACAAACCAGAGGAAAATCGCCAGGCCCAACGCCCAAAACGCTTGAACGGGAACGACGCCAAAGAGGCGGCCGGTGAAGATCGTATGAACGATATTGTCCTGAATGCCTTTAATGTTCCAGGAGAGACCTCCTGCCAGCAGCACGGTGAGGCCGGACCAAAAGAATTGTGCGGCAAGCGTCGCCATGATCGAAGGAACGCCGATTCTGGCCACGAGAAGGCCGTTGATATACCCCACCAAAGCGCCCGACGAGAGAGCGAGGAGTATACCAACCCATACCGCCCACGGTGTATCGAAGGATTTAAAGAACCATGCGAAAACGAATCCGGAAAACGCAACCACAGCAGAAAAACTCAAGTCGATTTCGCCTGCGGTGATGACGAACGTCAACCCCAATGCTAAAACCAGCATGGGCGGGACAGTCTGCAGGAAGGACATGTAGATTCGATATCCGGTAAACACGTTTGGCGCCGTGATGGCAAACGCAGCGTATAGGGTAACCAGAACCAAAGCGATAGGAAGGCCATCAAGCTTACGTACGAACGAAAAAGGAGATCGCGCCCGTTTCATATTGTCTCCAAGTCCTTCCTGCCGTGTGCATAGTCGAGCATGAATTCGCCCAGCGCTTTCAAGCTGATGTCCTTCTTGAGGATACGGGCCACGATCTCTCCGCGATCCATAACGACGAACCGATCGGCAATTTCATAGACGTCCTGAATGTCATGAGATATGTAAATACAGGCTTTGCCGGACTGTTTGACCTTGTGTACGAACTCAAGCACCTTCCCGACTTCTTTCAAGGAAAGAGCTACCGTAGGTTCATCCAGTACAATTAACTCCGCTTCGAAGTGCATGGCCCTTCCGATCGCCACGCCTTGCCGCTCTCCTCCAGACAGCTTGCTGACTTTAGAATCGACGGTGATCCCTTCCCCGCGAAATCCGATCGTCTTGTGCATGATTTCTTCCGCGATTTCCTTCTCCTTCCTGACATTGATGAAGCCGAATGGATATGTGATTTGTCGGCCGACGAAGAAGTTACGCCAAAGATCCTGCTTCTCCCCGAGGGATTTATCCTGGTACACAGTCTCGACGCCATGCGCATGCGCTTGTTTTACGTTGTAGTTACGGAAATTTACTTTTCGACCAACGATGTAGAGTTCCCCACTTGTTGGCGGGAAAACCCCAGAGAGGATTTTCACCAAAGTAGATTTTCCTGCGCCGTTATCGCCGATGAGCCCGACGATTTCATTCCGGCCTACAGTTATATCAATGCGCCGCAGTGCACTGACGAGACCAAAATACTTTTCGATACGGACCATACGCAATGCAGCGTTCTCGTCACGGGCATCCAGCATAGATGTCCTCCTAGAGAAAGGAATGAACAGCGATGAGGGTAAAAATTACTTTCCGTGAGACGTTCTGATTGGCATAAAAACAGTAGCAAATTTTGCAGGTCGAGCGCTAGGGGGAAAATGCAATCTTAGGGCAATCTATATGCAATACTGGTGCAATATAGTGCATTAATAGTGCAGTTTACATCATTTCTCTTTTTGGGCGAGGCATCAAGGGGAGTGAACCAAAAGATGTGCAAGTGCCCCGATTGCGTCTTTTAAGTCATAGAAGTACTGCCGCCGGCTGATCGACAGTTTCTTGATGATTTCGTTGGAAGAAAGTCCTTCAACGTAGGTTAGACGCAGAATATCATATCGACGATCGATTGCGTTCGGTCGATTGATGTTCTTCTCGGGATTGAGTTTTTCGATTCGTTCCAACAACAACTGGCGGAGCTGTTCACTGCGATCGCGAAGTATTCCGCGAGACAAGGAATCCAAATTGGCCGGGAAGGCCCACTCCGCAAGAGGACAACGTCCCAAGTAGACAGTGTCCCAAAGATGACGCAGCGCATTGCGCGTCTGACGATTCAACCATCCGCATTCCAACAACCAGGCATTGCGCAATCGTGGGACGATCTCTTCCGTCAGCTCAACCAGGCGATTCACTGCCTCCGGCATAAAGGCATGCGCTATTCGGCTTTGTACCTCGAGTACGCCCACCAATTGATCGTTATGGGAAAGGGGAATTGCGATCGCGGATTTACTTCCGGGATCGAGGCGATCGACGGATATTTCGCTGCGGTTGGACAAATCGTCCACAATAACAGCCTGGCCACTATTCCTTACTCGTTCAGCGATGCATCCAGGAGAAAGTATGGTTTTCTGATCGTCACCACATTCAACAAGCTGATCTTGTCTTGGATCGATCATGTAGACACGCACATAAGGGGAACCGAAACGATTTCGAATGATTTGATTCATCTGTACAATGATTCCCTCGAAATAGGTGGTATCCCCTACCGAATGATACGGGCGAACTTTTGCCGCAAACTGGCTGGCACGCCGCCGTTCGATGTCGATGAAAACCGCCAAAAGTATGATCGATCCGATCACGATACCATGCCATTGGTAGGCCACATTCAGCATGACAAGGCCGTTTTGGATTACGGTCATGATCAAAACGCCAATGAGCGTTCCGCGCATTCCCCCCACTCCCCCACTTAAACTTGTACCCCCGATAATTACCGCAGCCACGGAATTCAAACCATAATCTTCGCCCAATGTGTATACTGCACCATCAAGTCGGGCGATTTGAATAATACCTGACAGTGCTGCCAGGATCCCACTCAGCATGTAAGTGTAAGTTTTGCATTTGTCTACCGGGACGCCGGACAGGCGTGCCGAGGTCTCATTATTCCCGATCAAAAAGATGTATCGGCCCAGCTTCGTTTTCCGCAAGATGTACCCCAACGCTAAGAAAGTCATCAACATGATGATCCCAGGCACGGGAAAACCCCGGATATTTGCATCTGAAATCCACTTGAAATCATCAGGCAGCGAATGAATCGTGCGGCTTTCTGTGATCACCAGGGCAACGCTGCGTAAAATACCGAGACTGACCAGGGTGACGATGAACGGCGGCATTTTTCGTTTGGTGATTAGGACACCATGTCCAGCTCCAATCAAAGCGCTCAACCCAAAAGCTATGGCGATCGAAAAATACGGATTCTGGGGTGGAATCACGCCCATACCCGTCATCAATAAAGCTGCGATAATGCTTGCCAATGCCAGAATAGAACCCACAGACAGGTCGATTCCTCCCGCCAGAACGACCAATGTTTGACCTGCGGCGACGATTCCGATCGATGATGCCTCTTGCAGGATGAGCATAAAGTTGTCGAATCGTCGAAAATGAGGGGATAACATTGAGAGGATGATCAGCAGCATTACGATCCCAATCAACAACCCTCTTTGATCAAAACGCCAGGAGTATTTCCGCAACTTTGGAAGCCGCGCAACGGAACTTTCAAACCCCAGCCACGTGGAAATGTCCTTCATGTGGACAACCTTTCCTAGAGGCAACTCAAAATCCGCAACATCACGCAAGGAAAAGGCTTACAGGTACGAGGTAACGCCTTCGCTTCTGATCGATTTTAGGATTCTCGAGCGGAGAATAAGCACGGCTACCTTACGTACTTCATTGTGGCGTACAGGATTATCGTACACGCTGCTTAAAGCCCTTCCCGATCGAACGACGAGATAATCTAAATAAACAGCGCCCCTGGCAGGACTCGAACCTGCAACAACCGGATTAGAAGTCCGGTGCTCTATCCACTTGAGCTACAGGGGCAAATTGACTATGGGTGCAGCCAGTATCCGAAATCGCGCTAATTATATACCAGATGAAATCGATTCCTGCCATCGTGAACATCGCTTTGGTGTCTGTTCACGTCATACATTGGCAACGGGGCGGATGCCCTTGTATACACGCGGGCTGGAGAACGTGCGCAGGATCATGCTAGGTGAGCGTCCCAGTAATTCTCCGAGTTCTTCGGGGGTCATTGGAGTATTGCCGTTGGATAAGAACAGGCGGAATACGGCGTTCACCATACTCGTCTGCGGAGTGAGATACGAAGGCTGTTTGGCGCAATGCGTTATCAGAGTGTGCTGGATTCCCGCAACACGTGTAACTTCCGCCGTCTGCGGGTCAACGTAATCGACCAGCG
The DNA here is from genome assembly GCA_964475265.1 of uncultured Anaerolineaceae bacterium. Classification (GTDB taxonomy): domain Bacteria; phylum Chloroflexota; class Anaerolineae; order Anaerolineales; family E44-bin32; genus WVZH01. Next base: position 10,589 of record CAYYVY010000023.1, on the reverse strand, counting down.
TGTCTGCATCCAGTTCAGCAAACGCTTCCCGATGCTCCGGGCAAAGATGGCTGCGCAGATATACTTCCAAATCCCGATCGGCGCGATCCCACCACTCATATTCGATATGAAACTTGGTCTCCAACGTCGGTCGGACCAACCTGCCCAGTTTCGTGTTTTTGTCTTCGCTCATGCCTTCGCCCAAGCTTTCTGATCGAAACGCCAATAAAGATCGCCCACATGTTCGTAATACGGCCGGCTGACCAATTCGGCGAACACGGCCGCAGGAGACATGCGTCGAAATACATTCACTCCGGAGTACAGCGACTGGGCATGAACGGCGCTTTGCGGGGTGAGACGGGCCAGTTCTCGGAATATATAGGCGATTAATTGATCCGTTGGAAGGTTGCGTTGCGAGCCTCGCATCCAGGCCTCGTCGAGTGCCGCCGGGTCGATCAATCCCACGACCATACGATCATCGTATGCAGTTCCGATGGATTGTTTCAGCATGGTGAAGCCGATTTTTCCTTCCTCATCGATCGTCACAGTTCGGATCCAATCGTTGTGTCGTCTGCGGTCCGCTGTTTCAACTTTCACTTCGCCAGGATTGTCACCGCGACTCACTTTTACCAATCCGCCCGTAGGTACGTCATAGCGCCGGTACCACTCGTCTAGTCCGAAGACGTACCCCTTTTCGCGCACCACCCAACCCGGGAAACGATCGCCGTTGTGTCCGTCGATCAAGTTGAATCGTATTCGTGGAGTTTCGTAAGCCGTTGGGAACATCGGCCGTAAATGCGTGGACAACGGCAGCGTGCCGACACGCCAGTGCGCAAACAGCAGGGTGATTGTGACTTCGTCCGGTTTTCCGTTCAAGGGAGGTAAAGGACTGAGTTCATCGTCTAACAGCGCCTCGAGCTCGAGCAGATCTTCCGTCAGCAGGGAGCGATCGATCGACGACTCTTCGCATTCTAGACGCGGCGGCGTATACAACACCTCCGGGGGCTCGAGACGTTTGAGGTACCAGAGTATCTCTCCTGCCGGGCCGACCTCGTCGAAACGCTCGTCTTCCTGCATTACATAATCCATGGAAAATTCCATTAGAAGCGCACTGATGCCTTGCGGGATACCGACATGCTCGAGCAAGTCCGATGTGGGCAACGGGCCGCCGTTGGCCACGTCCAAGACGGCTTCTGCGATGTTCAGATGACCTTCATTGATGTCGACGACCAGCGCTTTGTGAAACCAGCGTCCGGCGATGCGCAGAATGTCCTCCGCATCTGAGAGTCTGACCTCGAGGCGATCCTCGATCACGCGTCGATACGCCGCCAGTACACCCTCGGTGGTGCTGAGTGCATCTTGCTCTTCATCCACTCTGGATGGATTGTTGAGGATGTGATCCTTAAGCGAGGCTGCAAATTCCCGCCTCGGCTCACCTTTTGCGAATTTGACCGCGATGACCTCAAATTCGCCCATGTCCGGATTCACACCCGGGCGGACTTTGGTGACTTCCCCGACCGAATTTCCGATCGCAGGGAATATGAGAGTCTCACCTTTCACGTAACTCTCTTCTGGAATGTACGTCTTGTGCTCGCTTTTGGAAGCTTGTTTGGCTTCTTCCTTCAACTGCTCTAGGCGTCGCTCGACCAATTCTCGAGACATCTCCTCGGAAGTCAGGGGGACTTCACGCTCGAGCAGCAGATTATAGATGAAGTCGAGGTCGTCGTCCGACAGCTCGAACTCCGTCCAATATGCGTCACTAGAAAAACCACTTGCTGTTGGCATTATGCTCTACAACCTACGCAGGGGAGATACTTTGACATTATACTACAAGCATCGAACGGGAGGTGCTATGGATAGAAAGGACATTGTCATCGGGACAACTTCGGGCGTGTTTGAAGCCGAGATCCTGCGTAGTCTGCTCGAATCCCGGGGAATCGAGGCCCGACTTTCCCATGAAGCTCTCACCACAATCTACGGGTTCGGAGTTGGTCCACTCGCCGAAGTCGAAATCATGGTCCCCACGGACCAAGCCAACGAAGCGCGTCAGATTCTCGAAGATTATTATGCGAATCGTATCGTTGACGACGACGCCGAAGAAAGCGAATAGCTATCGATCCTTTCCATGTCCTGGGGCATTCAGCATAACTATTCTCTATCGATGCATACATGGATCTCATGGGTATTCACGTTCTATCCAATCCAGGGGATCCACAGGCACGCCTCCAACCCAAATCTCCCAATGTAAGTGGGCTCCCGTCGACCGGCCCGTGTTGCCTACGAGCCCGATGACTTGTCCTGTTTCGACGAACTCACCCTCCGAAACGAGAAACTCGGATTGATGGAAATAACCGCTGTAAACACCCCAGCCATGATCGATGTAAGTTACATTGCCGCGCATCGTCAGCGAACCGGTGAAAATCACTTTACCAGGTGCCGGGGCCAGAATTTCGACGCCTGTTTTCCCGTATAAATCCACTCCCGTGTGATAGTAATCCAAGGCGCCCCAATTATAGCTTCGCCGTGTTCCGAAAACCGAGAGGAAGCTCTCCGTGTAGTAATCGGAAGGCAGCCGGAAGAGACCGTTCCACATGCGATCGGGCGTTGCCGGCGTGAGCAGCGCTTCGACCATCTCCTGCTCGGGGTTGATCACGGCAGGATCGACGGTCTCCGCTGGAACGCCGTTGATCGCCTCGAAAGCGTATCCGCCGGCTAATACGCGTATCGGCTGCACAAACGAATACGCCGGCGCTTCTCCCAGGGATGGATACAGGGAGATTTCCAGATCGTAAAGTCCAGGGTCTGCCAGGGCATGAATACCCTGCAACGAAACCAGTGAACGCTCGCTTTCCGGGAAGAAATTGAGTTTCTTTCCATCCAGCCACCCCTCTACCCAACCCGACTGATCCAGATCAATGCGAACGATCAGCGTATGCCCCTGGACTGCGGGCGATGGGTGCAACGTTGCCGAAACGATGTAATCAGGCAGGGCAGTGACGGATTGATCTCCTGCCGGGTTGACGAGAATTTCTGAAGGAATAACCCACAGCCGTTCATCCCCTTCGAACGAACGTAGACTCCATGGATTGACCCCTTCCCGCACGGCCAGGGCAAGTTTACCCTCTCCTGTCTTGGGTAAGAGGCGTGAAATACTCACCGGGGGCTCATCGCCTGCGGACTGGGTCAGGATCAAGGCTTGTCCGGCGTAAAGTCGATCCGGCCGAAGAATGCGATTGAGACGAACGAGATCTTCCATCGCGACGCTGTAGCGCAGACTCAGGCTGGCGAGGCTTTCCCCGAATTCTATTTGCTGCGTGACCAACTCCCCCTGCACTCCTTCGAACCCGGGGATGATGAGTGCAGTGCCGGGGATTAATATCGACGTCTCTTCAATGCCGTTCGCGGCGGCGATCGCGTCGACGGTCGTACCGAACGTTCCCGCGATCGAAGTCAGTGTATCGCCTTCCTGGATGACGTAAGTGGGACCCAAGGTTTGAGCGTTCACAGAGCCCAGCGGAGCAAGCAGCACGACCAGCAGCAAAATGATGAGTCTATTCTGCTTCATATTCACAGAACTCCAGGACATCTCCCACGCTAATCCGATCGAGGATTTCGGGTTGACCTTCGAGCACATACTGCGCAGGAGCGTTGGGTGTGTAGATCCTCCAGGGCTCAGCCACCGTATGATCGACGACGCGCTTGTTTGCATTGAGCCAAATCACACCTAGCGGGAAGAAAACCCCGAACATGTGAATGGTTCCACCGGCGAAGCTCTCGCTGGATTGGACGAGCAGCAGCCCTGTGAGCGATGCAAGCGTGCGCCGAAATGTCAATCCGCGTAAACGGCAAAGAAATGATTGACACCATTTCGCTCTAACGACAAGGTGGTTATTCTGGGAAAGATTGCGAATTTCAATCCATTGCGCCATATCAGTTTGGTTAAATAGTTCGAGGCGACCTGCGCCGCCCCGGACGACCACATTGATGCAAGCTTAATTCTGCATGCCGAGGATCTTTTCGACGCTTTCGAGCAACTCCTGAGGCCCGAAGGGTTTGGTAATGTAATCATCAACCTTAGCGATGTGCAGCCCTAATACTTTATCGATCGATTGTGCCTTCGCGGTTACTACGACGACCGGAATCTCACGCAGTTCTTCATCCGCTTTGATTTGCTGATACACTTCCCAGCCGTCCATATCCGGCATCATGAGATCCAACAGTATGAGGTCGGGCCTCTCTCGCCGAACGACCTCGAGACCCTCCACGCCGCCATTCGCACCGATTACAATGAAACCTTTACGGCTCAGGATCAAACGCACCAGATCGATCATCTCCGGTTCGTCTTCGATACAAACCAGTCGTTTTTCCTCTTCTGCCATGAAACCCTCTTCTAGGGTGTCACCCACCACTCGTAGTGTATCACAACACTTACATAGGGCAACTTGTACGCCATTGCCCGAACAGTAGGATACTGAATTAGATCAAAGGAGCCGTTCGAATGCCGCGGATTAAAGATTCAATCCTCGTGAAGCAATCGATCCTCCAGGCGCATGATTGGCGCTTGCCACTCAATTATTGCAAAGCGCCTGTGGAATCGCCCTCCCTCAGCGTAAAACCTATACCATGGGTGAGGCGAAAACACCCACGTGCAGTACACCTTATACTATAACTTACTCCCCAGCGATAGCACCCATTGGAGCTATATACGAGCAACGAACGGCATTGATCCCGATTTGTCAGACAGAGATCAATCGGGTCGAGCGCCAGCCAGAGGGAGGATATCAGATCGAGTCGAAACCACACGATACGCTTCGTTGATATCGCGTGTCGAAATCAAACCGAGGAATCGCTTGCTCGCATCTACGACCGGGAGCGCGTCCAGCCGGTTTTCGAGAAGAAGCTGCTGTGCATCGAAAAGCGCGGTCTCTGGTGTGACAAGCGCGAAATCCGTGATCATTACCCGGTCAAGCGGCACATCCGGTCCATAACGATTCAAAGCATCTACGAGACGAGAATGCGTTATGATTCCCACCAATTTCTCACCATCGCAAACGGGAAAATCCGCTTGATAGGTATTCAGGGTCAGTCCAACCGCATCCCGCAGCATCGAGTTGGGATGAAGAACGTCGAGATTGCGCGAGTACGCTTGATCGACGGTTAACCCGCCAAGCACGTTGCGCAGTTGCACGGTCTGCCCCTCGTGGCCGGCTCCCACGTAAATGAAAACCGCAATCATGATCAAGAATAGATTCCCCTGCAAAAAACCCCATAAACCCAGCAACCAGGCCATTGTCTGACCGACCGTCACCGCAATGGACGTTGCGCGAGCATAATCGAGCTTCATCGCCATGACGGCGCGCAGCACCCTCCCTCCGTCCATAGGGAACGCCGGTAAAAGATTGAACAGACCGAGGAAAAGGTTTGAGGTGAAGATATAACTGAACAATCCGAGCAAGCTGAAGCCGCCCACGGCGGAGATCATCGCTTCCAATCCCGATCGCACACCGATCCACAACCCGACGACCGTGAGTACGATTGCCAGGGCGAAATTTACCAACGGTCCTGCGATGGCGATGACGAATTCCTGAACCGGTTTCTCCGGTATGCGGGCCAATTGAGCGACACCCCCGATCGGCAGCAGTACGATTTGCTTTACCGTGACGCCGTAATGCTGCGCCGCCAGACTGTGACCGAGTTCATGCATGACGACGATGATGAATAACAGTAACGTGGCCAGCACGCCGAACGCAGCTCCACTTGTCCCCCCTTCGGAGAGAAGTCCGAATTGGAGCGCCGACCATATCAGAATCAATGGAAAGGTCACATGAATGCGGATATCGATCCCGCGGACACTGAAAATTTTGAACGAATTCCCCATACTGTCCTCCTCCGAGGAACAATCCCTAATTCGATTCTATCAAATCACGCCCTGTTTTTGCCGTTCGTGACTCAGGAATCTTGGGGAACGGTCGATCCCGTGCTGCGACTGTGCTGCGTCTACGGCCAGACCTGATAGAAATCCTGAGGAAGAACGATGCTGTCCGGGTCGGTGTAACCGGCGCTGAATATTGAGGTCGCCAGTTCCACGCCCACGAAACGAAGATGCCACGGTTCGTAGATGTAAGCCGTGACGAGCGGTATGAACCGGTTGGAATACGGCCAGGCGTCGCCGCGTTTGTATGGATAACTGAGGACGAACCCGAAACGATGTGCGTTTTGCTCCAACCAAGCATACAACAGATCGTTGCGGGGATCGCTGGCGCCCATGACCACGCCCGGCCAGACGACGTCGAACGCCGTTCCCAATTGATGCTCGCTGTGCCCAGGCGGCGCGGAGTACAAGTCCACCTCCGTCTCGGGCACAGCATTCTGACGTTCATACACTTCCGCCTGGTAGGTGTAGCTGCGATAGCCCGAGAAAACCTCGATGGTTATCCCCTGCTCGTCTGCAGCTTCCTGAAGTTCTGCGATGGCACTTGCAGCCTGTACGTTTATTCCCGGATCGTATCCCGGCGGCAGACCATGTTCGGAGTCGATCAGCACATCCAGCGGTGGACCCAGAAGCATTTCAATAACCACGTAAAACATCACGAGTAATGGCAACGGTCACCTTCTCCCAAACGGTGATGTGCATCATGCAGGCGAGAAGATCGTCTCCTCTCGATTGTAAGAGATTCAAATGAGAACTGCAAAGCAAATACAACATCTACCGGAGGATATACGAAAGCCAGCACGCCGCTCAGGGATGGAACCAGCAGCCACCAATTCACCGGAGGGAACGTCGCTGCGTGTTGGTTACAGCGTATATGCCTCCGGTGCTTCGCCAACGTACAACACTTTACCCTGCTGAACCAATACCTCCATCGCCTGCCAGATTTCTTCCCAGGGAGTCTCCCGCTTGCGGTGCGGTGGATGGAAGATGTCCCGCTCCGATAAGCCCAGCCAATCGCTGTAGATCGATGGGGGATGTTCACCACGATCGATGTGATGCATGATGTAGATATCGATGTGGTCCGTCTGCAGCCTGCGCAAGCTGTCTTCACACGTCTGGCGAATGTGATACGCAGAAAGACCGCGATCGTTGATCTCGTGCCTCATGGGGGTGTAGACCTTTGTCGCCAGTACGATCTTATGCCTGCGCGACGTGTCCTGAGTGAGCCACCTGCCGATGATTTCCTCCGACAATCCCAGTTTCCCTTTATCGGGAATCCAGCCCAGCCAGCCGTAGGAATTCGCCGTATCGAAATAATTGATCCCCATTTCGAGAGCCGCGTTCATAATCGACATGCTGTCCGCTTCGGAGGTGTAGAAGCCAAAGTTCATCGTACCCAGACAGAATCTGCTGACCAAAAGACCCGTCCGGCCAAGATGCGTGTATTGCATCACCTGTGCTCCTTCGGCTAAGCTAGAATTTTCTGGTCTGTTTTCAGAATTGTTCGACGTGCGTCTTGATTTAAAGGAATCTCGAAACCCTGATCCGATATTTGTCATACGCTTCTCCGTACTGCACCTCGAGCCACGCCTCCTCTGCCAACGGAGTTGCTACGAAGACCAGGATGAGAAGAGCATGCGTGATCCATAAATGCAGTGAGTTCGCAATGATGCTCAGACCCAGGAAAAGGATTATGTCCCCCAAGTACTGTGGGTTGCGCGTGAACGCATACGGTCCCGTAGTGACAAAACGATCCCTGATCCCCGAAGTGTTGATCGTCCCCAACGTACGAATACCCCACGTAACGAGCAGTGCCCCGATGAGAGCCAATGGAACGCCAACGATGAACCGAGAATCGTTCGTAAAAAACCACGAATTCCACTCGAAAACGAGAAGAAACAGATTCAAACCGAACACCAGGTAGAAAAGGATCCACGCCAGCCAAAATTGCCAGGACGCCTTCTTCGGCGGAGGCCAGATGCGTTTAGCCGGATTGACCACAGACCATAACGCGCCGATCAACAGCAGCACGAGAATGGCTACGTCCGTCGTAAACACTGAATTGATATATGTATCCATGATCATATCCCTATCAAGCGTGTCATAATTCGCAAACGTCGACGTTCACCACAGCCATTCCACATAAAGATTTTGACCGTCGAAATTGGGTTTGCCTCGCCGGCCCTTCTCGGAAGCGTACAGGATCATCGTCAGGATATTTTCGTGCTGCTCATAATCATCCGGGGTACCTTTGCGGGCGGACATCCCGGCGGTCTGCCAGCTACAAGCCTGGTAAAAAGATTCGACGTTCGATTCGCAAAACAAAATCCCCGCATCCACGTCACTCTTTTGGATGTAATCCGTCGCCGTCTTCAAGACTCGTTTTCCATATCCTTGCTTCCGATACGGAGGAAAGGTAAACATGTTCCCGAAGGCATATATTTCGTACTGCGTCCCGGCATGAGCGAGATTCAAGCGAAATATCGACGCGTAGCTGATTAACGAATCGCCCTCAGCGACGACGAAATGAACCGGATGCTGATCGGGTGGGCAGGGTTCGGTCAGAAATAAATCATCACCGGAAAAGACAAAGGGCCACTCGGTTTTGATGAATGCGAGCGCTTGCCACTTTAACGAAGCTGGCAGCTCGGCCTGCGGGTAAATGGCGAGATCTGGCATAATGCTCCTCTGTTTAACGACGGCACGCTGTGCAGGTAAAACCCGAGTTCTATCGTAGCCACTAAAATCTGAAGCTACGAAAGTCAGCCTATATCCTACCCCATATCGACCGGAATATTGTTCAAAAGCCAGGAAGTCTTTCCTGAGAAGTTGGCAGCGGATAAATACCTCTCACACTCCCGTGCTGCACGAAAACCGACTCCCCATCTCTACGGTTCTCGGCGATAATGACTTAAAATTCGACTAAATTTCTTTCCATTGACTTTAACAACAGGAAATATCTCGCCTTGTGATTCCGTACGGTTTGAGGATATCTACCATCGAGACAATAAAAAAGGTATATTAAGCATCGTACCACCGGACGATCGAAGCGATACCGAGTTATATGGTCGTCATTAATCCACTGAATAAGCGGAGAACCGAATGACTGAAGCGCAACCAGCAAATCCAGAAGCCCCCAGTTTAAAATCGATTCCATTTCTCGATCGCAAACTCGACAAGTACGCGCTGATTTTGATTATTCTCATCATCGTGGCAATATTCAGCCGATTCTACAATCTCGGTGAACGTGTGATGAGCCATGACGAAACGACACACGTGTATTTTTCGTGGCTGCTTTTTGAAGGGAATGGATACAAACACGATCCGCTTTCCCACGGACCGCTTCAGTTTCATCTTATCGCGCTTTCCTACTTCCTCTTTGGCGACAACGACACGACTGCACGCTTGCCCGCCGCCGTCTTCGGGGTTCTCGCCGTAGGTTTCATCTGGCTCTTTCATCGTTGGTTTGGCAAAACGGGCGCGCTCGTTACAGCGGCATTGATTATCATTTCACCTTTCATGCTCTACTATTCGAGGTATGCGCGCAACGAAGCGCTCACCGTTCCCCTCATGCTGCTCACGGTGTGGGGCATCTTTCGCTATCTCGAAACGCGTCAGATGCGCAATTTCTCCATCCTCGCCTTCGTGGGCGCGCTGCATTTCGCCACCAAAGAAACGGCTTTTATCTTTACCGCACAGATTCTCGTCTTCCTGGCGTTGTACTTCGCCTGGAACGTACTCAGTAAAATATGGAACAACCAATTTGTAGGGATTGTGTTTTTAATTGGCTTCCTGATCGCTATATCGGGCGCCGGTTTAGGCTTATACAGCTATTTCCATTTGCAATTGTACGAAGTCCCTTCAACCGAAGCGGTGGTAGCCGAGCAGCCCCTGCAGGTTGAAGCCGCTCTCACCGATGAAGGCCAAGGCTTTATCGAAGAGTATGGAATTATTCTTGCTGTGATCGCTGCCGTGATCGGTGTGACACTGATACTCGGCAGTTTGATCGCCGCATTCGGGAAAGCGCTGCGAACCGATTTTCCCGATCTCGATCTGCTGGTGTTGTTCATCACCATGGTCCTACCCCAACTCGGCGCTATTCCAGCCACGATTTATAACTGGGATCCACTCAACTACCACGACTCGGAACTCATGACGCGAACCGGAGTCGTAGTTATTGTCCTCGTCGTCGTAAGCTTCGTAATTGGGTTGTTTTGGAATTGGCGCAAGTGGCTCATCGCCGCGGGAATGTTCGCCGTTCCCTATTTCCTGCTCTATTCGACGTTCTTAACCAACGCTGAAGGTATCGCCACAGGTATGGTGGGCTCCCTAGGTTATTGGCTCGTCCAGCAAGGGGTCGAGCGCGGCAGCCAACCGTTGTACTACTACGCCTTGATCCAACTTCCAATTTACGAATTTCTGCCGATGCTCATTGCACCCGGGGTGATCCTGATTGGACTCTCGAAGTGGATCAAGAGCAAGTTGATACAGTCCGATGCAGAACAGGAGCCCGATGGTTTGGCGCGATATCCTGCCCTACTGCTCTTCCTTGCGTATTGGGGGTTCTCCTCTCTGGTCTTATATTCCTTCGCCGGCGAGAAAATTCCCTGTATCACCGTACACATCGCTCTTACCTTCATACTGCTCGCAGGCTGGGGAATCGGTGTTTTATTCAAGC
>CAYYVY010000022.1:0-45846 GCA_964475265.1 uncultured Anaerolineaceae bacterium | reverse complement strand
ATCAACACGAGTTGACTACACGTGCAACTATGGATTATACTGGAACCAAGTTCGAAAGTCAAGCGGGGTTGATGGCAAGCGATCGCTTCCCTGATATCATTAGATTTGAAGAGAAATTATGCGCATACAACAACCCTTCAACGATTACTGGTTCTTTGCTCCGAGGGAAATCGACCTGACAGCCGACGAAAATCATTTCGAGCGTGTGGATATTCCCCATTCCAATGCGATTTTGCCCCTCAACCACATCGACGACATGGATTACCAATTCCTCTCCACCTACCGCAAACAATTTCGATTGCCAGAAAAACGGAATGGCCGACTCGTGTTTCTCGATTTCGACGGCGTGATGCTTACCTGTTCGGTCTTTTTAAATGGGAAATTCGTCGGCGAACATCAGGGCGGCTTTACACCTTTCAGCGTAGAAATCACGGATCAGGTCGTCGAGGACACGAATACGCTGATCGTTTATGTCGACTCTCACGAAAACAAGGACGTGCCCCCGTTCGGCCATCTGGTTGACTACCTCACCTACGGCGGCATCTACCGGGATGTTTGCCTACGCCTGGTCGATCCCTGCCACATCGAAAACATATTCGTGCGCACGGAAAACGTCCTGCATCAACCATCGCTATCATGTGATGTGCGTCTCCACCAGTTCAAACCCGGACTGGAGATCAAGGTCAATCTCATAGACCTGCATGGCAATGCCATCGCAGAGGTAAAATCACCGGTCTGTGACCGGACGATTAGCCTGGTTTTTTCTCGATTGCCGGCAGTGGAATTGTGGTCGCTCGATACTCCCTCGCTCTACACGCTGAAAACCGCCCTGTGGAGGGACGGAAATTTGCTGGATGAAGTGAGCACGAAATTCGGCTTTCGACAAGCTGAGTTTCGTCCAAATGAAGGTTTCTTCTTGAACGGCGAAAGGATGAAGTTGTTTGGTTTAAACCGCCATCAAGTATTCCCGTATATCGGCGCAGCGGCTCCTGCTCGCTTGCAACGGCGGGACGCAGACATCTTGAAGCACGATCTGGCGTGCAATGTGGTGCGAACTTCCCACTACCCGCAATCTCCACATTTCCTCAACCGCTGCGACGAAATCGGCCTTCTCGTATTTGAAGAGATAGCCGGCTGGCAGCACATCGGCGACGACGCTTGGCAAGCCAAAGCATTACAGGAATTGAGCGCGATGATCGAACGCGATCGCAATCATCCTTCTATCATCATGTGGGGCGTACGCATTAATGAATCGCCGGACGATGATCGCTTCTACACACGCACGAATGAATTGGCCCATGAACTCGACCCGACCCGACCAACGGGCGGTGTGCGCTGTTTTCAGGGCAGTTCGTTCCTCGAAGACGTATATACGCACAACGATTTCTCGAATACCGTTCAGGAACCTTCCGCGCAGCCCTATTTGATCACGGAGTATGCCGGCCACAAATTTCCGGCAAAAACCTGGGACAACGAAGACCGCCTCATCGAACACGCCCTGCTTCACGCTAGAATCCAAAATTTACAGATGGGAGACGATCGCATTGCGGGCGCCATCGGCTGGTGCGCATTCGATTACGCCACGCATCTCGAATTTGGATCGGGAGATCGTATTTGCTACCACGGCGTGATGGACACCTTCCGCCTGCCAAAATGGGCCGCCTATTTCTACCAGAGCCAGCAATCTCCACTCAAACGCATCGTGCTCCAACCCGCGACCCATTGGACTTTGGGAGATCGCTCGGGAGGGGGAATCAACCCACTGGTGATATTCAGCAACTGCGAAGAAGTCGAGGTGTACTTCGGGGATCACTCTTTGGGCGTGAGCAAACCGGATCGCGAAACGTATCCACATCTTCCCCACCCTCCATTCGTCATCGAGGGTTTGGAAGCATACAGCAAATGGGGAGAGCGCGAATTTCACGATTTGAGAGTGCTGGGATACATCGACGGAGAAATCGTCCGCGAATGCCGTATGGCCAGTAACAAAGTGGACTTACGCTTGGAGCTTTACGCAGAAGATGACCGTCTTTATGCCAATGGCAACGACATGACCCGAGTGGTGTTACGTATTACGGACATCTTCGGGAATCTATTACCTTACGCAGCCAAGGTCGTTACGTTCGAGATACGTGGGGAAGTGGAGTTGATCGGAGACAATCCCTTTCCTTTAATCGGTGGACAGACTGCGTTATTTATCAAGGCGGGTTACAAACCATCGCCAGCGACAGTTACGGCCAGTGTGCCGGGATTGCCGAAAGCGTCTACAAAGATCGAGATCATCGCACCAGTTTCGTATCCAGGCTTATGAGAACGCAATACAATGATTACACACAATCCGATGAAAAAAAAGCATGCAAGGACAAAGTGCGTATGGCCATAAAAAAGAGTAAAGGGGGCGTTACCCAGAAAGATGTCGCACAACGAGCGGGCGTCTCTCGCAGCATCGTTTCTTACGTGATCAACAATGGCCCGAGGGACGTTGCCCCGGAAACCCGGCAGCGAGTGTTAGACGCCATACAGGAGTTGGGTTACCGGCCGAACAAATATGCCCAACGCCTGAAAATGGGCACTGCGCACACCAACCGGGCATTGGGCATCCTCGCCGGCGGTCAGAGTTTCAACGTTTTGGAACGTCCCTATTACAACACCATCCTGGCTGGATTGTTCGAGGAAGCTCACCGGTTGGGCCAGGAAGTCCGTTTCTTCTCCTTCTTCGATGCCTTACTCGATCCGATTTTTTTCAACAAAAACATTCACAAAGACGAAATTTCGGCTTTGATTCTCATCCTGCCTTCGATGATGGTCATGAAAGAAGAACACCAACGCATCCTCGACCAGATCGAAGAACGAATCGACAACGTCGTTTGTCTCGAGGAACAAGTCAAAGACTGGCCAACCGTCGTGTTTGATCGCGTTGCCGCAGCTCGCCAGGCGGTCGAGCATCTAATTGGCCTGGGTCATGAAAGGATCGCTTTTTTAGCTCTCGAGGATGGACGCATGACGGGCTACCGCCAGACGTTGATCGACCATGGTCTGCCATACGATCAGGACTTGGTATTCGTCACCGATCCGACGAACATGCTCCCTTCTTCGTATCAGTTGACCAATGAGATTCTGAAACTCGAGCCATGTCCTACTGCGATCTTCGCCGCAAACGACGAAAGTGCCGTCGCCGCCATCGCCGCTATCCAGGACCGGGGCATGAAAGTCCCCGACGATATCGCCCTCGTCTCCATCGACAACACTGGAATTGCGGATATGATTCGACCCGGCTTAACCACGGTCGATGTCCCCAAGCGACGGATGGCGTCCTATGCGATGCAAGTCCTGATGATGCAGAAACAATTCGAGGGAGGACACGCCGCATCCATCGTGCTGCCGACGAAATTGATCGTGCGCGAATCGTGCGGCGCAAATCGTCGCTAGAACGACGAAACAGATTCCATGAATCGAACTGGCTTATATTGTTCCTGTGGGTTGTGGATATCTTCCGACGAGAGAAGCTCTCGAGCTTGAAGACAAATCGTTGAGTTGGCCCTACGATAGATAGGCTTTACAGATCGACGAATCGCACTCTTCTCGACTGTGAATCGACGAAGGCGAGCGAACTACGGCCGTTCATGCCCATCAACTCGCCGGGATTGAGCAGCACACAATCCCCGAGCCTCTCCTCGTTTGCGCTGTGGTCGTGCCCGTAGCAGACGAGATCGTAGGCTGCCGACAAAGCCAGGCCACGCGCGATTTCGGGGTAGTGATTTACGGCCACGACCAACCCATCCAATTCGACTTCCGCCAGCGCCCCGTGCAACATGATCGCGGGGAAGGCACTCGCTTTCTGTGCGATGAGATACGTATCTCCGTCGTTGTTCCCCCAGACAATGTGAACCGGTACCTGGGGCAGACCCTGCCCCAAACGGGTGACCATGAAGGGTGCGCATAGATCGCCGCAATGGAGTACGACATCCGCTTGCTGTAAGTGCGGCAGCGCCTGATCGAGTTTCCAGATGTTGTCGTGACTGTCACTCAAAACGCCGATAATCATATCGTTTCTCTCCATTTCATAGAATCAAGACCGTCGCAATGAGGTAGCTTCGACGCGTCGTGTGGATTGATAAGTGGCTGCCTTTCCCGAACGGGCTTCATCGCCTCAAGCGATCCGTTGACACATTTAATTCACGCACCTTCTCGGCGAGCTGCTGTGTCAATTGACTTTCCTGCACGCGCCAGCACCAATTTCCCGAGCTTGTGCCCGGAACATTCATGCGCGCCTCGTTGCCCAGCTCCAACAGATCCTGCATCTGCGCAAGTGTGCGATCGGCTTTGGACTGCCAAATGGTGCGAATCATGTCCCAAGCCACATGCGTTCCGTCGCTCCCAGTATAACGCCGAAAATGGTCGCGGATGTATTCCGGTGCATTTTCGTACCAGCCGCACGCCGTTTCATTGTCATGGGTGCCCGTGTAGGCCACACAATTTGGCGCATAGTTGTCCGGCAAGAACGGATTTTCGGAACCGCCGTCGAAGGCGAACTGCAGGATTTTCATGCCCGGCAATCCGAAGCGATCGCGCAGCGCTTCCACTTCCGGGGTGACAAGGCCCAGATCTTCCACAATGATCGGCAATTCACCCAGAACATCCCGAAGCGTACTCAGCAATTGCGCTCCCGGAGCAGGCTGCCAGGTTCCCTGCTCCGCCGTCGAGTTGGCAGCCGGAATCTGCCAATAGCGGTTGAGACCCAGAAAGTGATCGAAGCGAACCAGATCCACACGGTTGAGTACAGCACGAAAGCGGCGAATCCACCATTGGAAGTCATTTGCCTGCATCCGCTCCCAACGATAGAGCGGATTTCCCCAGCGTTGGCCGGTGGGAGAGAAATAGTCCGGTGGTACACCGGCGACATGAGTGGGCATGCCGCGCTCATCCAGTTGAAACAACTCAGGATATACCCAGGTATCCACACTATCGTGGGCCACGTAAATAGGTAGATCGCCGATCAATTTCACCCCAGCAGCTCGTGCTCCCTGGCGGAGGGACTGCCACTGTCGGGAAAAGATGAATTGATGGAAACGATACTTGTCCAGAACGGACGCCCCGTCTTGCGCCGCGCGCGCAATCGCATCGGGTTGGCGAGTGACCAATTCCGCTTCCCAAGCCGTCCAAGGCAACCCGTCGTGCACCTCCTTGAGCGCCATGAAAAGCACGAAGTCGTCCAGCCAATCCCGATTTTCATGTTCGTATGCTTCGTAGGCTTGCATCAGCGCATCATTCGCACCGCCGAAAAAACGTTCAGCCGCAAGTGCAAGCGCAGCGTACTTGAATGGCATCACATCGTTGTAGGCGATCCGATCGGGCTGAAATTCGGGTCGGGGATGTAAATCCTGCTGCGTCAGCAGCCCATCTTCGACCAGCGCATCCAGGCTGATGAGCAGCGGATTCCCGGCGAAAGACGAGTAGCTTTGATAGGGCGATTCACTGTAGCCTGGCGGCCCCAACGGCAGCATTTGCCACAACGCACATCCAGATTCCCCCAACCATGCCAACCAGCGATAGGCGGCCTGACCCAGGTCTCCGATCCCATGGGGGGATGGCAGTGAAATCGGATGCAGCAGGATGCCGCCGGCGCGTTCCGTTTTTCGTGGATGCTCATGATTCATGGGATCTGTCATCCACGGCTCGTTCATAGAGTTGGAGATATCGCTTGGCGGTATTTTCCCAGGAGTGATCTTGCGTCATGCAGCGTAATTGCAGTCTCTTCCAGCTGGTCGCATCCTGATAGACCGCCAGCGCCTCTCGAACGACCGCCGCCAGAGATTGTGGATCAGCCTGCTGGAAGAGAAATCCCGTTCCGCCATCGCGGCCGTAGGGTGCGACGGTATCTCGCAGACCGCCGGTCTCGCGCACGACGGGAACGCAGCCGTATCGCATGGCAATCAATTGCGTGAGCCCGCAGGGTTCATATCGGGAAGGAACGAGCAGCATATCGCAGCCGCCGTAGATCTTGCGCGCCAGCGCCGCATCGAAGCGCAGAACCACACGCACCCGATCTTGGAAATTGTCCGCAAAAGTCTGCGCACGACGCTCGTATTCTTCCGATCCCGTGCCGAGCAAAACGAACTGCCAGGATTCGTCTCCGATCATCTCGAGCGCCTCCAGCGCCAGATTGACTCCCTTCTGCTGATCCAAACGCGTCACCATGCCGAGCAAGGGCACTGCTTCATCTGCTGCGAGATCGAGCTGCTCCTGGAGCGCTCGTTTCACCTCGGCCCTCGGGGCGAGGTTCTCGGCCGAGAAATTCACCGGCAGCGCCTCGTCGAGGGTAGGATTCCAGATTTGAGTATCGATGCCGTTCACGATGCCCACCAGCCGGTCCTGCCGCGCACGGAGGAGTGACTCCAATCCGTAGCCGTATTCAGCGGTCTGAATCTCGACTGCGTAGCTCGGGCTGACCGTCGACAACCAATCCGCCTGGGACAATGCCATCGCCAGCGGCGTGTGCCGCGCCCAATCCGGAAGGTGCGCATCCTCAACAGGGAGCAAGCCGTAATCCGTGAGAACGGCTTCGGTTCCTGCGCCCATGTAGGCCAGGTTATGAATGCTGAAGAGGCCGATCACATTCTTCCAGAAGGGGTCTTGTGCACGATTTTGCGTCAGCCAAACAATCGCGGCGGCAGTATGCCAATCATTCGCATGAACAACATCGGGCTTCCAGTCCAGTGCCCGGCAGGTTTGTAAAGCTGCCAGCGAAGTGAGCGTGAATTTCTTCCCTTCCAGGAGCGTGTTTCCATAAACAGCAGGATCGCTGCGAACCGCTTCGGAGTCGATAAATTCGACGTTCAGACCCTGCCATTCAAGTTGGTGAACGGATGCGAACGTCTCCCCCGCCTGGCGTTGGAGGCGCAAATCAAGAACGGGACGAGTGTCGAATCCCGCTTCACGAATCGAAGGATAGAAGGGCAAGCACAGGCGAACGTCTACACCGAGTGCGGCCAATGCGGGAGGCAGTTCACCGGCGACGTCCGCCAAACCACCAACTTTTACGAAAGGAGTTGCCTCCGCAGCCAGAAAAAGAACTTTCATGCTTGAAACCAGAGGTAATCGATCTCAGGGAATATCTTATCTCTCTCCCACAGCCTATCGGCCGTATCCCCATCCGGATTCTTGGTATTCAGCGAATCGAGCAGCAGATTGAATCGCTCTACATGCTCACGAAAGCGTTGTATGGCGTATTCGTTCGCCTGTCCCGTCGTGACGAGAAAGGGCCAATCGGATGATTGCAGCAGCAGCAATTCACGCGCCGCTTGATCGAGAATCCTACGCTTCACGTCGCGCGCATTTGGATGGTCCTCGACGGCGGTCAGCATGCGGACCTCCGCTTCGTGAATGATCGGCCACATCCACTCCGTATCCGCATTGTCCCAGACAAAATGAGTCCCTCCGGCTCCCCAGGAGCCCTCCACCAACTCGAGAGACGACTGTGGGGGATGCGCGTTGAGATAGGACGAGGCGGTCGTCAATTCCACGCTTTCCGATTCCTCCAGACGCTGCAGGACCTGGCGCAGCCATTCCACGCCTTCGAACCACCAGTGGCCGAACAATTCCGTATCGTAATTCGAACACACGATCCCATACTGCCCGCTGTCCTGGTGGAATTCACCAAGGATTTCCTCCACCAAATGGGTGAAGTGTTCGGCGTGCTGCGCCACCTTGCTCGAGGCAACATCGGGCTGATAGATTTCTTTGTCGGCCAGATCGACATTCGAGCCCGTGATACGCCAGTACTGCATCCCGGACGTGCTGTCTTTCTTGTGAAACTCTCGATACACGTAATCGCCCGGATATCCCCACTCCCCGCTCCACACCTGTAAGCCTGTTCGATTGTTGCGCCCCAGAACCGCGACGTTGGAACGCCCAACGCGGTAAGGGAGGAAGGTTGTCGCCGATTCCGCGGCGTCGAATTCGGAGGTCGGCACGAGATAACGACGAGTCACGGATTGATAGGGACCGATGGCATCCCCGGCAGCAACACCGACCGGTCGCCCACCTTCGATCATGTGCGTCTCGGCGAAAAAGAGGCGGATATCGTGGCGTTCAAGGAAGCTTTCGATCCCGAGACGCGTGCGCCCGTCCTGCGTGATATATCCGGGGCGATAGGCGCACTCGGGGAGCCAAATCGTTCGCGGCAGCCGTCCAAAGTGGCGTTTGTAGCTTTCAACGGCCGTGCGGAGCTGCAAGTTGATCGATTCGTCACGCTCGAGCAGCGGCAGATAACCGTGGGTGGCGGCACACGTGGCGATCTCGATCAACCGCTGGTTTTGCAGTCTGCGAAAGGCAGCGATCAGGTCGCCTTCGTATTGGTGAAGGAAACGCTCACGAATGCCTGCGTACCAATCCCGGTACATCTTCGCCAGCGTAAGCATTTCTTCATTTCGCGCCGCTTCAAACCGTTCTACGTCCTGGGAAGCCGCCTCGATCTTCTCGTCTGTGTAGACGACGAAGTTTGCCTGAACGTCCTCATCGGCCAATTGTTCGAGCAAAACAGGTGTGAGGGTCAGCGTCAGGCGGGCGGGTATACCTTTCGAGTGAAGATCGTTGAGCGCATCGAGCAGCGGAATATAAGTCTCCGCAGTCGCTTCATGGATCCATTCCTCCCCGTGAGGCCAACGCCCAGCCTGGCGCGTGTAGGGGATATGTGAATGTAGTACGAAAGTGAACGCACCCTTTTTCATCATGCACTTCTCCGCTCGAGGAAACTCTATTGATTCTAGCAGAACGGATCGAGGCACCAAAGCCCTATCGAGAGACTCATGGACCCCAGCGAGGCTGCCATTCCGGCCAGGCGTTTTCCGTAAGGCGGGTGACCTGCTCACCATAGATGTTCATGATGTAAATTTCGTTGTTTCCATCTCGATACGAGGTGAAGGTGATCCACGCACCGTCGGGTGAGAAGGACGGTCCCAGATTGTCTCCGCCATCCGTTAGCTGGCGCAGATTCTCTCCGTCGATGTCGATCACAAAGATGTCGTGATCCAAACGAGGACCGGCATAAAACGTCAGTGTCCGACCGTCTGCTGACCAGTCGTTACGCCCGCCCATATCCGCCAAATCCGGCGTGATTTTACGGATGTCGGTGCCGTCCGCGTTCATGACGTAGAGCTGGCGCGATCCCGATCGATTGGAGGCGAACGAGATTTTCGTTCCGTCCGGTGACCACTCCGGGTCGATGTCGTCCCAGTCGCTATCCGTGACGGCGCGAGGATTGCTTCCGTCGCTGTCCATCACCCAGATATCCTGACTCCCTTCCCGTTCGCGGACGAAGACGATCGTACTCCCGTCTGGAGACATCGAAGGCGCATACAGACTGCCGATCCCTTCTGTGAGGCGCTCCAGATTTTCGCCCTCGAGATCTATGCGATAAATCTGGAATCCTTCGAGCCGCCTCGAGGAGAACAGAATAGCTGAGCTATCCGGTGTAAGGGAGGCGTAGAAGTCCGTGGCATCGACGCTTGTCAAACGGGTTTGATTGCTGCCATCCGCATCCATGATGCAGATGTCATCGTAGCCTTCAAGGAAGCAGGTGAAAACGATTATTCCCGCAGGTGGCGGCATCCAATGGGTTTCTCGGGTTGAAGTTGCCACGTTTTCGGTCGGGTATGATGTTGACGTATCGCGCGCCAGTTCCGTGAGATACGGTTCAACTTGGACGGTCACCTTCGAGCCTGCGGATGGACCAAAGGGAGAGACCAGCAGCAAAAACGTGACTACGAAAACGCCCAGGACCAACAAGCCGCAACCGATACCTGCGACGATCACTTGAAAAATCGAGACGTTAGCAAACCGTTTCAACACCGAAGGTCAAACACCCACCCGTTTCCCATTGGTCAGATCCAATGCAAGACGCCCACAAATAGGATCAATCCCACGATGTCTACTGCGAATATCGTCCCCACAGTGATGATCTGTTTGCGCAGGTGCTCCATATCGAACACCCAAAACGCGACCAGGAAGAAGGGGAGATATCCAATCAGGAAGATCAACCACGGCGCCTGTGCGTTCCACCAAGGGTAATCCCAGGTAAGCGCACCGGCGCGGTGCAGCAACAATTCGACGAAAACACAAAACGCCGATCCAAAAATCGCCACCGCGATCCGATTGGGAATTCCCAGGATCTTCATGCGCTTGTCCGCAGGAAGCATTTTCGAGAAGGTGATACCGGCGATGGCGAACATGAAGCAGATTTCGATATTCAACCCGATCAAGATCAAATGGGCTGTTTGACCGGGCGCTCCCCAAACCGGGGCTGTTTGCGTGAAGTGAAACACCAATCCGTTCCAGATCTCGTTAAACCAATCCATCCCCCAAAACGCCAAACCTGCAAAAATCAGGTTCCAATTGCGTCTTTCCACCTCAACGGCGTAAACATAGACAACGAGGGCAAACAACGGGATGACGTACCATTGAAATAAACTGCCGTCGCGTAGGATGCGCAGAGCCTCGGCTGCGGATTCTGTCATTGTGGATATCCTCCTCCGGTTGGGATCGAATCTTGGCGAAAAAAACCACCTGCAGACACACCGCTAGATCGTGCCTGGCCATTCCAATTGACTTACTACTTACGCCGACTCGAACGAGATGCGGACCTCACTTACCCAGACGTTCTTTCAAGGCCTGTGTCAACGGCGGCAAGACGTCGAACAAATCACCGACGAGGCCGAAACGAGCCAGCTTGAAGATCGGCGCATCGGCATCTTTATTGATCGCAACGATCGTCTTGGATGTGCGCATACCGGCAAGATGCTGGATCGCTCCGGAAATGCCAGCGGCGATGTATAAATCCGGAGAAACAACCTTCCCCGTTTGACCCACCTGATTGTCGTACGGAACGTAGTTCGCATCCACCGCGGCCCGACTGGCGCCGACCGCGGCCCCGAGCACTTTTGCCAGCTCACGGATCAGTTTAAAACCCTGCTGCGCGCGCCAGATCTCCTGCTCGGCTTCATCACTGATTTCCGCCGGTGGCTCGAGCGAAGGATTGTTGGAAACGCCCCTCCCACCGGAGACGATGATCGCCGCGTCGGTCAAGCTGACTCCGCTTTGAGATTCCCCATAGCCGGTTACCTCAGTCTTCACATCCGCCAGGTCGACATCGACGTCGATGATTTCGGCGCTGCGGCTCGAATCGGGCTCCGGTTTGGGAAACGCACGGCTCCGTAAAGTCAGGATTTGCGGTCGGCGTTCTCGGCAAACCACTTTGGTGAGCAATTTCCCGGCATAAATCGGCCGCATGGCGAGTACGCTTCCATCATCGAATTCGTAGTCGATCACGTCCGGGATAATCCCGGTTTCCAGATCGACAGCCACCAAACCGGCTAATTCCCGTGTGCGGCCTGACGTCGGAAAGAGCAGCACTTCCGCCTCGGCCACGATCGCGGAGAGAACGGTGGCATACGCTTCGCCGCGGAAATCCTTCAACACTGCAGCGTCCCCTTTATGAACTTCATCCGCGCCGAACGCCACGGCCTTCTGCACGACATCATCCACGCCCTGACCGAGAACCACGGCCACCACACCGCCTCCGACCGTCTCGACCATCTGGCGCGCAACTCCCAGCGCCTCGAATGAAGCCGGAACCACACGACCTTCGAAGTGATCGACGTAGACAAACACTTTGTTGGCCATTAGATCACCTTCTCCTCGAACAAGCGATCGACCAATTTGAGCGCTTTCTGCTCTGGCGTATCGCCCTCGATCATCTCGACTTTCGTTTCGACTTTGGGTGGCGCAAAGACCTGCGGCCACATGACGGCGGATTGTGGAACTTCGTCCAGGCCGATGTCGTCTTTCGACCAGATTGGGATCTCCGCTTTCGATGCCTTGCGAATCCCCATGAACGACGGATAGCGTGGTTCGTTGATTTCCTTGACGACGCTGATGACGACCGGCAAGGAAGCACGCACTTGCTGCCGGCTTTCCTCCAGCATGCGTTCGACGGAAATCGTTCTTCCTTCCGCATCCAAGGCCGTAATTTCGGCGACAAGGTTGAGCGCCGGCCATCCCAATCGACGGCCCACCTGCGATCCCGTCACGCCGGTATCGCTGTCGACGGAGGCCCGGCCAAAACACACCATGTCGACGTCTTCGATCTTTTGGATGGCTGCGGCGATGATTTTCGAAACGACGAGCGAATCTGCACCCGCAAATGCGGCGTCGCTCACGAGGATCCCTTCATCGCATCCCATTGCCAAGGCTTGTTTCAGCGCATCCTTGGCACTCTTCGGTCCGAGGCTGAGTGCAGTTACTTTTCCCCCGTGCGCCTCCTTGATCCGCAGCGCCTCTTCGACGGCATACTCATCCCAGGGATTGAGTATCATGGGCGTATCTCCCCAGGAGATCTTTCCGTCTTCGATCGTTACCGTCGCCGCCGTGTCTGCGGTATGCTTGACACACACTACGATGTTCAAGTGATCCTCCTTCCTGGATTGATGGTTCGAGATTACTTCGAAAGCGGAAGTAAATGTTTTCTCGATCAAAGGTCAGGACCTGTTCCACCTCCCCTCTTACCCGAGAGATCGATATCCTTCCAAGCTTGAAAAATCAACGCCCAGGAAGATTGTCGTTGACCTCCTGGGCATCGTGTCGAGTGCGATCGTCAGAGTTTCCCTCGCCGGATCGAGCTGAATTTATCACTTGCATGTTTAAACGTAGTCCCTCGTCCGCTCGTTTCATTTCGGAAAAGCAGTCCGATAATCACCGACCAGCTTATCCCACACTATCGATTATAGCTTCTCCTTCATGGCACAACAACCTCTGGGCAGACGTTCATCATTGCAGCGTCTGAGGACAGGCTCGAATCAATTGTCCGTAAACCGGCGGCAACGCGATTTTGATCCAAAGGCTATAATTAGCGCAAAATGTAGAGAGAAACCGTTGCCCCAAGCATTAAGATCCCGCTGGCCACATATTCTCCTGGCGACTCTGGTTCTGCTCGCACTCAGCCCTTCTGCCGTGTTCATCCCGCTGACCGAACACCTGCGCGCTACCAGCCGGGCGTTATCCAGAAACAAATGGTCCGCAGCACTCGACTCGTTGGAAGCGGCAATCGATCTCGAACCCGCACTTTGGAGCACGCACCTGCAAGCGGCTTCGATCGCGCTGCGCAGCGAAGATGCAGAACGAGCGCTTCGACATCTGGAATTGGATGCCGTTCTTGCGCCGGATTCAGAGGTCTTTTGTTTAACGGCGCAGGCTGAAATCATGCGAAACGAGTTCCAAAGTGCCGAACTGGCATGGCGCCAAGCGAACGGGTCTTGCGTTGACGAGGCGGCCTACTACCGTACGCTGCTGCAGCACTATTGGCACCAGAACGAACGCGCAGCGGCCCGATCCGTCCTCGATGAATGGATCGAACTCGGCGGTGAGGACCCGCAGCCTTTTCTACAATTGGGAATTTTACTTGCCGCGACGCAGCCCGAAGAAGCCAGCGAGCCACTCCGAAAAGCCCAACAGCTCTCGGACGAACCGATTCCCCTCGCCTCCGCGCTCATCCGCGCAATCGAAGATGCCAGCGGCGCAGAGCTGCCCGCCTACTCACTCGCAAGTGTCGGTCAGGTACTGATGCAGTATTCAGCCTGGATACCGGCTGCATGGGCCTTCGAAGATGCGCTCGTTCACGACCCGGATTACGCCCAGGCCTACGCCTACCTGGGGTTGGCGCTCGACAGAAGTGGCCAGGATGGCTACGAGCAACTGCAAACTGCTGTTGCAAAGTTGCCACAAGACCCCCTGCCGTATATTTTCTGCGCCTATCACTGGCAGATGAAAGCAGAACCCACAATTGCCAAGATCTACTTGGAGATCGCCGCTGGTCTCGATTCGGCCAACCCGGCTATAAGCGCAGAACTCGCACAGGTCTACGCCGATCTCGGAGATCTCGAGGCAGCTAAAAATGCGCTGAGAATCGCCGTCACCCTCGCGCCGCAGAATGCACAGTTCTGGTACCTGCTGGCGCAATTCTCCATTGAGCGCGGGATCGAGCTTCAATCGCTCGGAATGCCCGCAGCCCGTAACGCGCTGCTGCTCGATCGAGAAAACCCGACCGGTCTCGTGCTGCTTGGGTACGCACATCTCATGCTGGGGAATTCCGAACTGGCGGAAAGACTACTTTGGCGGGCTATCCAAATCGATCCCAAACTCGCCCAAACCCAGTACTACCTCGGTCTCCTGCGCCACATGCAAGGCGATCCCGAAGGCGCCCGAGCGGCATGGGAATACGCTCGGATCCTCGATCCCGAGGGAACGATCGGTGAACTTGCCGAGCGCATGATTCAGACTCTTCAGTATTCGCCTTGAATTTGGGGGCACAACGCCGTTTTAAAGCCGGCCTCGGCCGCTGGACTGGGATCGATGGTCGACGCGCTTCCACCGTGCAGTCCATTTTTCTATGCTAGAATGCGCTGGCGAAGGAGTTTGTCTTGAGGATAAATCGCCATCCGCGCTCGTTATACTTTCTTGCACTGCTCTTCCTGCTTCCCACCTGCAGATGGTTTGTACCTGAAACCGAATCAGGTGCTATTCTCTATCAGGACGACTTTTCCAGACCGGAAAGCGGCTGGGATCGCTATCATGACGACGTATACAGCGTGGATTACGAACAGGGCGCATACCACTTTCGCCTCTTCACAGCAGATACACAAGTATGGGCTCGTCCCCATCTCAATCTGACGGACGTCCGCATCGAGGTGATCGCTACGAAAGTGGATGGACCCGACGATAATGTGTATGGCGTGATCTGCCGCTACCAGGATGCGGATAACTTTTACTTCTTTGTCATTTCGAGCGACGGCTATGCGGGGATCGGCGTGCACGAGAACGGAGAAGACACCTTGCTTAACGAGGAGACGATGCAGCCCGCCGCCGTCGTGCAAACGGGAAACGCAAGCAACCTCATCCGCGCCGTCTGCAGCGGCAAGCAATTGCGGCTGCACGTGAACGGCGTCCTCGTCGCCAGCGCAGAAGAAGTGCAGAACTGGCTCGATGGCGATGTGGGGTTGATCGTCGGCACTTTTGGTCAACCTGAGGTGGAAATCGAATTTGATAACTTTTCGGTCACCAAACCATAGAATTTTGCCGGAATCTGGTAAACCATGAAAGTACATCTCGACAGTGTCGGTTGCAAACTGAACCAGAGCGAACTCGAACGGCTGGCGCGAGATTTTCAACGAGCCGGGCATACGATCGTTGCCTCCCCGAAGGACAGCGATTTGATCGTGATCAATACCTGCACGGTGACGAAAGCCGCAGCCGCCGATTCCCGCAGCAAAGCTCGCCACGCCCACCGGCAAAATCCACAAGCAAAGATTGTGCTGACCGGCTGCTGGAGCAGCATGGAACCGAATGCCGCCGCCGCACTGCCCGGGGTGACCCAGGTCGTACCGAATTCAGCCAAGCAACGCCTGGTCGCCGGGCTGACGGCCGAAATGCCCACGCCGCATTCAAGGAAAGCGCTGGTCCGGAGTCCACTTCCGGGAAACCGGCGCAGGACACGCGCTTTCATCAAAGTGCAGGACGGCTGCGACAATCGCTGCACGTACTGTATCACCACCCTGGCTCGCGGCGCGGCGCGAAGCGAGCCGCCGGAGGCCATCCTCGAGGAAGTCCGTTATGCGATCGATGGCGGTGTTAAGGAAATCGTACTCAGCGGCGTTCAGCTTAGCGCCTACGGGAAAGATTTATCCGACGAGGTTGACCTGCGTTCCTTGGTAATGCGCATCCTCGACTCGACGAGCGTCACCCGCCTGCGGCTGTCCTCTCTCGAACCATGGAATCTTCCACAGGATTTTTTCTCGCTGTGGAAAAATCCGCGCCTGTGTCGTCAACTGCATTTACCCCTACAATCGGGTTCGGAACGTACACTGCGCCGAATGGGACGGCCTTTTTCCCCGCAAAGCTACGCGGCATTGATCCGTCAGGCGCGCCGAGAGATTCCGGCTGTGGCCATCACGACGGACGTGATCGTCGGGTTCCCGGGCGAACGAGAAGCGGACTTTGAGGAAAGTCTGGATTTCATCGAATCCATGGCGTTCAGCGGCATGCATGTTTTTAGCTACTCCCCCAGACCGGGGACGGCCGCCGCACGCCTCCCCGATCGTGTGCCGGCGCAGGTCGCCGGCACACGCGCGCAGAAGGTCAAGGCGATCGCGGCTGCATCCAGCCAGGCCTTCAACTCCGCTTTTATCGGTCAGGCGATGCCCGTTCTGTGGATACGAAGTCAGCAGGCGGGTCCGCACAGGTGGGAGGTTTCCGGCTTGACGGACAACTATATTCGTGTGCATGCCTCCAGCGAAAAGGATTTATGGAACCAGCTTACTTGTATCCGCCTGGTGAGTCTTGCGGTAGAAGGGGGAATGCATGCGGATGCGATTACTGGACCAACCATTCCCACTTAATGTTGGCGACGGATATGCATCCGTCGCCAATAATCGGTGGATATTCATCCACCTGTGCTCACTTTGGAATAGAAATTACGGCAAATATATATTCGCCAGCGACATCGCATCATAAATTGATGATCGGCAGATAAAAATCTGCTGAATATCGGTTGCGGATGGATATCCGCAACCAACACAAAGTGAGGTGGTGGACCTTTATCTCTCTCAAACCAGTTTGCTAACTGGCGTTCCATCCAGGAAATCCAGGAACGGCCATCACTGTTAGGTCACAATTCAATGATTCTAATGAAAATCTAGCTATCGTTGAGACCACCCGGCCGGTATAATGTGAGATATGAAGATAAAACAAAAAATACAAAATGACCTTAAACACGCCATGTTGGAACAGGACGACCTGCGTAAAAGAACGTTGCGTATGGTCGTGGCCAGCTTGAAACTTGCAGAAGTCGACCGCCAGGCGGAGCTTGAAGATCCTGCCATTCTGGGCTTGATCCAGAAAGAAGTGAAATCTCGCCAGGAAAGCGTCGATGAAGCCAAACAAGCCGGCAGAGACGACCTTGTAGAACGCTCGCAAGCGGAAATCGAGGTCCTCGAGGAATATCTCCCCCAGGCACTTTCTGAAGACGAGCTGAATGACCTGGTCCAAGAGACGATCGACGAAGTCGGGGCAGAAGGTCCATCCGACATGGGTAAGGTGATGAAGGCCATCATGCCGCGCATTCAAGGTCGAGCCGACGGAAAAGTGGTCAGCGAGCTCGTGCGGGGAAATTTGAGCGATTCCTAATTTCTGATGGCTAAAACTCTCAAGAACACCGGCGCCTCGTTTGTACTTCGGCTTAAATCAGCCTGGCTTGCAGCCCGGCTTTGGCTGATTCTTGTGTTGGGTCTCATCGGCACACTGGCCATCATCTCGCTGCCGATATCCCAACGCGGATCCACGTACAATCTCGAGGTCGGCAGCGTCGCCAGTCAAGACATATTGGCCCCCTACGCGTTGAGCTACAACAGCGAGGTCTTGCTCGAAGATGCTCGTCAGGCGGCTGCCGCTGAGGTCAGCGACATCTATGACCCGCCTGACACCAACGTCGCCCGGCAGCAGATTGAAAAGCTGCAAACCGCATTGCAATACATCGACAATGTACGTGCGGACACGATTGCTACAGCGGAGCAGAAATTATCCGATTTGGCCGCGCTGGAAAACGTCTCTCTCGAAGATGAACAAGCCGAAGCGATTTTATACTTCCCCGATTCGACATGGGAATCGATCAAACTCGAGGCCACTTCGGTTCTGGAACAGGTGATGCGCAGTGAAATTCGTGAGGGACGCCTCGACGAAGCCCGCCGCCGCGTACCCGCGCTTGTGAGCATCACGCTGCCGAGTAATCAGTCCCAAATCGTGAGCCAATTGGCTGCGGCCTTCGTGGCACCCAACGCCATGTACAACACCGAAGCCACCCAAATCGCAAAATCAGCGGCTCGCGAAGCCATTCAATCGATCAACAAGTCTTACGCCGATGGGGAGATGATCATCAACCGCGGTGACATCGTCACCCCTCTCGACGTCGAAGGTTTGCAGACGTATGGTTTGCTCGATGCCCCCAACACGGCTCGTACCGTCGCCATTCGTGCCCTCTTGGTGCTTATCCTCGGCGGTACATGGGTGCTCTACGCTCAACGGGTCCACGGCAGCCAAATTAAAAATGTTCGTTTGGCTACCATGCTGAGTTTGATCTTCATCTTCGTTGCCTTCGTCATGCAGCTCATGCTGCCCGACCACACGGTATTGCCGTACATCTTCCCGGCGGCCACGGTACCTATGCTGCTTACCATAATTTTCAGTCCGGGAATGGGCATCGTCACCGCCATGGTCATCGGTGCGCTTGGCGGCTTCCTGACTCCCCGCGGCCTGGAGGTCGGTCTGTACATGATGGTCAGCGCCTCGCTGGCCTGCCTCGTCATCGGACGCGCCGACCGGCTGAGTGCATTCTTCTGGTCCGGCCTGGTCGTCGCCATTTCGGGTGCTTTCATCGTGGCGATCTTCCGCTTCCCCGATCCGGCAACGGACCTGCTGGGAAAAATTTCACTCTTGGGCGCCGCATTACTCTGCGGTATGCTGTCGGCAAGCCTGGCGTTTGGTTTCTTGCTCCTGGTTGGAAGTTTGCTGGGCATGACGACCAGCCTGCAGTTGATCGAACTCTCGCGGCCGGACCATCCCTTGCTGCAGATGATTCTAAACAAAGCACCGGGGACGTATCAACACAGCCTTCAAGTGGCCAATCTCGCCGAGCAAGCTGCCCGCGCTATCGGTGCGAACGCACTCCTGACGCGCGTCGGCGCACTGTATCACGATGCCGGTAAGGCGCTCCACCCGCAATATTTCATCGAAAATCAACTGTCCGGACAAAACGTACACGATCAACTCGACCCGGAAACGAGCGCTTCCGTGATCATCCAGCACGTTGCGGATGGCCTCGAGCTCGCTCGAAAATACCGCTTGCCGCAACGCGTCAAAGACTTTATCTCCGAACATCACGGAACGTTGAGCACGAGTTTCCAATACAATCTGGCACTCAATGCGGCCAACGGCGATGCGGACCTCGTGGATCGCAAGGCTTTTACCTATCCCGGGCCAAGGCCTCGCTCGCGAGAGACAGCAATTTTGATGCTTGCCGATAGCATCGAGGCCAAAGCGCGCGCCGACGTTCCCAGCGACGATAAGGAGCTCGACAAACTCGTGCGTTGGATTATCGACGATCGACTGGCGCAAGAACAGCTGTCGCGCACCGACCTGACCCTGCGGGACATCGATACCATCCGGCGCTCGTTCGTCAGCACGCTAAAGAATTTCTACCACCCACGTTTGCGCTACCCAGAATCCACCCAAGAGAACCAGACACCCGCACCATCCGCTGCAGATCCAAAAGTATCCGTGACTCCGGAAGCATGACCTACCAGGTTCAGATTCTTCGCGACCACCCCTGTGAAGACGAAATCGGTGACCTGGAAGCGGTAGCAATCGCCGTTTTAAAGCATGAAAATGCACCGCCGGGGGCTTTGACTGTCGTCCTGACGAGTGACGAGATGATCCGTGAATTAAACCAGCGCTTCGCCCGGATCGATCAGGCGACCGACGTGCTCGCCTTCAGCGACGGGAGTCTAAGCCCGGAAAGCGGGCAGATTTATTTTGGCGACGTCACCATCGCCCTACCCATCGCAAAGCGACAGGCAAAGCAAGCCAATCAGACTCTGGCGGCAGAACTTTCCCTGCTCACGATACACGGCGTGCTGCATCTGCTGGGTCATGACCATCAAGACGTGGATGAGAAAGAACGCATGTGGCGCATCCAAGCAGAATTATTGGACAAATTCGGCCATTCGTTCGAGTCAATGGAGCTTGAGGCATGAGTTCACGCCGAAACCTCTCCGCATGGATGGTTGTCTTCAAGCATGCCTTCTCAGGTCTGGGATACGTGATGCGCAGCCAACAAAACGCCCGCATCCACGCGCTTGCCACGATCCTGGTTATCGCCGCAGGATTGTGGCTGAGAATCGAAAGGTGGGAATGGGTCGTTCTGCTGCTGACTGTTGCTATGGTGTGGCTGGCTGAATGTTTCAACACAGCGCTGGAACAGGTCGTCGATCTTGCAAGTCCGGATCTTCATCCCATTGCCCGTCGGGCAAAAGACGCAGCCGCCGCGGCGGTGTTGATTGCGGCGATTATCTCCCTGATCATCGGCCTGTTGATCTTCATTCCACCGCTCGCGGCGAAGTTCGCAGCTTAGGGGCGGCGCCTTCTTAATTCCTTCCGGACAAGACAGTTGAGGGTGCTTTTCGGACTAAAATCACGTTGCGAGGGCACTTGATATATGCCATAATCCGCATATAGAACCAAGATAAAATCCTTTCTCGAGGTTTCAGGACATGTCATCGGAAGCAACCCGAGGGTCACTCTATCAAGCTTCAACGGCAACTTTCGATTTCAATAATCCCTCTCAAGCTTTGAGTGAGTTACTCGAACTCATTACAAAGCTGCTCGATCTGGACCGCGTTGCGCTCTACGAATACAAAGAAGATGGTTCTGCATTCTTTCCACGCATGTCGATTGGCATTTCGACCAGCGAACTCGGGAAGGTCACTGCATCTTCCGAAAATCCCGTGCTGAAAGAAGCGCTTTCGCAGCACCACGCCGCATTCACCAAGGACGGAAAAGGTACACTCTCCCTCCCGCTCACGCCCGGCAACATTGCCTGTGCGCCGTGCTTCACGGGAGGCCAAACTGTCGGCTTGATTTTTACGGCTTCCGAATCGAAGAAGAATTATGATTTCCAGGAACTGGCTATTCTCGACATCCTCTCGACAAGAGCCGCAGAAATTCTCACACTGTCAAAACAAAGCGCCAACCAGAGTTTCCTGCTTCATAAATTATCGCTTTTGTATCAAGCAAGTCACGCCATCACCGGCACGAAAGATGCGGAAGAGGCAATTCGACAAACCGCTATTCACCTGCTCAGCGCAACGTCCGGTGATAGCTGCGAAATCCTCATCCTGGATGAAGCCGGCAACGATCAAATCTATCGTTATCGGCAGCAGTTGGCTAAAGGCATGCAGCAAACCGTCGCGCCGCTTTTGGACGATCCTATGCCGGACTATCCCATACATAAAACGATTCTGGAGAAATTACAGCCGGAGTTCCTGAGCGTTTCTCCGGCCAAAGGCTCCACGCAGGACATCGCCATCCTGCAATCGGAAGGTATTGCCGCAGCGTCCATCTTTCCCCTTGCCACGGGAAACAATGCCCTGGGAATCGTACGCATCGTATACAACCAACCCGGAAAACAATACGACCAGCAAGAAATTGAACTTGCCCATGCCATCGTAAACATCGGCGCAGTGGGCATTCAAGACGCCATACATCTGAGCACGGCAGAAGCGCGCGCCAGCCAGTTGCAATTACTCGGTGAGATCGGACGAGAGATTACATCCAATCTCGACCTGGAAGCCGCACTCGAAAACGCCATGATCAACACACAGAAGCTGCTCGACGTGGAGGCTTGCGTTTTATTCCTACTCGATGAGCGCGGCGATAAACTCGTACTCAAGGCCAGCGGGGGAAGACACGTGCGTATCAGGGACGTGGCCATCCGTCTGGAAGAGGGCATCGCGGGCTGGGTAACGCGCAATCAGAAGGCGTTGATCGTCAACGACGTACGAACGAACCCGCTCTATCACAGCGCGATCGACGGCCAGACGGGTCTGCTCACAAACTCCGTGCTTTGCGTCCCGATGGCGCAAAGAGACGAAGTGCTCGGCGTAATCGAAGCGATCAACCACCCGAACGGCGCCTTCGGCGAGCCGGATCAACAACTGCTTTCATCCGTTGCGGCGTGGGCGGCGGTGGCGCTGGAAAACGCCAACCTCTTCCGG
Organism: uncultured Anaerolineaceae bacterium; assembly: GCA_964475265.1. Classification (GTDB taxonomy): domain Bacteria; phylum Chloroflexota; class Anaerolineae; order Anaerolineales; family E44-bin32; genus WVZH01. The sequence goes on along the minus strand of CAYYVY010000022.1, from coordinate 23,974 downwards.
CGAGTAACGGAGGAACGCAGCAAACTCGAAGCGACGCTCGTCGAAACCGCCGACGCTGTCGTTCTCACCGACCTCTCGGCGAAGATCATGTTGATCAACCAAACGGCCTGTCAGGCGTTTCGCATCGACGCCGATGAAGCACTGGGGCAACCAGCCGCAAGCGTCTTTGCGGAGAACCCGCTGGGCGAATTATTGGCGGACGATCGTATCGAACTTCCCATACGGCAGGAAGTGACCACACCGGGCGACCGGACGCTTCACGCCACGATCAGTGAAATCAGCGGCGTCGGCAAAGTCGTCGTCATGCAAGACATTACCGCCTTCAAACAGATTGACCGCATGCGCTCCCATCTATTGGGCACCGCGGCACACGATTTGAAAAACCCCCTGAACGCCATCCGTTTGGGTGCAGATTTACTTATGGAAGCGAATCTCACCGAGCAGCAGCGCAAGGCACTTAACATGATGCAGCGTGCGACGGACAGCATGGCGAATCTGATCACCTCACTCCTGGAAACTATTCGCGTCGAATCTACGGCCACTTTGATCAACGAACCTTGCCCGATCAACGATCTTATCCGGCGGGCGATCGAAGACCTCCGACCGCTGACCAATGCGAAGGGCCACACCATTGTTTACGAAAATCCCCCAAAGGATTTAGTGATCATGGGGGATCCGGAGCGATTGAATTCGGTCATGAACAATCTGCTGAGCAATGCGGTTAAATTCACCCAGGATGGCGGAGAGATCGAGATCGATGCCAGTTGGGACGATTCGACCGTGACCATCAGTGTAAAAGACAACGGGCCGGGAATACCGGAAGAAGAACTCCCCAGAGTGTTCGAGCATCTCTTCCGCGGCAGGATCACCGTGGAGGATCCGGAAAACCCGATCGACGGCACCGGCCTTGGGTTGGCGCTCACGAAAACCGTCATCGAGCAGCATGGAGGGGAAATCTGGGTGGAAAGCGAGGAAGGTAAAGGAAGTACCTTCTATTACACACTCCCCAGATTGAGCGACAGCGAGATCGAGCAGCTCAAAGAATAACCCCACCTGCTCCTGATCTTCTCCTGCATATACGCGCCTCCTTCCCACACCTCCACCCCGTACTTCGTCTATACCTAACCGGCTGTTTCCGCGAGAAACGCTGGTCCTGTCAAACGTTGATGGGTATGGCATGTCGGAAACCCCGGGACGTTTCCCCAGGAAGACGTGATAAGATTCTGGATTGTACCGATTTTATAGACGACCAAGAAACGTGAGGGATTGCGGTGTCTGAAATTGGATTTCGATTCGGGACTGTAGGCACACCACACTCCACACCGAAAAAGCCGGGGGGATCAGTCGGGGCGATCCAGCATCTTGCCTCGCAAAACCTTTCCAGCTTCGAGATCGGATGGGTCCGCTCTGTGCGCGTGACCGAAAAGTCGTGCGAGAAGATCAAAGACGCAGCCGCGCAAGCAGACGTCGCCCTCAGCGTTCACGCCCCTTATTTCATCAATCTCAACGCCGACGATGTAGAGTGGCCTAAAAGCCGCAAGCGGTTGATGGACGCCGCGCATTACGGCCATCTCGCCGGTGCAACGGACATCGTTTTTCACCCCGGATCCTACTTCGACGAGCCGGCTGAAGAAGTACTCCAAGTGGCCATTCCGCGCCTGGAGGACTGCATGGAAGAATTGCGCGCCGCTGGCAACCCGGTCACCCTTCGCCCCGAAACGATGGGCAAAGGCGCCTTGCTCGGGAGTCTGGAGGACCTGTTGTTGATGTCGGCGAAAATCGACGGCGTCGAACCCTGCCTCGATTTCGCCCATCTGCATGCCCGTCCCGGCGACGGCAGCTGCAATTCGTATGAGGAATGGGCAGCCATCTTCTCCGCCTACACCGATTCGCTCGGTGAAACCGCGTTGCAGCGGCTGCACTGTCATCTTTCCGGCATCCACTACGGATCGAAGGGGGAACTCAACCACCTCATGCTGCATGACTCGGACTTCGACCTGGAAGCGCTCATGCGCGCTCTGGTCGAATTCGGCTGTGGGGGAAGAATCCAATGCGAAAGTCCGCAGGACATGGACAAGGATGCGCTGGTCATCAAATCCGCCTGGGAAAAAGCCGGCGGAGCAAGCGTTTGACGGCGCAGGAAGGCGAAGTGGCACTGCGTCGCTTGCATCGGCGTATGCGCGCCTGCCGGCTGTGCCTCGACCGGGGTTATGAAATCCAACCGCCGGCTATCTTTTCGGGCGTGTACGGCGCTAGAATCATGCTCATCGGACAAGCACCCGGCGTAACGGAAGTGGAAGCCGACCGTCCCTTCAACGCCGGGAGCGGCAACCGACTGTTCCAATGGCTCGGCGAGGCCGGTTTGGATGAGTCCTGGTTTCGCAAAGAACAATACATGACTGCGGTGACCAAGTGTTTTCCCGGCAAAGCCCAAAATGGCGGTGGAGACCGCGTACCGACGCGTACGGAACAAAGATTATGCCGGCCCTACCTGGATGAGGAAATGGCGCTGATCGGTCCGGATTTAATCCTACCGGTCGGTCGTCTGGCGATCAACCTGTTTTTCCCCGCGAAGCATTCCTTACGCCAACTCATCGGCAATGAATTCCGAATCGACGAACGCTGGGTGATTCCACTACCCCACCCCTCGGGTGCCAGCCGCTGGCACCAGACTCAGGAAAACCGCATTCTGATTAATAAGTCGATCGAAAAGATACGTCGACGCTGGGAACAACTGCAAGCCTAATTATCGGGAAACTCGATCTCTTCCCTGCCCAATAATTTATCGTGAATGCGCTCGACCACGATCTCCAGGTGTTTGGGCTTGTGGACGAAGTCCAGGTCGTCGGTGCGCAAGGTCAACACCGGACAGAGATCGAAACCCCGCAGCCATTCGTCGTAGAGTGATTCCAGCAGTTCGAGGTAATCGGCCGTAATGCCGCTTTCCATCCCCCGCCCGCGGTCGTGAATACGCTCCAGCAGAACGGGTACCGGCGCCCGGAGGTAAACCAACAAGTCCGGCGAGGGCAGCTCCCCGACGATGATGTCGAACACACGGCGATAGGTGCGGTAATCGCGTTCGCTGAGGGTACCCAAACGCTGCGCCGCCTGGGCGAATATCTCGGCGTCCTCGTAAATCGAACGATCGATGATCGCCGACTGCTTCGAACGCGCCAGCTCGAGGTGCTGGTCCGCCCGATGCCCGAGGAAGAATACGTTCAGGTGAAAAGCCCAGGCGCCCATATCGGCGTAGAAATCCGAGAGATAGGGATTGTCCACAACCGACTCGTACGCCGTCTGCCAGCCGAGGCGCTTACCGAGCCGTTCGGTGAGCGAGGTCTTGCCGCAGCTGATGTTCCCCGCAACGAGCACGAAATGCTTTGCCATCGGTTTCCGAATCCTCTCAGCGAAATTATTCGAGTAGAATCCCCCGTGTTCGGGAATCATTCCAGAACAGGACTTCAGCAGTTCTGTAAGCGATGTTATCATGGAATCATTCTTCGTGATCGTCCGAACACGAATTTAACTCAAACAGAGGTTTACTATGGCAAAAACGGTTCTGATTGCTCATGCTAGCAAGTACGGCGCGACGGCGGAGATCGCCGAGAAGATCGGTGAGGTATTACGCCAGTCCGGGTTGGCTGCGGAGGTCAAAGCGGCCAATAACGTCAAGGACTTATCTGCATACCAGGCTGTGATTTTAGGCAGCGCCGTGTACGTAGGGAGATGGCGCAAGCCGGCCGTGAAATTCCTGCAGGCCAACGAGGAAGCGCTGGCGAATCTGCCCGTCTGGATCTTCTCCAGCGGTCCGACGGGAGAAGGCGATCCGGTCGAGCTGTTGAATGGATGGCGAATGCCCGAGGCCATCCAACCGATCCTCAACCGCATCCAGCCGCGCGACGTCGTTGTCTTTCATGGAAAGCTCGACGCAGATAAATTGAATTTCATCGAACGCCGCATGATTAAAATGGTGGAAGCGAAAATCGGAGATTTCCGGGATTGGGAATCGATTCAAGCGTGGGCAAAAGCGATCGCGGACGACCTGCGCTAAGCGAAAATTCCCTCACCCGCCATCGAAGGACATTGGCAAACGAGGAGGCCAAAGAGGTACAGAGAGTCCGGGGATAACACGAGACAATACAACACCGCCCCGAACAATCTGTACTTCTATGGCTTCTGCAAACGCTATAACTCCGCTGCAAGGAGACGGCTGAGCGTTTCGCGCGTGTCCCGCTCGCCTTCGAGGCGGGTTTCTCCACGTATCACTCCGTCACGCAGCAGAAGCACGCGATCGGCGTAGCTCGCGGCGCGGAAGTCGTGGGTGACCATGATCACCGTCTGACCATCCTCGTCGCACAGGCCGCGCACGAGTTCGAGCACGCCGGCGCCGGTTTTGGTGTCCAGGTTGCCCGTCGGCTCGTCCGCCAGCAGCAGCGCCGGCTTGTTGGCCAATGCGCGGGCGATCGCCACACGCTGCCGTTCGCCGCCCGAAAGCTGCCGCGGCAGGTGATTGGCACGCTTGTCCAACCCAACCCGCTCGAGCAGTTCCGCAACCCGCGCTTTTCGATTTGTCCGCCCGGTCCCAGCCAGGCGCATGGCGACATCGACGTTGCCCGCGGCGCTGAGCGTCGGCAGCAAATTGAAGGTCTGAAAGACAAAACCCAACTCTCGCAAGCGCAGATCGGCTCGCTGGCCGTCGTTCAAGCTCGAAAGTGCGTTTCCGGCGATGAATACCTCGCCCTTCGAAGGTCGGTCCATCGCGCCCAGTAAATGAAGCAAACTGGATTTGCCGCTGCCGGAAGGACCGACGATGGCCACTAATTCCCCCGCTTCGACGGCCAGGTCAACGCCGCGTACGGCTTCGACGGAGACTCCGTTCATTTGGAAAATCTTCCAGACATCTTTCGTTGATACGATTGTTTCCATCTTTCACCTACCTAGTTTGGTTTTTACTCGTACCGCAGCGCTTCCAGGGGATCGACCTGCACAGCCTTCCAGGCGGGCAGCAGCGAAGCCCCCAGGCCGGTGAATACCGCCAGCAGGCTGATGTTCAGCCATTTGGTCAGTATCACTTCGGCCGCACTGACGGTACCAATTTCGACGAAAATTCGAATTAATGCCCACAGGGGCCCGGCCAGCAAAGCACCCATAACACTCAGCAGGAGCGCTTCACTGGCGATCATGTTGAAGACGACCCTACGGCTGGCACCGATCGCACGCAGCACACCGATGTCCCGCCGCCGCTCCATCACGGCAATGATCATCACGATCATCACGAACAAGAATGCAACCAGGACGGCTACACCGTTGACCATGTCTGCGAGATCGTACACCGAGGCATAAATCGCCCGCACGTTCTCTTCCACGTCTTCCTGCGCTGCGGCCACGAGATCGGGATGAAGACTTTCCACCTGCGACTTGATGCGGGCCACATCATCAATGTTCCCGGCCGCAAGGATCACGGCCGAGACGCTGCTCGGTCGGTCAAAGAGTCGCTGTGCCGTTGCCAGCTCCATCATCACCATGCCGTCGTGAACGGCCGGCGCCCGATCGAGTAAACCGACAACGGTAAAGGTCTCACCGAGTACGCTGATCGTCTCCCCGACTTCAACACTGTGCCCCGTTTCCCGGCCGTAATAGGCTGCGGCGCCCTGCCCCAGGATGACGCTCTGCGGACCTGACAAGGTGCTTTCCCCCGCAACAACTTTTAATGAGCCGAGGAAAGCGAGTTCGTGCCCCGGCTCGATGCCCAAGGCACACGTCGGTGGCGGCGCGCCCGGCGCCGGAGGTTTCGCCAGAGGTACGTAGAGAATGGCCGAACTGTTGGCTGCGTCGATCCCGGGGATCGCCAGCAGCTCCTGGGCCACATCCATTTTGATGCTGCTGCTCGGTGAGGGAAAATCCTCCACCAGCGATTCGTTCGTCATGATGCGTTGAACGAACACCTTGCCCGCGAGTGCCTTGAGCTGATCCTGCAGATCGTTCTCTGCGCTGGACATCATCGTCGTCATCGCCAGGTAAATTTGAACCGAAACGGCCACGCCGAGGATCGTCAGCAGTGAACGGACTCGCCGCTGCCAAATATTTCGGATGGATAAATGCCACATAGTGTTGCTCCTCAATAACGCTGTCGAACCACTCACGAATAACGCAGAGCTTCCAACGGATCGACCCGCACTGCCCGCCAGGCGGGTAACAGCGAGGCGCCAACGCCGACACACAGCGCCAAAAAACCCATCTGCAGCCAGGCCGCCAGAATGACGTCGGCGGGGCTGGTGAAATCGCCCACGAGGACAGCACCGATCAATCCCCAGATCGGCCAGGCCAGCAACGTGCCCGCCAAACTCAGCGCCAAGGATTCGCTGGCGATCATGCTGAAAATCGTCCTGCGGTTGGCACCGATGGCGCGCAGCACACCGATGTCGTGCTGCCGTTCCATCACACCCACGATCATGACGATGGTGACGAAGAGAAAAACGACGACGTAAACGGCGCTGTTGATCATGCCGGTGAACTCTTCCGTCACGCTCATCATTTCCATGGCGGCGTCCATGACTTCTTCCTGGCTTCCCGTTTGCAGGCGGGAATCCATGGCTTCGATTTCCGTCCGGATCGGATCGATGTCCTCGACATTTGACATCGACAGAATGACGGCCGACACGCTCCGGGGTCGCTCGAAGAGACCCTGCGCGCTGCGCAGGTCCATCAGCACCATACCGTCGAACAAACCCGGGGCTGAATCGAGCACACCGCTGACAGTAAATCGCTGGTCCAACAGCTCGATCGTGTCCCCTGGTTTCACCGGCGAATCCTGGCTTGCAGCGAACTGCGCCGCGGCACCCTGACCCAGGATGACGCTTTGCGCATCGTGCAGAACAGCCTCACCGGCTGAAATTTCGAGATCGCTCAGCAACGCCACTTCGTGCCCCGCTTCGATGCCAATGGCGGACAAAGCCGGCGGCAATCCGGAAATCGGTGGACTGGCCAGAGGCAAGTAGAGCATCGCCGAACTGGCAGCCCGGTTGATACCCTCGAGATTCAAGAGTTCCTGTGCCAGATCGTTGGAGATACTGCTGCCCGCCGAGGGAAATTCCTCCATTTCCGATCCCTCGGCCGTCGGCCGTTGAATGAAGACCCGCCCGGCGAGAGCGCCCAGCTGGCCTTGAAGATCCGATTCGTAGCCGGATAGCACGCCCGTCACCGTCAGGTTGACCTGCACTGCGACGGCGATTCCGAGCACGGTCAGCAGCGATCGCAGCCGCCGTTGCCAGATATTTCGCATTGCCAATTGCCACATGTTCGTTCTCCTACACAAAATTCCAACTACCGTTCACTCGTAACGCAAGGCTTCCAAAGGATCGATCCTCACCGCCCGCCAGGCGGGGATCAGGGAAGCGCCAATACCAACGATAATCACCAGCAATCCCATCGCCATCCAGCCGGAAAAGATGACCTCGGGCGAACTGGAAAATTCACCAATAAAATAACTCCCGATGACAGCCCAGATCGGCCAGGCGAGGATCGCTCCCCCCAAACTGAGAATGAGCGACTCGCTCGCTACCATGCTAAAAATCGTCAGCCTGCGAGCGCCAATTGCGCGCAGCACACCGATGTCCCGCCGGCGTTCCATCACGGCCACGAACATGACGATGGTGACGAACATAAAAACCACGGCGACGACGGTGCCGTTGATCATGGCGAAGAACCCTTCTACCGAACTTAGCCGAGCGTGTACCTCGGCCACAATATCCGCTCGACCCGCCGCTTGCAGATCGGGATATGTGGTTTCAATCGTCGTTTGTATGCTGGATAAATCCTCGATCGACGCCGCGGAAAGTATGACGGCGGAAACGTTACCCTGCCGGTTGAAGAGATCCTGGGCCGTGTTCAGATCCATCAAGACCATGCCACGATACAAGTTAGGTGACTTCCCAAGTACGCCGACGACCTCGAATTCCTGCCCCAAGATCTGAATCGAGTCACCAGGACCTGCCGGCGGACGATCTTCGGGGCTAAGCAATTCCGCCGCTGCTTCTCCGAGTATGACGGACTTTGCGTCCGGCAGTACACCCGCCCCTTGCGCCACCTCGATGGTCCCCAGGAATGCATCCTCGTGTCCCGCTTCGATACCCAGGGCGAGTTTGGAAGGCGGCAAACCGGGCGCCGGCGACATGCTTAGCGGTATGTAGAGAATCGCCGAACTGCTTTCTCGATCTACCCCATCAAGCGCCAATAATTGATCAGCAACTTCGCTTTCGATGCTGCTGCTGGGTGAAGGGAACTCCTCTCCGCCGACACTCTCAGCCGTCGGCCGCTGCACGTAAACCTTGCCGGCCATGGCGGCGAGTTGATTGTCCAGATCGAGCTCGTAGCTGACCATGATGCTGGACATGGTGAGGTATAGCTGGACTGCAACGGCGACGCCGAGCATCGTCAGTAGTGACCGCATGCGGCGTTGTAACAGATTATGAATCGCAATGTTCCACATGTTGTTCGTTCTCCCGAATTATTCTTTACTACTCATATCTGAGGGCGTCCAACGGATCGACGCGCAGCGCCTGCCAGGCCGGCAGCAGGGAAGCCAGTACGCCGACCGGTATCGCCACGCCGACGATAGGCAGCCAGGCCAAAATGACCGTAATGTCGACGGGCATGCCCCAGAGAAGCCCTGTGTAGGCAATCGACATCGGCAGCGCCGTGAGCGCACCCAAAAGACAGATCGTCATCGATTCGGTCAGTACCATGGAGAAGATTTTCCAGCGCTGTGCCCCGATGGCACTCAGGACACCGATTTCCCGCCGCCGTTCCATCACGGCCACGATCATGACAATGGTGACGACGACCACGACGACGGCAACGACCGTGTTGTTGATCATGCCGAAGAACATGTTCTGCACGTCCACCCACTGGCGGGCCTTGGAAAGTAGTTGTGCTTCGCTCGAAGCGCGCAGATCCTCGAAATTCAATTCGACAACGCTGGCTAACGGATCCACTGCTTCGATCGATTCGGCCGTCAGCACAACCGCCGACACCGCAGCCGGCCGGTTGAACAAATCCTGTGCCGTCGCCAAATCCATCATCACAATGCCATCTACGAACTGCGTCGCCGGCTGCAGGACGCCAGCTACGGTAAAAATCTTTCCCTGCACTTCGATTTGATCACCTGGTTTTACGGCTTCTCTCTCACTCTCGATGCCATAGAGCATGTCTTCCATTCCGATGAACGCCGTGCTGCCCCCGCTTCTTCCGAAGTACGTCGCAGCTCCATGCCCGAGAATGACGCTGTCTTTGGTATCCAGCGTTGCTTTTCCGATTTCGATCCCGGCCGTGCCCAAAAGGGCGGATTCGTGTCCAGACTCGATCCCGACTGCCAAAACACTGGGCGGATTGTTGGGAATCGTGCTGGGAACGAGTGGCACGAACACGAGTGCAGAACTGTGGGCGCGATCCACGCCATCGAGCGCCAATACTTCTAACGCTGCGCTGGCTTCAATGCTGCTGGCGGCGTTGGGAAAGCCCTGCCACCCCTCGCTGCTCGGCATCGTCTGCTCGACGTAAACCTTGCCGGCGAAAGCTTGATACTGGCGCAGCATATCCAGCTCGAACGTGGTCATCAAGTTGTTCAAAGTCAAATACAGCTGCAACGCCACTGCCACGCCGAGTATCGTTAATATCGTGCGCAGTTTCCGTTGCCGAAGATTGTGTAGAGCGATGTCCCACATCATTTTCATTTCCTCCTACTGCGCACCTGCCAAACGTTCGAGCCGCTCGTCACACAGATCCAGCCAACTCAAGTCGGCTTGCAAATGCAGGATGGCGCCTTCGATGAGCAGCAGTACGAAGGGATCTTCCGGCGCTTCAGCGGCAAGACGGGTCAGATCGCGCACCCGCTGCAGGTAAGCTTTCCGTTGGCGGGCGATCATTTCCAGCGCGTCGCCGTAGCCAGCCAGGTGTCGTACGACCAGTTTGATGAAGAACTCATCTCGCAGTCTGTGGGTCTTCTCGACTGGATGGTTGAACCAGCTCTCGAGTTCGTTTCGACCCTGCTCCGTCAACGTATAGGTTTTCTTGCCGCGCCGATCGGATTCATCAACGACAGCGCTGACCAGGCCATCGCGCTCCAAGCGCTGCAGCGTGGCGTAAATCTGACCGAAGTTGATGTCCCAGCTGCCTCCGAGCGCCTGCTCCAGAGCGTTTTTCAGTTCGTAGCCGTGCCGCACGTCGCGTGCCAGGAGGCCGAGTAGTGCGTGACGAAGCATCCGGTGTCCTTTTGTTTATGTGCGCAGTATATATACTCGGTATATATTACAGAATTTTACACGTGTTGTCAAGGAGGAGGTTGATTTTTCGTTATTGAGAATTATTCGAGGTAACGATCCGGGACGATCATCGGGTGGCTTTTGTTATTTGCCGAATTTCGGGTCCATCGAACGTACCGGACCATGGGCGGGATATACCCTTCTTCCGCCACGCTCCCACAACATGCGCCAGCTGGCAGCGACGACAGCCGGATCCTCCATCCCAAGGTGATCCGCATGCGTCAGATCGCCCGTGAAAACCGAACCATCGTCGAGCAGCAAGGAGACGCTGTCTTCCGAATGGCCGGGGGTGTGCAAGATCTCTCCCGGAATGCCGATCTCTTCGAGCACCGAACGGCTTTCAGCACAAGAAATCACAACGTTGCCCTCCGGCATGATTTCGGTATAGTTGTCCGCCGGTTTGATCCAGGTTTTCATTACCGGGATCGCCTCAACTTGCACGTCGAGCACCAGCAGCGGAACACCAGCCAGCTTGAAGTCTTGCGCCAAACCGGCATGATCGATGTGGTAGTGCGTGGCCAGGGTGTAGCGAATCTCGTTCAGGGGCACATCCATGCGTTTGAGATTGGCGCGCATCATTCCCATGCTGCCCGGCCAGCCAATATCCAGCAGCAAACGAGATCTGCCCGCGCTGACGACCCAGTAATTCGTCGAGCGGTAGCCTACGTTCACGATGGTCGTCGATCCAGGCGGCATTTTCGCCTCGTGCCGTTCGATATTCCCTATTCGAGTTCGCAGGGGTAAATACGGTGTCCGGATTCGTTTATTCCGCTTTCCTTAACCATGCCGCGAAGCCATGGATTGTTTACCTCATCCCTTTGCGGGATCCGCCGGACTCTGCGATTTGTTAGCGGGAATTTCCAATTCCAAAGCGTATTCTCGATAGCCCATGTCGGTGTAGAAATCGCGTGCGGCATGGTTGCCGACGAGCACACCCACGGTTAGCCGCTTGTCCGCCGGCCAGATTTCTTGGCGTAAAATGCGCATCACCTCCCGGCCAATCCCCTGCCTGCGAAGGGCACGAGCGACGAAAATTTGGCGCAGATGAATGCTGTCCGTATGATGGCGATGCTGCGTGTACAAAGCGTAGGCCACGACTTCCCCGTCCGGTTCGAAAAGCACGGCTTCGTACTCTCCGCTCAAGAAATCCCGCATACGCTGCTCCAGCCAGGCATCTGATTTGAACCGGTTGCGGTGTCCCTCATCCTCGATAAGCTGTCGGTTCATGGCGCTCAATGTCGGTACGTCCGCAAGCGTGGCAATTCGGTATTGCACGATGGTCAATCCTCTAAAATGAATTCCTAAGTGGCGATGAATGACCCACAGTTAAACCCGCGGGAAAAAATTATCGGGCACATCCGGCTCTTCATCGCTTGGTTTGTAGACAATCCAGGCGATGATCAAAGCGGCGATCGTAATCACGACGGTGATAATCGTCTCGGCAAATACGGCATAGAGCGGGCCAGCTTCGCCGAAAAGCATCTGCAGGATCAGTGCCACGATGAGAGAGATCGGGAACGGTGAGATCAACAGCAAGCCGTACAACTTTCCCTGATCCGGCCGGAGGGGAAATCTCTCCTTCAGTTTGTAGCCAAAAAGTTCATTTGGCAGGACGCCGGCGTAGATGAGCCAAATCCCAGGAATGGCCAAGGCGATTTGAAGTACGCGTACACACATATACGCTCCTATGCGTTGATTGCTGGAAAGCGCGTCGCTCCGTAATTGCTTGATCGCAACGTTCGGAAATCGGTGGTAACCATACGTCGGATTTGCCACCGACTCCACTATTCGTCCGTCATCTTTCCTGCTTCGTCCAAACAAAATCGAAGCGACTGAACCACGCTGTGGTGGCTTGAACGGAGATCTACAGACTACTCCGAAGAATCGGTGTCGTCCGGCGCAGGCTTTACGCCAAGGAATTGACGGGCAAGCACTACCGCGCCAACGATGATCAGCGCGACCGGAACGACGAACGCAGCCGTATCGGACGCCAGTAAAAACGCCATGGCCATGAGAGCCATGACCCCGCCGGGAATGAGCGCCCACCAATGTTTTTGATTGCGCAGATAGACGACAAAGAAAGGTAGCCCTATTGCGAGAAAGACGTAGGCCGGGACGATTTCGTCCTCGAGGATCCCGGTCTCGATCAACGGAACCATAACACCGATGGCAATGAGCGAGTACGCCGGAACGAGCCACCACCACTCGGTTTGGCCGGATCGAAAATAGAGATAAAGAAACGGAATTGCAATCGACCCCAGCACGAAGGTCGCCACGAACGAATCCGCCAGCACTTCGAGGTTGAGCAGGGCGATCAGCAAGGCGACGGCCAGGAAAACATACGAGACGATCAACATCCATTTTTGTTTCCGATCCGTGGCGTAGAGTGCATAGACACCCAGCCCGGCGGCCGCTAAAGCTGCCACCCAGACCCATGCGCCGATATCGGTGAACGTTTGAACCAACAACATCCCGCCGACGAGCACTAACAGTCCACCCCAGACGATCGCCTGTCTATCCATTTTTTGATTCATCGCCACTCCTCCTCCTGAGTATTCTCAACGAAAGTACACGTACATATCATACACCGACAAATTGGCCATTCATTACCCCAGTTCGTATCGATCCAGCCGCATGGGTATGTAGCGAATGCCGTTCTCAATCGTCTCTACCCCTTCTGCTACAAAACCCATTTTTCCATAAAAACCTGCCGAATTTAACGACGCGTGCACCGTGATTGGAGTGCTCGCCTCATCAAGCGCATCAGAATGCGAAAAGGCCTGCGAGATCAAACCGCGGCCGATACCGCGACCCTGATGCGCTTCACGCACGAAGAGCAGCGAGATGTGCTTTCCTTCGCGTATCTCGATCATTCCCAGGAGATCCCCTTCGACGGCTAAAATCACTTTATGCCCCTGGCCAACGCGCTCGGCAAACGCCTCGGGTCGAATGTAATCCCGAAACTCGTCGATGCCCTGCTGCGAGAACTGCGGCGCCACGAACCGGTCGAACACTTCCTGTACCAAATCACAAACCGCAGCCTCTTCGCCGGACCGCATCTGCTGGTAAATGATACAACCTTTCGCCAAACAAACCCTTCCCTTCCGGCCCTTATAGGAACGGGAGCTTCCGCAGCTTCGGGACTTCTTGATTGAAGCGGATCAATTTCCAGCGGCCTACAGCTTCACTCCATTCGATCTCGGTGACGCTTGCCGTGTCGACATTTAAGTTGAAGCGTTGATACACGGGCAGCCCCAGCACGTGGCAAACCAGTAGGCGGATGAGGCCGTCGTGGGTAACGATGAGGACATGCTGCGCATCGGCCTTCTTTTCATCGACGAAGCTGGCGATACGTGCCATCGCCTCGGCTCCGGTTTCGCCTTCTGGCCAGCGGAAATCCCCATCCTGATCGACAAGCGCGCGCCATACCTCAGGGAATTGCAGCTGAATCTCTTCCTCCGCCAGATACTCAACAATGCCGATGTCGATTTCGTTGAGGCGGGAATCCACGATCGGAACGATCCCGTGTTTTTTCGCCAGCGACCGTATCGTCTGCTCAGTGCGGACGTACTTGCTGACGTAGATGGCATCGATGGCTAGTTTGCCGAAATAGCGCTTCAGGCTCGCCGCTTGCCGGGTGCCGAGTTCGCTGACGGGTTGGTCGTTGTGCCGCAGGAGCGGATTGTGGAAGTCGCCTTTGGCCTTGTCCGCATGGCGCACGACATAGAATTTCATCTCTCACCACCGCAATCAATCGGCATCATGTGAATCTAAACATTCTACGTATGGAAACACCAACTTACATCAACAGACACTGACGATATCGGTCGGAATGGGTTTACCGCATGCTTCGATCCCGGGTAATCCAACCAACAAACGAATCTCGCCACGGAAGCGATGTCGGTGATACATCCAGCCGTTACCGATCGGGATCCAGCAGTCGCGATTCAATCGCTGCTGCAGGTATGACGTAGCGCCAATCCGCCGGCTTAGGGCAAACCCACCAGGTCCTGCACCGAGACCATCATCTGCCCCTCCGCTCGTGTGACGATGCCTTCGACTTCGACGTCGTTGTCCAGTGCGATTTGGGCCTGCTGTTCGTCGCTGAAGTCGAGCCAAAAATCGTTGTGAGCGAAGGCGCCGATCTCGCAGCCGCCGTCGTCCAACTCGAAGTACACGCCGTCCGGGGGACTCAAATCGATGAACGAAATCTGGCCGTGCGTGGTAACACGCCATCCGACGAGATCCTCGTTCAAGTCACACACGGCCACCTCGCCGGAGTCGTGCTCCGTGTCCTCGCCAGGTCCCGAAGCACAACATGCCAAGAGCAAGAGTGCCAAGGTCAGACCAATCGTTGAAATCAAACGTGCACCTGGTCGCATAGCACCTCCTTCTTCGTTACGGTTACGTTCACATTGGATTCCAAGTTTACGCCTTCCACGCTCCCGGGCAAGCTGCGGCTCCAGATGCGCATGCACATTCATTGCCAGAATCAGCCGGAATAGCTACCTCCGGGAAGATTGTCTCTCTCATTTCGGGCGGCAGGCAAATGTTTGGCACGCCTAATTTATGATAAAATTTGTCTAATTACTCTAATAGGGTTTGGAGAGAATAGACTCCTCCCCTGACACAGATCAAGAGGTCTTCATGGGAAAACGATTATCGAGAAGGGGTTTTCTGCTGGGCAGCACGATCAGTTTGCTTTCCGGCGCGGGATTGACCAAGTTGGCGCAAGCGCTAGAAGAGGAATCCGACAGCCAAGCGGTGCAGCTGGTCCCCGGCGGCAATCACGGCTCAGCCTTCGGCATGGTCGGAAGTGTGGATCACGAACGAAACGGCTTCGACCCGCTGCAATTGCTCGTCGACTGGGATTACGGAAAAGTGAGCACCCTGCCGAACGGCCAGACCTTGCGGGAGTACCAGTTTGTCGCTTATGACAAAGAGATCGAGGTCGCACCGGGCGTGTTCTTCCCCTCCTGGACGTACAACGGCCGCGTGCCGGGGCCTACCATTCGCTGCAAGGAAGGCGACCGGATCCGCATCGATTTCACCAACTCGGGCACCCATCCGCACACGATTCACTTTCACGGCATCCATCCCTTCGAGATGGACGGCGTGCCCGGTGCGGGTCCGGGAGAGATCGGGGTTGGGGAATCCTTCGTCTACGAATTCGACGCCGAGCCGTTCGGCAGCCATCTCTATCACTGCCACTCCGTTCCGCTAAAACGCCACATCCACAAGGGCCTCTACGGCGCCTTCATCGTCGATCCTGCGAAAGGACGACCGCCGGCGCGCGAGTTGATGATGATCATGAACGGCTTCGATACCAATTTCGATTCGGCCAACGAGATCTACGCCGTCAACACGGTGGGCTTCGAATACGCCCGCAGACCGATCCCCGTCAAAGTTGGTGAATTGATCCGCGTGTACTTGATCAACGTCACCGAGTTCGACCCGATCAACTCATTCCACCTGCATGCCGAATTCTTCGATTACTACGATCACGGCACCACACTCACGCCAACCCTGCAGACGGTGGACACGATCATGCAAGCCCAGGCCCAGCGGGGCATCCTCGAGTTCAGCTACCGCTGGCCGGGAAAATACATGTTCCACGCTCACGTGAGTGAGTTCGCCGAATTGGGCTGGATGGGCAATTTCAACGTGGTTGCCGCCGAGGATTTCGAGCAGGCTCTAGCGGAAGCCGGTCTCGATGCCGATTGGGATCGACGCGGTCTGCACGGCAGTGCGGCAAACGGATGAAAGGCTAACTTCACATGAATGAGTCACACGCACAGACCGCCGCAGCACGTCTTAAGTTCAATTGGCGGACGCTGCTGTTGGGGCTGTTCCCCCTGCTGGCGCTGGGTGCAGTCATCGCCTATTTCATGGTCACCGGCGGCGGGCTGGGTGAGCTGAGTTCCCCACCGCTCGAACAGCTCAACATCGAACGCATCACCTTGCCCGAACCGGGCGTGATCATCATGCACGTGGTCAACGATGGTCCCGAGACCCTAAACATCGCCCAGATCGCCGTGGACGATGCCTATTGGGATTTTGAAGCCGATCCTTCCAGCACGCTGCCGCGCTTCGCAGACGTCACGATCACGATCCCCTATCCGTGGGTTGAAGAGGAGGCCCACGTTATCAGACTCGTCACTTCGATCGGTACGACTTTCGAAACTGAAATCCCGGCCGCCGTCGCGACTCCGAAACCCAGCGGAGAATTATTCCTGAACTTCGCGCTTGTGGGCTTCTACATCGGCATCGTGCCGATCGCGCTCGGCATGCTCTGGTTCCCCATCCTGCGCCGCTTAAATCCCCGCGGTATGAACTTCATCCTTTCCCTGACCGTCGGTTTGCTGGTCTTCCTGGCCGTCGGGACCTGGCTGGATGCGCTCGAATTTGCCGACCAGCTTGCTGCCTTCTGGCAGGGCGTGCCGTTGGTCGTCTTCGTAGCTTTGATCGCGCTGGGTGCACTGATCGCAGTTGGCGCCTTCTACCGCGGCTCGCGGCGTGTTCTGGACACCGCATACCTGCTCTCGCTGGGCATCGGCCTGCACAACCTGGGCGAAGGTCTGGCGATCGGCGCCGCGTTTGCGCTGGGCCAAGCCGCCCTGGGGACGTTTCTGATCATCGGCTTTGCGCTGCACAACATCACCGAAGGCGTGGGCATTGTTACCCCGCTGGTCAGGAAACCGCCACGCTTTACGCATTTCCTGGGACTGATGCTGCTGGGCGGCGGACCGGCCATCCTGGGCACGTGGATCGGCGGATTCGGTTTCAACCCCGTGCTGGCCACCATCTTTTTGGCCATCGGCATAGGCGCCATACTGCAGGTGATCTGGGAGGTCGGCAAACTGGTCGTGAAGGAAAGTAAAAAGCTGGGCGATCCAGCGCTGAATTGGACGACGCTGCTCGGTCTAACCAGCGGACTGCTGATCATGTACTTCACCGCCTTCCTGGTGAAGTTCTAGACCGGGCATCGGTGCAGCCATCGCATCGTACCAAGACGCGACTGGATCGGCGATCACTCGATTTCGCGCCGGTAAGCCGCCTGCGATATGTCCCCCACGTATTCCGGAAGATCCGCATGCCCCAGCATCTCCCGGATCGTACGCGCTTCGCCGGTGTGCATCCAGTAATGGTAGGTGTTGCGCAACATCAGCGTGCCGACACTTTCAGGATATTCTTTTCCCTTATATAGAAAGTGCGTCTCCAGAACATCTGTCGTGACCGTGTCGAGATACTTATCCGCTTGCGCCGTAACCGCACGCCAGACTTCCCACATTTCCGCCAGCGGCGGCGTGCTGGCCGGTTTGCCGTAACCGACCCGGTCGTTGAGATCCGTGTATATAGTCTTACCCTGGGCGGTTTCTACCCAGTAACGGTGCTCCTGATTGGCTAGGTGGCCGATCGTCCAGCTGAGGCAGTTCATCGAGTTGATGCGTACGAGCGCATCTTCCTCGGAGATAGGCTCCAGGCAGCGCACGAACTCGGCGCGGGCGAAGCGCAGTTGGGTGATGAGCGGATGGCAAGCTATAATTGCTGCTCCTTGTCGTTAAAAAAAATCTCTGTGAAAATTGTTGCGCAGTTAGCGGCTATTCTAACAGATCGTCCGGTGGGCAGGGCACTTGTGGGTAAAGTTCGCCGCGCCTATACTGAGAGCGGATCAGTAAATGGACGATTTGTGTGAACATACTCGTTTTGGATTAGGACGTTCACGACTCAGCCGGGCTCCACGACAATCGTCTACAACCGCGCGCGAGCAGGGAGTCAACGATGGTTGACTTGCTGCAGTTGTGTGAGCTGCCGGGCGTCAAAGGCGCCGTGCGGATAACGAGCGACGGTGAAATTCAGGACTGCTCGATCGATGCTTCCCCCGACATCGTGGCTGCCATCACTACCCACCTCAGCGCTGCGGCTCGACGCATCGGCGCAGTGTTGAATTTTAAGGATTTCGAACATGCTTTGCTATCCTACCGCGATGGCGGAAATCCTCTGCTGATCTTTCCCCATGAATCAGCATTCATCGGTTTAGTGATCGACGTACCCCAAACGCTGGTCGGAATCAGCAATTCCTCGCAAACCTACTTCAGCAAAGAATTGATCGCCGCAAGCCACATTCTTACCCGAATTCGAGCGATCACGGGGCGCGAATGAAAATGGACCAGATGCAGGCGCACCTGGATCGACTCGCCCTGCTGGATGGGGTTCAAGGTGCGATTCTCTTCGATCTACAGGGCAAGGTACTCCTGTATTCGACCCCCATGGCACTGTCGGCTGAACAGCGCATCGTCCTTGCGCTTGCGCTGGCACAATCCCTGACCGATCTATCCACCATCCAGACTTCCGATTCGATGGACCTCGATTTTTTCTTCAGCCAGGGACGGCTGCTGATCAAGGGCATTCCACAAGGGGGTTTGTGTATCGTCTGCGACCGCCAGGTGAATAACTCCTTGCTCAACATCGCCCTTGAAGCATGGTTCAACGTGCTTCAGGAAAGTGAAAAACAACCTGCCAACGAGCCGCGCCCTTCTGTGCTGAACGAATTGAAACAAATTGCAGATGAGATTCTGGGCGAGCATGCAAGCAAGGTCATCAGCATCCTCGAGTCGGCGGACGCCGATGAAGCAGACCTGCTGGATGCCATCACGCAGGCAGAAAAGCTGACACGACTGTTTATCGACAAGGATCAGGCCGTGCGCATGGCCCAACGTATGCGTGACCTGGTTGAGCAATCAAGATAAGGAGAGTGGTGATATGGTATACGTTTCTTATGCGCTGAGTTTGCTGGGGATCCTGGTGATGGTGATTAACGTCGTCATGGCGTTCCGGCTGCGCCGTGAGTTGATCGGCGGTGAGATACGCTCTCGCTGGAGCTTGCTGACCAATTTCATCCTCGTTTTTCTCGTGGGGTACGTTCTCTCCCCGCTGTTGCTGGTCTTCTCAGTACCGGTCGAATACATGGTCGCAGTGGTGTTCCTCATCTTTTTACTGGGCGCGATCTTCGTCTGGATCGTGATCACGATCATCCGGGAGATCTTGTCGGTTCTGGAGGTCCTGGCGGATTAACCGATCAATGGTATTTCATCCCGCGTTACAATCACGGCTCGCCGAAGGGAAAATGTGATCCCATGCAGGCGAAGCCGTCCGGCGCCATCGGCCGTTCGTAGGAAGAACGGTCGAAATACAAGTTCGTCTCCGGACCGAAGCTGCCAATTTCTGTCTCGTAATAAGCCAGATAGACATCCAGCATCGTGTCTTCGTGAGAGAGGGATTCCGTCCATTGGTAATGCACGGTCTCCAAGCCCCCCGGTCCACTTAATCCGTAGAAATACATTTTGATACGTTCCCAGCCCGCTCCGCCACCGCCGATGCGGATAGGATTCTCGGGCGTCAGGCCGTAAGTCTCGTCCTCCGCCCAAAAACAGGGGGTGACCTCGGGCTTGAAGAAAATGACCGAATCCGCGATCGCCTGGAAGATCGCTGAGATTTCGCTGCCCCAAAGATAAGGCCCTTGGCATTCGATTACCAGCTTAAAGAAGCGGTTCCCTCCTTGTGGTACGACGGCTACTCGGCCTCCCGACACATTCTGACCGCTCTTTGCCGACCAAACGACGCTGAGACCTTCCACGCCGCCGATCATCAGCGGCACCGGCTCTTCAAAAACAGGAGTTTTTGCTCTGCCCTTTAAAGCTTTGTCGAGCACCTGGTCTACACTCATCTCAGAAGAATATTCGTAGCTCTCGATGTACAGGCCGGTCAGAACATCGGGATCGGAAGTGTAAAAATAATATATCCCGTAGAGTTCTTCAAATGGGTTGATGATAAAGCCCTTCGGGTAGCGGAAAGAATAGCCGAAGGGATTTTCCAGGCGGCTCTCCAACTGCACTGGCAGCGGTGTGACCGTTATCGTACGGGTAGGCGTGATGGACGCTGTGAAGGTTATCGTGGGTATTCGAGTAATGGTTGGGGTCTATGTTATCGTAGGTGTAAATGTTGGCGTGCACGTGCTTGTCAGCGTGACCGTGGAAGTCGGTACCGGTGTGTTCGACGGCGTTGGCGTGGAGGTGGCGAACAGAATAGAGGGGAATCCCCCTGCCGAACAAGCCGAGAGCAAGACGGCCAGAAAGAGCGTGGCGGACAGTTTCGTGATTTTCATTTTTTTGTCTCAATTTGGATCGAGCTATTTTACCACTGCAGAAAGGCGATTGCCCTTCCTCCCCACGCTAGGCGAGATTGGTCAGCAAATGTGCCAAGATGCCCCCCAGGAGCGAACGGCTGCGTTTCGCCGCATATCCAAACAGCAGACCGACCAGGAAGATCGACAGCGCGCCGCCGACCGGTTGGGTCAGGTTTTCAACTAAAGTCCCCATAAAGAACCAACCGGGCAGATGCAGAACGACGAAGAACAAAGATGTGACGAGATTCGCCAGCCAGAATGAATGTTGCTGCTGCAGGTTTCCGAGTACTGCCCCGCGCAGCAGAAATTCCTCGAATACTGGCGCAATCAATAACACGTTAAGCAACGCGAAGCTCGGCTGAAATTGGAACAGCGACTTACTCGCCATGATTTTTGGTATCCAACCGGTCAGGGCGATCAACAATCCGATGCCTCCACCCCAAAGTAACCCGCCCCTGGCGTTGGCAAAGTTGACCACCTGTTTCAAATCTCGCCCGCTGTGCCGGATGAGCCAGTATGCCGGCAGGACCCAAAGCAGCAGTTTCGCTGAGGTTCAGTAAACGAAGCCTCCCGCGCTTGTCGCCAGCCAGAGGACGGTGCCATCGAGCTGTACTTTGACCATCCAGGCGGCGATCCAGGCCGCGATGATCGCGGCGAAGGTGAGTAAAGTTATCCTAGCGATTCGGGTCGCATTTCGATCCTCAGCTACCATTCCACTAAACCCTCTTCTGAGTTTCGATATCCAAAGTATAACGAAAAGCGCTAACCAGAAGATGATCTCAATTTAACGGGAAGGCTACCATTTGTTCTGGCTTTTATTCAACATCTCCCTGCCGGAAGTATTGACGACCAAAAAACACGGATGTGCACATCCGTGTTTTTTACTAGACGAAATAATTGCCTTCCAAGTTCTGCTAGTGTAAGCCACCATCGCCGAACGAGGCGTCGTCGAGAGATTCAGGTGCTGCGAACAACCTTCGCCCAGAAAGGAAACCCCAAAATGCGATCAGCAGCACCGTCGGCAGGTTGAGCGCCTGGGTCGGTGCGGGTTACGGACCGGAAATATCGATGACTGCCGAGGTGCAGTCGGGAAGCCTACAATGATTTTCGCTCCCGCTCCAGTATTGTTGGCCTCCGACGTCGCCTCTGAACCGATACTGACCGGGCGGCAGAAGGAGGGTGACCTGGCCGTCACCATTCGTATCGCCGTAATAGCCGGTATATGCATCTCCGCTGAAGGCAAACACCCGCATACCGCTTACCGGGATATCGGTGTTCAGCGCGGTCACGACGACCGGGGTTGATGGAGAGGTCATCTCCACCTCGGTGCAGGTCGGGACAGCGCAGTGGTTCGTCTCATCGCTCCAGAAGACCGCAGCATATCTTGCCGCCCAGAAGCGGTAGCTGCCGGCGGTCAGCCAAAGCGTCACCTTGCCGTTGCCGTCCGTCGTGCGGGATGGACCCACGGAGGTCTCCCCGTTGTAGGCTTGTACGCTCCAGCCGATCTCGGGGTGTCCCGCACTGTTGGCGATCGTCAGCGTGACCGTCGTGGTGCTGATGCTGGCCGAGGTGCAGTCAGGAACCGTACAGTGATTTTCTGTTCCACTCCAGAATTCCTGACCCCCAATATCGCCCCTGAAGCGATACTCTCCGGGTGGCAGAAGGAGGGTGACCTGGCCGTCGGCATTCGTATCGCCGTAGTAGCCGGTGTATGTATTTCCATTGAAAGCGAATACCCGCATACCCGCATCCGGAAGGTCACCATGTTGGGAAGTCACGGTCAGCGGATACGATGGAGAGACCATGTTCACTTCGCTGCAGGAGGGGACATCGCAGTGGTTTGTCTCACCGCTCCAGAAAACCGCAGCATATCTTGCCGCCCGGAAGCGGTAGCTGCCGGTGGTCAGCCAAAGCGTTACCTTGCCGTTGCCGTCCGTCGTGCGGGACGGACCCACGGGGGTTTCCCCGTCGTAGACCTGTACGCTCCAGCCGATTTCGGGGTGGCCCGCAGCGTTGGTAATCGTCACCACAACCGTCGTAGTGCTGATGCCGGCCGAGGTGCAGTCGGGAACCGTGCAGTGATTTTCGCTTCCGCTCCAGAATTCCTGTCCGCCGATATCGCCTCTGAAGCGATACTCTCCGGGCGGCATGAGAATGGTAACCTGGCCGTCAACATTCGTGTCGCCGTAGTAAAGGGTATATTCATCACCACTGAATGCAAACACCCGCATACCCGCATCCGGGATGCCGCCATGCTGGGACGTCACGGTCACCGGATACGCCGGAGAGGTCATGTTCACCTCGGTGCAGGAGGGGACAGCGCAATGGTTTGTCTCAGCGCTCCAAAAGACCGCCGCATATCTTTCCGCCCGGAAGCGGTAGCTGCCGCTTGTCAGCCAGAGCGTTACCTTGCCGTTGCCGTCCGTCGTCCGGGCTGCGCCCACGGGGGTTTCCCCGTCGTACGCCTGGACACTCCAGCCGATCTCTGGGTGACCTACAGCATTGGAGATGGTCACCGTAACCGTCGTGGTACTGATACTGGCCGAGATGCAGACGGGAATCGTGCAGTGATTTTCGCTTCCGCTCCAGAATTCCTGGCCCCCGATATCGCCTCTAAAGCGATACTGACCGGGCGGTAGAAGGATGGTGGCCTGGCCGTCGGCGTTCGTATCGCTGTAATAACCGGTATAGGCATCTCCGCTGAAGGCGAACACCCGCATGCCGGCATCCGGGACGCCGCCATGCTGGGAGGTCACGGTCACCGCAGCCGGTAACTCGATCGACGCCGAGGCGCAGCCCGGCACCGTGCAGTGGTTCGCCGGACCGCTCCAGTAAGTGACACCGTCTGCAATCGTCTTGAAGCGGTATTCGCCCTCAGGGACGTAGATCCACGCCTGCCCTTGCGCGTCGGTGAGATTGTAGAAACTGGTGATGGTATTCTCATCGTACACCCAAACCATTACGTCCGGCCTGGGATTGTCGTTGGCGTCTTCCACTGTCACTGTCACCGTGTATGGAACCGTAACGGTTACAGTCGTGCACTCCGGCACCGTGCAGTGGTTCGTCTCCCCGCTCCAGAACTGCCTTCCCGGCATGTCCACCCGAAAGCGGAAATTACCGTTCGGTAAGACAAAGGTGGCTTGCCCATCGTCATTCGTGGTATTGCTGTAACCGCTGTATGTCCATCCGTCGAATGCATGAACCGATAGATTCACCTGGGAAAAGCCGCCGGCATCGACCACTGTGACGATGACCGTACCGGTGGTAGAAGTCGCTGTCGGGGTATTGGTTGATGTTGGCGTAGGAGTAACCGTCGCGGTCGGCGTAAGCGTGTTGGTGGGCGTCGAAGTAGCCGTCGCGGTCGGGGTAGGTGTGTTGGTGGGCGTCGAAGTAGCCGTCGCGGTCGGGGTAGGTGTGTTGGTGGGCGTCGAAGTAGCCGTCGCGGTCGGGGTAGGTGTGTTGGTGGGCG
>CAYYVY010000021.1:5750-45932 GCA_964475265.1 uncultured Anaerolineaceae bacterium | reverse complement strand
AGTCATCCGACTCGATTCTTTTCATCGACGAAGTGCATATGCTCGTGGGCGCCGGATCGGCCGGATCCTCGGTGGACGCAGCCAACATCCTCAAGCCGGCGCTGGCACGCGGGGAACTGCAAGTCATTGGCGCAACGACGCTCGACGAATATCGCAAGAATATCGAGAACGATGCAGCGCTGGAGCGGCGTTTCCAACCCGTTATGGTCGAGGAACCATCAATCGAGGAGACAATCGACATTCTGCGAGGCGTACGGCGACCTTACGAAGAGCACCACAAGCTGGGCATCTCAGACGAGGCGCTTAAAGCTGCGGTCCACCTTTCTTCCCGGTACGTAACGGATCGGTTTCTTCCCGACAAAGCCATTGATTTGATCGATGAGGCCGCTTCACGCGTACGCATGTATAAGAGCCCGGAAGCAGTATCCCTGAAAGAGACAATCACCGAACTACGCAACACGCGCGCATCGCATTTACAGGCAATGGACGAAGCGCGTTTCGAAGACGCAGAAGCGTTGGTCGAGCGACAAGCCGAACTCGAGGAAAAGTTGGATGAACTGCGCGATGCCTGGGATCACGCCAACGATGGACCTCAGGTGACGGAAGAAGATGTTGCTGAAGTCGTTGCAATGTGGACCGGCATACCCGTGATGCAGATGGCGGAGGAAGAGTCGGAGCATTTATTGAAGATGGAAGATATGCTCCACAGGCGCATCGTGGGGCAGGACGATGCCATTCAGGTGATATCCAAGGCTGTCCGTCGCGCCCGGGCTGGTTTGAAGGATCCGAAGCGCCCGATTGGTTCCTTCGTGTTTCTGGGACCGACGGGTGTGGGGAAGACCGAATTGACCAAGGCGCTCGCCGAATTCATTTTTGGCACCGAGGATGCCTTGATCCAAATCGACATGTCGGAGTTCATGGAACGGCACAGCGTCAGCCGGCTCGTCGGTGCTCCGCCTGGATACGTCGGCTATGATGATGCCGGTCAGCTGACGGAAGCTATTCGACGACGCCCATATTCCATCGTGGTCTTTGATGAAGTCGAAAAGGCCCATCCGGAAGCGCACAACATGTTGCTGCAAATCATGGAAGAGGGACATCTCTCAGATGCGCGAGGTCATAAAGTCGATTTCCGCAACACAATCATCGTCATGACCTCGAACGTCGGCGCAGAGATGATCCGTCGGCAGACGTCCCTCGGCTTTGATTTGCCACGCGATGAGGAAGTGGAAGAACGCTTGGCGTATGACGAAATGCGCAAGAAGCTGCTCGAAGCGTTGAAGAAAGTATTCCGCCCCGAATTCATCAATCGTGTGGATGCGATCATCGTGTTCCATGCCCTCACCAAAGAGCAGATCGTTACGATTGTGGATTTGGAACTTGCCAAGGTCGCCAAGCGGCTCATCGAGCACGACATGACCCTGGAGGTCACCAGCGAAGGTCGAGATCTTATGGCGGATTTGGGATACGATCCGGAAATGGGGGCTCGCCCGCTGAAGCGTGTCATCCAAAGTGAGGTTGAAGACAAACTCTCCGACGCCTTGCTATCCGATCGGTTCCAACCAGGCGACATCATCCTGATCGACGCCAATGAAGGCGAAGTCGTCTTGCGAACGAAGAAGTCCGAACCGGAGGATCAGGCCGAGGAAGCCGTACCGGCGGGGTAACCGCAAGTGTAAATCATGGGCAGCAGGTTTGTTTGCTCAACGGAGTGGGAGAGACCCCACTCCGTTCGTTCTTAAAACCCGATAAGCAAATCTGACGGGGGATATCTGTAGATGTTCCGCCAGGCGTTATAATCCTTGGGAGGAGGCGGCGTGGCGAAATCAAAAACGCAATATGTTTGTCAGCAGTGTGGAAGAATTTCCATCAAACCGATGGGACGATGTCCGCAGTGTAACAGCTGGAACAGCATGGTCGAGGAGGTCTTAGCGCCGAAAAAAGCCGCCGGGAAATCAGGCAATATTGGCGCTGGTTCTTTGCCGCGCCGTCTGGCGGAAATCGATGGCAAACAGGACGATCGTGTTCCACTTGTGATGAGTGAATTTTCCCGTGTTCTGGGAGGCGGCATCATCCCGGGTTCCGTGGTATTGATCGGTGGAGAGCCGGGAATTGGCAAGTCGACGCTCTTGCTGCAGGCCGCGGCTCTTACCGCTGCGAACGGAAAGGTGTTGTATGTATCGGGGGAGGAATCTGCCCGACAAGTTAAGGGTCGCGTATCCCGGGTGCTTCCACAGAAGGGGGTGCCGGAAGATTTTTACCTCCTGACGGAAACCAATCTCGAAGCCATCATGGCGCATATCGAAGCGCTGGCTCCGCTTCTTGTCGTGGTGGATTCGATTCAGTCGATTTACAGTTCGGACATATCTTCCAGCGCAGGTTCCCTCTCTCAGGTACGCGAGTGTGCCTCGAGGCTGCATGCGCTCGCCAAAGCGTGCGATGTTGCGACCTTCATTGTTGGGCACGTCACGAAGGAAGGGTCAATTGCTGGTCCCAAGGTTCTCGAACATATCGTAGATACCGTACTCTACCTGGAGGGGGATTCTTTCCATGCCTACCGCTTGCTGCGTTCCGTTAAGAATCGCTTCGGCGCCACGACGGAAGTGGGAGTGTTCGAGATGCAAGCGGGAGGGATGGTGGAGGTCGAAAATCCATCGGAGGTCTTTTTGGCGGAACGAATGGTCAACGCTCCCGGTTCTGCCATCGTCGTTACCATGGAGGGCACTCGCCCGCTGATTGTCGAGATCCAAGGACTTACGAGTGCAACGTCCTTTGGCCATCCGAGGCGGACGGCAAACGGCGTCGATTACAACCGGCTATTATTGACGATTGCGGTGTTGTCGCGCAGGGTCGGCTTGAAACTCGCGGATCAGGATGTGTTTGTAAACGTTGTCGGTGGGCTGCGCGTGCAAGAACCGGCGGCGGATTTGGCGGTGGCAGCGGCGGTGGCCTCCTCGATTCGGGATGCCGCCCTTCCGGCAAATCTGGCGCTGATCGGTGAAATCGGTTTATCCGGGGAACTGCGAACCGTGTCGCAACTCGATGCGCGCCTTAAGGAGGCGGCGAAGCTTGGATTTAAACGCATCCTCGTTCCAAAGCGAGTGCGTGCGAGCGAGAAACCGCCGCAGGGCATCGAAATCATTCCCGTTCGTTCAGTAGGAGAAGCGCTCGAAGCGGCTTTTGGCGGGTTCTAAGACCAATGAGGTTGACGTTTGTCCAGATCGGAGGTCAGCGAAGTGGCCCGACAGGTGTTGATCCTGGTTTGCAGGGTTTGCCGATACCAACGAAGCCGCGATTTTTCACATAGCGTTGGAAGTTTGGTTCGCTTATTATGTATTTAACATTTTAAGATTTTACAAACCAGGGATAAATGCGTTTCATCCGGTATCGAAATTACCTCAGATGTGGGGGTTAGATGTTGTTCTATGCCCATAAATTGGGTATATCCGTTGGCTGCTGAAATCCTTCGAGAGCCCCGCTAATTTTTGAAAGTTACCTATTCCTTTAACATTATCCGATCTTAAAGATTTAAATCTTTTTAGGGAGGAGAAGGGTATTTTGATTGAATCGCAGCGCATGATTTGCTAGAATGCATCCACGTGAGAGGTGGGCTGTACTGAGGAGGAGAGCACCCTGGGGTATATCGTTCTTGCCCAAATGGCGCACAGCCGCATCCTCGGCGGCTGAACACCAACACGCAGAAAAACTGAATAATTGAAAGTTAAAAAAATCCAATACAGTGATTTAATGCGATTGGCTCGAGATCGTGTCGCGACAACGACTGGAGGCGTGTATGAACGCGAAGCAACTCTGGCAGGCTGCCCTCGGGGAACTGCAGATGGAAATGCCGCGAGCGACGTTCGACACCTGGGTACGAGATGCAGAGTTGCTAACTTTTGAAGACGGATCGTTTGTTATCGGCGTGCAGAATGCTTATGCTCGCGATTGGCTGCACGAGCGTCTGTTGTCGACCGTCAAGCGTGTGCTTACCAAAATGGTGGGGGCAACCGTAGATGTGCGCTTTGTGGTCTGGCAAGACGAAGTGGATGAAAAAGAAATCACACCCCTGTGGATGAAGAAGGAACAAATCTCCGGCAAAGAAGCACCCAGTTGCAATCTCAACAGCCGCTATACGTTCGAGACGTTCGTCGTAGGTACGAGCAATCGACTGGCTCATGCCGCGGCGCAGGCAGTGTCCGAGAGTCCGGCACGCGCCTACAATCCACTATTTCTCTATGGGGGAGTCGGTCTGGGGAAAACGCACCTGCTGCACGCCGTCGGGAATGCCTGTCTCGCCGCCGGGTTGAATGTGCTCTACGCCCCCTCCGAGGATTTCACAAACGACCTGATCAACGCCATCCGCAATCACACCACAGAGTTGTTCCGCGGCAGATACCGAAAAATTGATGTCCTGCTGATCGATGACATTCAGTTCATCGCCGGGAAGGAATCGACCCAGGAAGAATTCTTCCACACCTTCAACACGCTGCACAGTCAGGACAAGCAAATCGTGATTTCGTCGGATCGCCCTCCGAAAGCCCTGGTCACGCTCGAGGAGCGATTGCGTTCACGTTTCGATTGGGGCCTCACCGCAGACATTCAACAGCCGGACTACGAGACGAGATTGGCGATCCTGCGCTTTAATTCCGAGAGAGCCAAGCGCTTCATCGATCCATCTTTGCTCGAAGCGATCGCCCGCAGGGTGCAAACCAACATCCGGGAACTGGAAGGTGCGCTGACCAGAGTTCTGGCGTACGCCGATCTCAGCGGGGCGCCGCTCGACGTCAGCCTGGTTGAAACAGCGCTTGCCGACATGCTGCCTCGGGGAGATGGCTTAACGGCGGATCAAATCATCCGAAGCGTCGCCGATCAATTCCACATCGAAGAAGAACGATTGCTCGGAAGAGGCCGTTCACACGATGTCGCCCTTGCGCGACAGGTCGTGATGTATTTGCTGCGCACGGAAACGTCGGCATCCCTTCCGGCAATTGGCGAGATTCTCGGGGGTCGCGATCATACGACGGTCATGTACGGGTGTGAAAAAATCGAAGATCTTCTCGAAACAGACGACAGCCTGCGGAGACAGGTCAGTATCGTGCGCGAGCGCCTTTATCAGGAATCGGGCGTGGTGATATAAATTCGGCAGCGGCTGCTATCGATCAGCACGGTATCGAATCTCGTGTAACAATGTAATCGTTGTACTCGATTTCACGGCGAGCGGGGATTAATTCACCGCCATCCAGGTAAATCTCACTTCCACAACTCGAACAACAATCCTTTTATTCGGACCATATATGAATCAAAGCCCCGAGCTTATCCTTGCGGCGTGTGAAGGAAGCTGAGGAGGCGGACAGTCCATTGCCAAGCAGTGCTGGACGATCGCTTCCACCGGGTTGGGAAAGCCTGATTGCGAATCGGCCGGCTTACGACGTTTTGGTTTTTCCTTAGACTCGATAAGCGGTCAGCGCCAGGATTCCCGGTCCACCGTGAACGGCCAGCGACGAGACGAGATCGGCGAAGAGAACTTCGTTTACGTTGAATCGATCTCGAACTTTTTCGAGGAATTCCTGACCTTCTGCTTCAACGTTTGCATGGAAAACGCCCACGTTTACCGGGTCGCTGGTGCCGACGGCCTGCTCGGTCAATTCCAGAATGCGGTTAATCGCCTTCCCGCGCGTACGCACGTTTTCTTTGACCGCCAGTTCGCCATCCTCCAAGATGATGATCGGTTTGAGATCCAACAATGATCCCAGGGCGCCTTTTAAAAGCCCCACGCGTCCACTCATCTGTAAATATTTGAGGGTCGCCGGGGTAAACATCAAGGTGCTGCGTGAGCGGATCTGCTCCAGACGGGAGATGATGGATTGCATGTCTTTCCCCGCCTCGATGGCGCGGGCCGCCTCGAGAACCATAAAACCCGTTCCGAGAGAAATCGTTAGGGAATCAAAAACTTCGACCTGGGCTTCCTCCACCATCGATTTGGCCAGGATCGCCGAATCGTACGTGCCGCTGTGTTTTGATGTAATGGTGATCACCAGTATGGTATGTCCTGCTTCAGACAGCTCGCGGTAAAACTTGGCAAACCATGCAGGCGTGGGTTGTGCAGTTGTGGGGATGATTCCCATTTCTTCGATCTTTTGATAGAAAAGGCTTTGCTCGATTTCTATGCCCTCCTCGTAACTTTCTGTCTTGAATTGGATCGAAATGGGCGCAACGCGAATATCGTATTTCTTGATGATGTCTTCGGGCAAGTTACAGGTACTGTCGACAATAAGTTTTATCATTGGACGTCATCCTCCCGGGTGGTGCGAGCTTTGTCCACCCGCTCTCGTTCTGATGTAAATCCCCTCGGCTCGATAAGCTTAATACGATTAACACGGAGAGTGTTGGTTGGCCTCTGCTTTTGTTGCTGGCAGACGGCCACGCGATTTGGGTCTCTCGTGGTCTACTATCCGCCATTTGGGTCGAAAAGACGAATCCCAGGATGTGAGCGAAGGTAATCCGTCTCCGATTTTAGAGCAACGAGACTGGATCGATGTCCACCTTCCAACGATCGGGGATGGCTTCCGGGATGAGCTGCAGCGGGTCGGACGCCCGTAGGATGAAATGCCAGCAGTATGCACCTCGCAGTTTGCGGAAAAAACATGGCGCCGGGCCGATGATGTCTGCAGGCACCGCCATGCTGGCTATTCGTTCTTGGATGATTATCGAGAGGCGACGAGCTTCTTTTTCGGCGGATGACGACGATAATTCCGTGATGGTGAAGCGCGCCAGGCGTTTATACGGTGGATAGCCCAACCGTTTTCGTTGTTGGATTTCTGCTTCGTAAAATCCCCGGTAATCGTGCTTTGCGGCTGCCTGAATGACGTAGTGTTCAGGTTGATAAGTTTGCAGGATTGCATGTCCACCAAGTAATCCGCGCCCGGCTCTTCCGGCGACCTGGGTGAGGATTTGAAAGGTGCGTTCTGCGGCGCGATAGTCGGGTAGATTGAGTCCTGTGTCGGCGGATATCACGCCGACGAAAGTGACCAACGGCAAATCGAGTCCCTTTGCCACCATTTGGGTACCAATCAACACATCCGCCTGATGTTCTGCGAATTTGGCCAGGATGGCTTGATGGGCGCCTTTCGTGCGGGTTGTATCTCGATCCCAACGGATACTTCTTACGCCTGGGAACGCAGCTTCCAAATCGCTTTGAATCCCCTGTGTGCCCGTGCCAAAGTGTTTGATTCTCGTACTGTCACATTGCGGACACTTCTTGGGCAGGCTGCGTGTGTATCCGCAGTGATGGCACATCAGCTGCCGGTTGGCAGTGTGAAAGGTGAGATTGGTTTCACACTTGGGACAGCGAAGAACCCAGCCGCAGTCGCGACAAAATACATACGTGGATGCGCCACGGCGGTTGAGAAAGAGAATTGCTTGCTGCCTGGCGTCAAGCGTCGTTTCGAGAGACTTCCGCAAGGCACGACTGAAGATCGAACGATTTCCGGCGCGTAATTCTTGACGCATGTCAACGATCTTGACGGGCGGAAGATCGATGTAGCTGGCATCTCCCTCAGCTTTTTTGTACGAAGGTGTAATTCCCAAACGAGACGCTTGCTGGCCGATCCGTTTCTGGTGCCCCATGATTCGATTGGGCAGCTGAAGGCGCGTGATCGATCCTTGCGAGGCGCGGTAAGTGGTCACCACGTCCGGTGTGGCGCTTCCGAGAACACAGGTCGCATCGAGTATGGCGGCATAAGCCAGTGCCGTTTCGCGGGCATGATAGAGCGGACCTCTTCCAAATTGTTTGTAGGATTCGTCATGTGACTCGTCCAAAACGATCAGTCCGATGTCCGGGAGCGGGGTAAAGAGTGCACTGCGGGCGCCGATGATGACGGGAATTGCGCCTTGTCGAGCGCGGCGCCAGGTGTCGTATCGCTCCCCTTCCGACAGCTGCGAATGGATCAATCCGACTTGTCCTGGAAAGCGTGTGAGGAAACGCCGCACAGTTTGGGGCGTCAAGGCGATTTCAGGAACCAGTACGATCGCCTGGCGACCCAGTGCAAGCGTCTCGGCTACCGCACGCATATACAATTCGGTCTTTCCGGATCCCGTGACCCCGTGGATCAAGAAATTCCGATTCACATCGGACGGAACTGCATGAAGCGCGGTTTGTAACGTATCCCATACCTCGGCTTGATCGCTCGTGAGCGGGGGAGGACTTGTTGGAACGAAATCGATCGCTTCGATCGGGTCGCGCCAGATTTCGGTCTCGCCGAAGGAGATAAGGTCGCGCCCTTCCAAATAACGCAGGTCTGCCAACTTCGCACCGAGTTCGGCATAAATCCATGTGACTTCGATCGGCTGGCCCTCGTCGATGAGCATTTTGAGAATCGCTTCCCGCCGTTGGGCCGCCTCGCTTGCTTCTCGCCCCAGGTTTCCAAAGTGTGCCCTGGCAGCATCGGGCGTTACGGCCAGCCGAACGGTTCGAATTCTGCGTGCTCCGACTCTTGGGGGATCGAGGACGGAGGTCCGTTCCAGCGCGCCATCGCGCACCAGGGATTCGACAGCGGCTCGCCAGGCCTGTCTTGGAAGGGCGCGGGCCATCTGCCTGCCTCGCAATGGCCCTCTACGGCGCAGCAGGTCGAGCACTCGATTTTGAATGGTGGAAGTGGCCTGAGCGTCTTGATCGAGAAGCGTATACAGGGAATCGGCTTTCTGGCTCAATCCCGGAGGCAGCATCAACGTGATGCATTCAATCAGCGGAGATACGGTATGCTCACTCAGCCAACGTGCCAACGCCAATTGATGCTGCGTTAGAACGGGAAGGGGATCGAGCACTGCTTCGACCGGCTTGGTTTCGGGAATCGAAGATTTCTTCAGTAAACGGACGACGACGCCCTGAACGCGGCGGTTTCCGAACGGTGCGGTGACCAGATGGCCCGGGGTCACGTGTCCGCGCAGCGAAGGCGGGAGATGATAATCGAAGGTGCCCCGGACGGGAGGTAGGTTGACGGCAACTTCGACAAACATGGACATCAATCAGCCGGTTTTTGAGGAGGCTTCGATTGGCTGCGGGTATCTGAAATTTTACGGATCGAAAGACGGGCGATCCGCAGCCCATCCATAGCTTCCACTTCTAAACGCAATCCTGCGGTATTAACGACGTCGCCGACTTGCGCCAAGCGTCCGAGTTTGCCGATGACGAAACCCGCTACGGTGTTGTAATCGGGATCATCCAGGGAAAGGCTGAAGCGCTCGTTGAAATCCTCGATGGGCATCAAGCCGTCCACGAGGCTGGAGCCATCGGGAAAACTCTGGATTTCGGGCTGCGTATCGAATGGATCGCCGACTTCGCCGATGATTTCTTCCAGTAAGTCTTCGAGCGTTACGATTCCGGCCGTGCCTCCGTATTCGTCGAGCACGATGGCGATGTGCTGCTGGCGGTCACGGAAAAGCCTCAAAAGCCCACTTACTCTGGCGGTCTCCGGAATAAAGATCGCCTCCCGCATCAGGTCCTGCGTCGAACTGACGCGCTGCGATTTGTCATACAAGGCGCTCAAGAGATCATTGAGATGGACGATGCCGAGTACCTGATCCAGGTTTCTGCCGTAGACCGGAAGTTTCGTGAACGAGTGCTGCAAGTAGAGTTGGATGATGTCCTCCAGGGTGGAGTTGGAAGGAACAGCGATCATTTCGGTGCGCGGCACCATCACGGAGCGCACCAGGGTATGCCCTAGGTCAAACACAGCATAAAGCATTTCCTCGGCGTCGTCTTCGACCACACCGATTCCCGCACTGTCTGAAACCAGCATTTTTAATTCTTCGATGGAATGCACGCGTTCGTGGCCCGAGGCGGGTTGAATCTTCAGCAGGCGCAGGAGCAAATTGCCTGCCCCGTTGAGCAGCCATATCACCGGGCGGAAGATCCACTCGGCCCAGATGGTGGGTCTGGCGACGGTGAGGGAAGTGCGTTCCGGATTTTGGAGGGCGATCGACTTTGGCGTGAGTTCACCGATGACGACGTGTAGAAAGGTGATGACCAAGAAGGCCAATACGGCGGAAAGACTGTGAGACACTCCCGATTCGATGGCAGGTGGAAATAATTCGATAACCGGTTGCAGCAAGTTGCTGAGGGCAGGTTCTCCGATCCAGCCCAACCCCAGACTGGCGAGTGTGATGCCGAGCTGTGTTGCGGCGATGAATCGATCGGGCTCTTCGATCGCCTTCTGCACCCATTGGGCGGAGACGCTGCCTTTATCGATGAGTTCGGCGATGCGTGTGCGCCGGACGCCAACGAGCGCAAACTCGGCCGCAACGAAAAATCCATTCGCCAAGACGAGTAAGGCAACGCCGCCAAGTTTTAATAAATCGAGCCAGATTTGATTTTCCATGAGGTATCCATTTGGTTCGTATGCGACATGCTTTTTATAGATACGTTGTTGAAGTTGCCATCAGGATGGTTTAGAACTGCGGTAAATTACCGCAGCACCGTAGCCTACGACCGAATGATAATCATCGGTTACAGCGCCAGATGTGGCGTAATCAACGACTTCAACGCTGTCGGCGCCCAAATCCCGGGACGCCCACAGCGCAGCGGCGATGGCGCCGCGGCCGCAGGCAAATCCTACACCCTCTTCATCGGCGGTGATGATGCCTGAGGGATCGAATTGTCCCAGGCGGGAGAGGATTTCTCCATCGAGGCGTTCGGCGATTTCCTGGGAATAAAAGTGAGACAGGTCGCTGCTGCCGATGATGATGGACGACGTGCCCCTGAGTGTTTTTGCCAGGGATGATCCGACAGCCTTCGCTGTGGCTTCGCTTTGATCGCGCAGCATGATGGGCAGCAATTTGAATCCGCCGGGGAAGCACCTTTGTGCGAAGGGGAGTTCGATTTCTAGCGAATGTTCACGATCATGAAGGACGTGCTGGATGCCGATCCCCCAATTGGTTTCTAGATCCACCTCGAATTGGTTCAACCTTTCAATATCGATCTCGATCGACCCCAGCGGGGTTGCGTATGCAGTGTGGGCGGAGGTGAGAATTTTCGCGGGGTGGGGATTGTGAAGCGGCGAAAGGATGGCGACGACATCCAGCGCTAGGCCTTCGAGGCAGCAAAAAGCATGCGCGGCCACGGATCCGGAATAACGATGTCCTGCGTGGGGCGTGATGATTCCAATGATGTCCCCATCGATATGTGCACAATCGGCCGCGTGCAGAAATTCATCGACGGACGCAGCCAAAACCTTGGGGTCGCCGGGATACCAGGTGCCGGCGATTGGTGAGGGGCGTGTTTCTTCCATCCGGGCGTAACGATCTCCTGTTCGGAATTGTAGCATAGGTGTCGACCGCGGTGGCGTATGTGTGTGATTCCATGGCGGGTTCTTACCTTCTCATCGACGGGTAAAAATCGTACTTGACAAGCGAACATATGTTCTGCTATGATGGACGAGTAGAACAGGCGTTCTATCTTTTAACGTCTGAGGAGAAGGAAAATGGAAATGGAAAAAGCATATTTAAACCGGACCTATCTCGATCGACAGGCAAATCAAATTGAACGTGCTTTGACAACGATGTCTATTCCGGCGAGAGTTCAAGGTGGACAAGTGACGGACCAATGGGTTCGTTATCTTCTGGAGCCAACCGGTGAAATGCGAGCCATGCATGTTGAGCAAGTCGCTGAAGCCGTTGCGGATGCGATCGGAGCAACAAGGATTCGAGTGGCTGAACGTGGGGATGGGATAGCCATCGAAGTGCCGCACATCCGGAGGAAAGCATTGCGCTTGCTCCCCCTGATGCATGCCATCGATGAGATTTCGGGTATGAACGCCGTTATCGGAATGCAGACTTCTGGAAAGCCGTTGATCCTTGATATGAATAAACAGCGCACCTGGCACTTGATGGTGTATGGTAAAGCCGCTTGCGGTAAATCCGAGTTGGTACGCACTTTGTTAGCATCCATGTGCCTGACGAGCCGACGATCGCAGCTCAACGTTCTTGGGATCGATATCGGCGGACGAGAGCTGGGATTGATCGAAGCCCTGCCCCATATGCTTACTGACTTGGCGACGGATCGAGATTTTGCTAAGGAGCTCATCTACTGGCTGGTCCGCGAAGTCCAGCGCCGTTTGGAATATGGCATCTCCAAACCGCATCTTGTGCTCTTTGTGGATGATTTTGCCGGTCTGGCAGCGGAAGACGATCGATCTGTCGTTGCAGCCTTGAACGAGATCGTGATGAAAGGATTCGAAAGCGGCGTACACGTCATCGGCGCCTCGAGAGATCGTATCTCACTGCCGGTGCACAGTGCTCAGCAGCGAGGTGGGTTGGTTTCGGCTGTCCCGATTGAGAATATAAACGGCGGTTCAGGGAACAAGACCGGCAGATTTCGGTTGAGCACAAGCTCGGTTCAGCGTGATGTAGATGTGGCATATCTAAGTGTACGAGATCTGGATACCGTCGTTCAACTTGCGAATTCCGGATGGCGTCCGGCTCCGGCATCAATGTCTTGCCGCTTGGATGTCGGGGATCGATCGTGATTGCGTGCATCTTGTCCACTGCTTCGATGGTGCCAGGTTTATATGAACGCAGCGGCGTGGCTGCAGACGGAAGTCCGTTGGCAGGATTGGGTTTGGCGCTTTTTGTAGCATTCGCTGCACTGGTACTGCATGCGATTGTTGGCAGGATTCTTGCTCTTTACCTGTCGCGGACACGCTGTGAAATCTCGATTCTCGACTGCACAGCGTTTGAGGCGCAGGCGCTCGATGATCAAGTGATATGGGATGAGTTGATGCTGCGCAGTCCGCTCGCTGGTGAAATAACCGATCCGCAGCAGCGTATTTTCGAGTGGGTCGATACCCAATCCGAGGCTGAATTCATGCAGAGTATGCGTGGGTGAACTTGTATGAACGGGGAAAATCGTACTTCCATCTATACGGGCGGCCAACGTGTTTGACCTGGGGTTCGAATGGACAGGTAGTCGTCAACGAATTCGAAGATATAGTGTGTCTTGTTAAGACGATTTGGAGGGCTTAAATGAAGGTCGGAATGTTGTGGTTTGATGCCGATCGTGAAACCGACTTGAACCAGCGTATCGAACGTGCCGTTTCATACTATCGAACTAAGTACGGATCCACGCCTGAAATATGTGTTTCTCATCCGACCACGATTGAGGACGGAACGGCCAAGCGCATTGCGGGTGTGCGCATCGAAAAAAGTACCTCCGTCCTTCCAGATCACTTCTGGTTGGGAATCGAGGAAGCGTGATGGTACATACCGGTGAAGCAGGATTCGATAACGCACACAAATGACCGCTTTCGAAGACTAGCTGCAGTATTTCGCCATGAAAGAATCGAGTGAGAGGGCGAGATCGAGGCCGCCAAACTTGCTCGCCAGATCGATATTGAGGAGTTCGTGGTAGATCCGTTCCAGTAGCTGCGTTGAGAATTTGTTGGCTTGTGCACTAATTTTAGTCACCACAAAATCCGGTGTGTTTTTAGGAAGCGCTTGTTTCAGTGAACCTCCTTCATCCAACGCCTCACGTGCAAGAATAAGCAATCTGAATTGGCGCACAATCATCGCAAATACATAGCCAATATCCTCTTCAGCTAGCAAAAGGTGTAGATATTTCTGCGCTTGTTTTCCGCGACGCTGTCCCAGTGCATCGACCATAGAAAAAATGTCTTCCTGTCCTCGGTAGGGGGTTAAAAGCTGAACGTCCTCGACTTCAATAGGGCGACTGCGGTCGACGTAATCGAGTAATTTTTCGAGTTCTTCGATCGACAGGAATGGGTCTTCGGAGACCCAGTCGGACAGAAGTTGAGCGGCGGCCGGTTCAATTTTTCCACCCATCAGCTGGCAGTGATTTTGTATCCAGGAAACGAACGCTGCATCCCTCGGAACGAAAAATGATTGAACGTATGAGGATTCCGGGTGATTTTGTGCCCATTGATAAATTGGTGAAGAAGATTCGAGTTTTTTCTTCTTCTCCCGGTAGAACTCAGTATCTTCGATGAAAACGAGAGCGCTGGTTGTCGGTAAGGTATCGAGTAATTCGAGCAGCCGGGTTTGCCAGTTTGAATTGGTCGGAAGACGCTCGGCTTTATCGACGATCGTGAGACGCCGGTGGGCGATGAAGGGAACACTCGTACAACTTTGTATGAGCTCACTTATCTCAAGCTCCGGGCCCATATAACGCTGAAAATTCATGTCTGCCGTGGTTGAGTCGCCAAGTTTCGACCGCATGGATGCGATGGTCTCGTTTATCGTGAACTTGTCGTTGCCGTAAAAGAGATAAACGGTAGGTGTACGGTCACCCATGCTGATCACTCGTCAGGACGCGCAAGTAGGAAGATGAACCGCGTTCGATGCGTCGAGTGGAGAGAATTTCCAGCGAGCCGAGGTCGGCATTCGTCGTAAACCGTCTTTGAAAGTAATTTCCCAGGGGTTGGGAAACGAGGAGTGCGAGGAGAGCGAGCATGATTGCGGATGGAAGCCGTTCGAGTCGTTGCCGCCAATCATCGTCTTTACTGCCGAAAAGCGAAAAGAATGATGCGAGTCCGGCAAGTAGAGCCGAAGTTACGAGATTCGTGCCGCAGTTAGGATGAATTGCAAGTTGGGTTTCACCATTTCGCAGCCGCAGCAGTGCTTCGTCCGCAACATGCTGCAATGTATCAGCCGAGAGATCACCGTGAATGAAAAACCCCTTGTTGTCAGAACGACCGATCAGAGATTTATGCGGATATCGTTGGCTGAGAAGATGGACGGTAGCATGTTCAAGTGCATGATTCTTTCGTATTCTGGAAAAGAATCGTTGTACCTGGTTTCGGTATGAATGAGCACCCATTGATCACCTCGAAGTGGGCTTTATGCGATTATACCTTCTACAATTCTTTGTGGTCCTATCGAATGTTTTTCCGTTATCGGTGTAGAAACCGGCCATCGAACGTGTATGCGGTATTTGCGGTTAATCGTCGACCTTCAGTTAGCCTGGCCGAGCCGCTTAAAATAAAATTGGGAATCGGCTTTCAGTGGACGAGTGAGTCCGGCCCGCACAAGCAATTCGAGAAAGGTTGTATGATTCTCAGCGGTTAACAAGGCTTTTCGGATTTGATCAGTGTGTGGTGCAAAATTGAGGTAGCGGCAAAGATGCTTCCTGAAGCGCAGTAATCCGAGCTTCTCACCGTACTCGTTAATCATCCCTTCGTAGTGGGCGTAAATAACGGTGGACAATTCTTGCATGGATACTTCTTGACGGTGCCGACGTTGGAAGATCCAGGGATTTCCAATGGCTGCTCGGCCGATCATGACGGCATCGCAAGCGGTGTGTGTAAAGAAACGACGGATGTCCTCGGGAGACCTGACATCCCCGTTGCCGATTACCGGAATGGATAGCGCTGCTTTGATCTCGGCAATTGCATCCCAATCGGCTTCTCCTTTGAATCCTTGTTGGCGAGTTCGGCCGTGCACGGCGATCAAGGCGCCGTTATTTTCTTCGATGATTTTTGCAACATCGAGGTAGTTGCGATGATGATCGTCCCATCCAAGTCGAATCTTGGCCGTCACCGGAACGTCCAGGGTGGCACTCAGGTCTGCGATGAGGGTGGCGATCTTTTGTGTGTCGCGCAGTAAACCTGCCCCTGCCCCTCGCCGTGAAACACGCCGGGTCGAACAGCCCATGTTGATATCGATCATGTCGGGTCTCAAGCTTTGGAGGCGTAACGCCGCCTGGCGCAGCCGGTCGATGTCGTTATCGTAGAGCTGAATGGCTACGGGTCGTTCTCGCGGATCAAACTGTAAACCTTTTCTCAAAAGATGGTGGTCCTGTAGTAATTCCCGAGCGCTGATGAATGCGATGTAGCTCATGGCAGAGCCGAACTGGCGACAAAGAAGACGGAAGGGTGAATCGCCGTATCCGTCTATGGGCGCCAAAATCAATCTTCCGTGTATGGGAACACGACCGATATAAAATGCTGCATTTTCGCCTGGCATGATCGTTTTATACCTCATGCAGACCAGTGTACACAAGAATATTCATTGAACATCTTCGATACGTCGCAGATTTGGAGTGCATTAAGTACTTTGTGATGGGATCGATAGAGACTGCATGTTGTTTGGGTTCAGACCTTGTGAACCCAAGTGCAGGTCGGCTACAATGACCGTATGCCATGGGATATTATCGGACATGATTGGGCAGTGCGGCTGTTAATGAAGCACATCGCCAGTAGACAAGTCCGTCACGCATACTTATTCACGGGTCCGGATTCAATTGGCAAGCGAACGCTCGCCTTGCGTTTTGCGCAAGCCTTGAATTGTCAGGAAGCTTCCCAGGCAGGCACGGCGTGTGGTGAGTGCCGTATATGCCGTTTGACCCAGGTGGGAACGTTCCCCGATACACACATCGTTGAGGCGGAGGAGGGCGCTTCTGTAATTAAGGTGGGACAAATCCGCACCTTGCAGCATGAATTGGCGCTCACTCCATACGAAGCAAAGTGGCGCATCGCCATTTTGCTCCGATTTCATGAAGCGCATGAAAGTGCGGCGAATGCCTTGTTGAAGACTCTCGAGGAACCATCACCCCAGGTCGTGATCTTATTAACAGCTCGTTCGGTGGAATCGTTATTGCCCACCATCGTCTCCCGTTGTGAATTGTTTAATTTGCGTGCACCAACTCGTGATGAACTGCAG
The DNA here is from genome assembly GCA_964475265.1 of uncultured Anaerolineaceae bacterium. Taxonomy (GTDB): domain Bacteria; phylum Chloroflexota; class Anaerolineae; order Anaerolineales; family E44-bin32; genus WVZH01. Next base: position 29,264 of record CAYYVY010000021.1, on the reverse strand, counting down.
GTAGCCTTGGTGGAGAAAGGTGAAAACGAGGAAAGCGCTCGTTTGTTAGCGGGTATAAGCACGGGACGGCCCGGATATGCGCTGCGTGCGCTTGGAAATCCAGACGTGCTGGAGCAACGTACTCAGCATTTGGATGACTTCGTCCGCTTGTTGGGGCAAAATCGTGCGTTACGCTTCGCATACGTTGATGAAATAACACGGGGAAAAAATCTACAGATTTTACGTGAACAGGTTGAAGATGTGTTGATTTGTTGGGGGAGCCTCTGGCGAGATATGCTTATTCAAACATCGGGTGCCGAGACAGACATCCACAATCCTGATCGAAGTGAAGACATCGAGCGTTTGGCATCGAAGTTTACCCCTGATCAAATATTTCATGCACTGCGTAAAACGATGGACGGCATCGACCAGATCCAGCGTTTCGGAAACGTACGCTTGGTGCTTGAAACACTAATGTTAGATTTACCGCAGCTTTCGAAGTAGCACGAATTTCTCTTGGGATCGAACATCATCGCATCCCTTCAACGCCACAGAGGATAATCCAACCAGCAGGAAAGACTGTGCCGCAGGTAAAATTCGCAGCGGTGATTGATTGAGGCTGGTACGGGGTAACCCGAATTTATGAAATGACAGGGGGAATGCGAGCGAAGAGAACGCTCTCTCGGTAGAACCGCCTGGATACCCGGGTGTGGTTTCCAGACTTGACGAAATTCACGACATTAACGCGGCTCGATAACCAGCTTTATTGCTGTACGTTCTTTGCCGTCAATTTCAACAGAGACGAACTCCGGGATGCAAATTATATCAATGCCGTCTTCTTGAAGATATCCCCTGGCAATGGCGATAGCCTTTATGGCTTGATTCACAGCTCCAGCCCCGATCGCCTGAGCTTCTGCGCGGTTATGCTCCCGAATGACGCCTGCAATCGCGCCTGCGACAGCTGAAGTACGTGACCCGGATGAGACTTTGATGATGTTCATCGGGCTCTCCCTTGGCAGTGGCAATGCAATTGCCCGATTCCACGTATGGACTCAATTTGATTTTACAGGATTCACAGGAGCGAAGCAAGCAACGCGGATACCAGGGATGGATTGTGTTGTGGCGATAATGATTAAATCTCGTCATCGCCAAAGACAACTTCCTCTTTTCCAGCGAGTTTGTTGTTGATTTTGGACACGATCAAATCCAAATGCGCGCCGTTTTCAACGTAATTGAGGTCGTCTGCAGGGATTGAAAGCACGGGGCACAGCGAAAAATGATTGATCCAGTCTTCATAAAGCTCGTTCAGACGACTGAGGTAGTCTTTCGGAATGCGTGCTTCGTAGTTGCGTCCTCGATTGGCGATTCGTTTGGTGAGAGTGGCGAGTGAAGCGCGAAGGTACACAACAAGATCGGGCGGAGGAACGAATTCGCAAAGCACTTGATAGAGTTCGCAGTAGGTTAGATAGTCTCGTTCCGTCATCTGCCCCTGCAGGAAAAGATTGCGGGCGAAGATTTCAGCATCCTCGTATACAGTGCGATCCTGGATCACAGATGTGGGGTGGTTTAATATTTGCCTTTGATCTCGAAGTCGCCGAGAAAGAAAGAAGATTTGAGAGGGAAATGCCCAAGCGCGCATGTCCTGGTAAAAGTCTGCGAGGTAAGGGTTCTCGCCTTCGGGTTCATAAAATGGTTTCCAATTCATTCGTTTTGAGAGCAGACCGACAAGGGTTGATTTTCCAACGCCGATGTTTCCTGCTATGGCTACGAATTTTTTCACTCGTTGCTCCTGTGATTTAAAATCAAATGCCAGCTTGTTCGGCCCATGAATTCAATAAGTGTTCGACGGAATGCAAGTATTGCTCGAGCTCTTCGAAACGGGATTTCATGCATGACGGTCCAAGTCGTAGTCGTTGAAGTACTGAATCCCAATCCGCTTGATGGGGTGTCGCTTTGTCAGCTTCTATCAACGTATGAATTGCACGTTCCCAGGTCGTCAATAACTTCCAGAGAATGGCTTCTGGTTTATCGGCGTCTACTAGGGCTTGAAAACCACGTAAATAATACATGCGCCGACATGGATTGAGTTCAGGCTCATTGGACAGGGTCGCCGCAGTATCGAAGGCATAACCCCAGGCGGACAGCCATTGCGGAATGAGCGTGGTATTGAGCGCATCTCCACCGAACAGATGGAGGAACTGCTGATACACTTCAGGATATCCCCCATCTTCTGTGATGCGTTCGATTTCGATTGCAAGACGCCGGCCGGCGGCAGGCTTTGCGGTAAGCGTGACGACCGCGTTGGCCGCCTCGAGGGCAATGCGTGCGTACGTCTTCAACCACCGATTGGAGAGCGATAGAAGAGACATGGCCTGACGAGTGCGCTTAAAAAATGCGTTCGCCCGGTGATAGACATGGTCGGAGCGGAAGAATTGTCCTCGGGCACCAGCCTGCGCCCACTCAAAAAAATGTTGCGGATCGTAGATAAATACCGGTGCGCTGAGTGAAGGACCAATCCATGGATCGATACGTAGTTCTCGCGGCTGCATGTAGCGATTCTTTGAATGGTGGTAGATGTCTAAATGGATATTCTCGGATAAACGTTGAATTTCTCGCCGTGCATTCGGTTCATGCTCATGGATTAAAATTAAATCCACATCTGCGGTTTCACCGAGGACAGGATTTCCGGCAGCAACCGATCCAATCAGATAACTCGAAACGAGTCCACTTTGTTCTGCACGACGTTTTGTCTCTATCTCGGCCAACTCAATCAATTTATCTCGGGTTACTTCCAAGGTAACTAGCCTCCATCAAGAGGTAATTCCGGCTGGAAGGGAGGGATACCCAGCGCTGTTTGAATACGTTTCGTAATGAAGGAAAGATCCTCGGGGAAAAGGATGTAATTTAATGAGTTGGTATCAATAGTCAGAACTGGAACGTCACCAAAATTCGTGAAATAAGTTTCGTAGGCCTCATAAAGCGCTTCGAGATACTTAATATCCATTTGTCGTTCGTAGCTGCGATCACGCATGGCGATGCGCTGCATTGCAATTTCGGGCTTTGCCTTTAGATAGACGATTAGGTCGGGCGGCACAATTCGCTCGACCAGGGCATCATAGACGAGTCGATACGTGGTGAATTCATCGTTGACCAGAGTTAATTGAGCGAAAAGCATATCCTTTTCATAACAGTAGTCTGCGATTAAATTTCGCTCACTCGGAGTGTCTGATATGAACGATTGTTGCTGACGATAACGGCTGAGCAGGAAGAATATCTGTGTTTGAAAAGCATAGCGATCTCGGTCGCTGTAAAAATCTGCAAGGAATGGATTTTCATCGAACGCTTCCAATAGCAATTCCGCATCGAACACCGGCTGCAGCAGACGAGCCAGGGAGGTCTTTCCCACACCGATAATACCTTCAATGGCAATATACATATCTAACTTCCAATTCAAATTCGGAATCGTAATCTTTTCGTCAAGGATACCCGGAGAGCCCTGCGGATGCAAATGTGGGGGTCATATTCGGATAATACCCTAACTCTGGCGTATAAAGCGCAAGAGCTCGTGCATCCGACGCAGTCCGGCATATTTGATTGATGATTTCGTCTTGAACGACTGAGACGCTGACTGATTTCGTGTGAGATCCCGCATCGGGTTGTCGATGTGCATGTTGATAGATGGGGCGGCGACTCCACCTTGCATCGAGCGGCAGTCTGATTTCCCTCAAGCGGCGTCGCTTTGTTTCCGAAGCCAATATTCTGGGGATCGGATTATTTGGATTCGGGTTTGGGTTCATGTCGGAATTGCAGGCAGTAATGGTGGAACGTGTTGCTAACCCATGCGTTCCCAAGACCGTAGGGTGCGAGGCGGATATCGTCCTGGCACCAAATCTTCTCGTCTTTTAGTGTGTAAAGTGTCCCAAGTCGTCGCGCCAGATCCCAGGCCAGAGGAAAAATCCGTCCGCCTTTTTTTACGTTCTTGACGATAATCGTCAAGTACGCCCGCGGCCGGAGAAAGGGTTTCAGTTTGGCGTAAATCGATACGAGGGCGTCTAAAAAGTGGTCGTAGTCTTCGATATTGCCAACGTCGGCAGGATCTTCAGAGTAGACGACGTCGAGGTTGGAAGATGTGCGCCGTTTTTGTTGGGTTTCCGCACCACGAGCGTGAAGCATGTTCCAATAAGGCGGTGAAGTCAGTACGTAATCAATGCTCGGTAAATCGAAATCCGGAATGGAGGCGGCGTCTCCGGTAATCACATCGGCGCGCAAGTCCAGCGCACCCTTACCCAGCAATTCTTGCTCGATAGCTACGCTCTTGCGGGCAATCTTGGCATAGGTCGGATTCAATTCAATGCCAATACTGTTGCGACCTGAACGCAGGCAGGCGACGAGCGTCGATCCCGTTCCAACCATCGGGTCGAGAACCGTCTCACCTCGCTTGGTGAAAAATTCGATAAATTCCTGTGCGAGAGTTTCTGGAAATTTTGCCGGATGCTGCAAGACATCTTTTCGACGCGGAGGTGGTTTGTGGGTAAACCAGGATTTTTGAAATTTAAGCCACTCTTTTGGCTCCAGGTCGTTTAGTCGATTCCGAAAGGGTCTTTTATGGGTCATGGTTTCCCTAAGGTGTTGTTACAGTTGCCGGGTACTCCGTAGCCGTCGGCGTGAGTTGGATCTCATGCAGCGCTACGTCATCGAAGGAGACCGTGGTTTGCTGGCTGTGTCTCGAGCGTACGAATAATCCAAAACCACCCGAATCTAATTCTTTGTCTTGGATTGAAAATACTTCAAGATCGTTTATGAAAAAGCGAAACTGTGTACCTGAAGCCCAAATAGCGAGGTGATTTTCAACTCTTAGGCCTGGAAACACTGCATATGTCTCTGTCGGCGGAATCAATACAACCTCCTGCTCTTGGATCACGCGTGACACACGCGCAAGACCTTCGCAGGTCAAAGCAAAGCGGTAATGGTCGTAAAGCCGGCCTAGCCGAAACATAATGCCATATTCATCGCCATCCTCACAGACCTCGCTGCGCAAATTTACTTCGAAGTAAAAGTCATCCTGCTCCGGGGCGGGTGTGCGGATGAAGAAAAAGGCATTTGGCTGTCGCACAGCTAAGTTAAGCTGGCCGTCATAAATGCTTGAACCACCACGGTCCGTCTCTCGCAAATCCCACGATTGACTCGATTCGAAAGTCGCACGAAACAGCTGTTCGCCAATATCGAGTGGTGACGTGGGAGTGGGTGAGGATGTGGCTGCGCTCGTCGAGGTGTTGGTTGGAATGAGAGTAGGGAAATCAAAAGTAGCTGATGGGGTAGGTTGCGCTGGCATTGGGTTCGAAGTGGACGGTGTTTGGCGCGCTGCACAACCCCACAGCACGAGGGATATTAAGCACGTGGCCAGCGACTTCGAGGTGAGACCAACGAACACCAAGCGGTGTCTAGATTGTAAGTAATTGCTGTCCAGGTTCAAACTGTACAAAATTGATGGCCTCCGAGAGGATACTCCAACATTGAACGCAAGTAATCCGTCGTCGTAAAAAGCAGGTTGAAATCTGTGATATCAGATTTGCTTGAATGGCCTATTATAGAGGATACAACACTTTGCGTGTGGCCGGAAAAGGGAGAAGGCGTTTGACGGCGATTGCTGCTATGGCTTGACCAGCCATAGTCTGAAATCATCGAAATAAACTGTAATGCCGGGGGTTTCGATGGCGCTGGCGAAAATTCCATATGTGCCTGCGTGATAATCGAAGTCTTCAAACTCGTCGATGATTTCGCCATTGGCAGCCAAGTACAACATCTCGTTCTGTGCCAGGATCCCCATTTGGTTCTCTGCGTTGGCTCCCATTTGGATTAAATTGGACGGCGTCCAATCGATCATGACACTTACCGTGCCGGATACAAATTTACGTGCCCGATAATAGCCGTCACATGAAAATTCGAGGGTGTAACCGCTGTTGCGAAGCTCCCCGCTTACGCGCACGGCAAATCCATAGCTGTCCTTGCCTCGACATGCCCCAATTTCTGCGCTGATTTCGGCATAGACGTTCAGGGCATCGATTTCACGCCTGGTCGTGCTCCACCAGATATTCGAGTCGACCAGAAGATCGGTCGCCCGAATACGACCGTCGTCCCACACGTTGACGGCGCCCTCGAAATTGGGGCCAACCCACGTGAGACTGGAGGAAAAATTATCCACGTAATGAGGCTGCGCCAGGTTAATGCCGTAGCGCGGATCGTCTTCCGGAAGTTGCGGAGGCGTTTCCGTAGGGCTGGGGCCGCTTGTGGGGGTTAATGTTGGTGTAGCACTGGGAGTGAGAATCGGCGTGGCAGTGGGAGGCGGTGTCGATGTCGGCGGTTGAGAAGGTGCGGCAGTGAGCGTTGAGGCTACGTAAGTGGATATCGAATCGCGCGAAGGTTCTTTTGCGATTCGTGTGCATGCAATCAACTGTGCGATGAGTGGAAGTGCACACAGAATGGAAAATAATGGAAGAAGCTGACGTTTAGTTTTTCTCATGGAGGATTGTTTATCCAGCATTCACTGCAAAGCCGATTATTTTCGCCAAGCATACATTAAAAGAAACATGTTGGGAGGAGGCTTCGGGTTCGTTAAATAGAAAAGGCATATCCATATTACTGGACATGCCTTTTTCGATTTGAAATTCACACGTGCAAGATCGTATCGATCATTCGATAGATCTAATGGAACGGGATATCCCAGATGGCGAAATCATCGAATGTGGCGGATAAATCGTAGGTTTGCGATGCGCGTACATATACGGCAAACCCATCTCCACCGGCCTCGTAGTCGCTGTAGAAGAAATCTCCGATTAGTTGGTTGTTTACGAACAAATAGAATTTGCCCCAATATCCCCAAAGTCCGAGTCGGTTCGAGGCGAATGCCCCAGTGTTGATCGCCTCGGATGGTGTCCAATTGATGAATACGCCTTTCGGAGGAGTCGATTGAAGTGTTCGCAATCGGTAGGATCCATCGCAGGATACTTCGAATGTGTAGCCACTGGGCAACGATTCAGCGTCGATGCGAATGACAATACCGACTGAATCTTTGCCGAGGCAATCGCCATTCGTCGCTGTGACTTCTGCATACGCGTTGGCAAATTGGCGTATTCGAGTCTCCGAGTAATAGGTGTATTTCTCTTCCGGTTCGTGATCGATCCCGACAAGTTGACCGTCCTTGAGTTCGTAGGTTGCATTCTCGGTGTCGTATTCGTACCATACGGGTTCATCGAAGGACGAAACATCCAATGGGATATTTAGATCGAGCAAATTACGAGGGTCGTCCTCTGAAATGGGTGCGGCAGGAGTGTGAGTGGGTTCGAGCTCCCGGCGTCGCGGTGTCGGCGTTGCGATACCCTCGCCACCTCCGGACGCGGCCTCCTCACCCTGCTCCTCGCCTGCCGATTCGGATCCGGCAGCTTCTTCCATTTCCTGGGTATCGCCAGAGGCGACGCTGGTCAGTCCGTCGTCGTCCGATTTGCTCAAGTTTGAGATGGCGATAAAAGCAACGGCGGCGATGAGAAGTACGGATACGACGATGAGCATGATACGCTCAAGTGTAAATTTGCCCGAGAATTGACTCTTCGCCTCTTCCTTCTTCTTTTTCTTCTTTTTCTTTTTCCCCATCATGCACCTCCCTCGTAAGGATTTTAGCGTTCGGTGGATTAGTGAAGCAAGGAACTGATTGGTTTATATACAATCCATGCGTAGAATGGATGGTCGCTAGATTTGGTTATGCGAGAAAATGTCGATGCGAAATCAGTTTCCCCATTCCAAGCATCTTCGGCTGCCATGATCGATCCAGATGGGCGGTTAACAATAGATTCCGTTCGAGTATAGCATGAAGCACAAATTGGAACTCTTGGAGTGGAATAATCCTTAAGTACTAAGGGAAAACGGTCAGTAGGACTCCGGTAACGGAGTCCAGCCGCCGTGTGATTTATACGCTGCGAAGGTCATTAAAATACGCCGATGATCACATGATAACTAGGTAGCGTCGGTTATTTTAAGGGGCAGGACCTGACGGGATTCGAATCTGGCCAAAGCAGGAAACCCCGCTTCCTGCAGCATTGAAATGCATAAATCGAGATCGAAACCGATATGGTCGGGTTCATGCGCATCCGAACCCAACGTCAACCATTGGCCTCCTTCCTCTATAAACCAGTTTATAAGGGGCTGTTGGGGAGACGTCTCGGCGACCATGCGGCGAAGTGTGCCTGTGTTCACTTCGAGTGCGATTCCACGTTGGGCGCACTTCCGCAGCACGCTGCGGATCTCCTTTTCCCACGGATACGGGTCGTAGCGGCCGTAAATGTCATGGCCGTATCGCTTGACGATATCGATATGCGCCAGCGAATCAAAATCTCCCTGTGACACCATCTTGAGAAGCTCGTGAAAGTAGCTCTGGTAAGTGTCGGCGGCGTCGCGATCGAAGTAGTGGGGATCAAACACACAAAGGTCTCCAACCCAATGCAGCGATCCAAGGCAATAGTCCCACGGATATCGCTCCAGAAGCGGACTGACCGATTCGGAAAAACGATGGGGTTCTCCGATCTCGATTCCGGCACGAATTACCAGCGAAGCGTTAAAAGTCGCTCGACAGCGCTCGAGTTCGTCCCACCAAGCATCAGCCTTGAAGTAGTTGCTGCACTCATCTCTGGGGTGAAAATCGAGATGGTCGCTGATTCCAATTTCCGGGATGCCTTTCTCTATCGCCGCCTGGCACATTTGCAGCATCGTTGCATCGCAGTCGCAGGAAAAATGGGTATGGATGTGATAGTCATACGGGATCATGAGCGCTCCGTTCATCGTCCGTAATTTTCTGGGTAGGCTTACACTGTGCAACGCATGGTCAGCTCGGTGCGTATGATAACGTAAATACAGCATTTCTATCTATGATAAAGGTGCATGGATCTTACAGGCAGCTGCTCGATTCCATTATGTCATTTGAAGGTTGATTCTTTACTGTTCATGGTATGGGACTTGCAATCTTATGGCCTGAAGGAAAGAAACGAGTAGAATTTTGATATGCCTTCTGCGACGGACATCATTCGGCGGCGTAGAACACGTTCGCCTCGCCCCACACTCCTGAGCGATTTACTCAAGTGGGTTCTTATCCTGACGAGCATCGCTGCTGGAACCTTCATCATCGCACTCGCAGTGATTTTCGCCGACCTCACCGCGGGATTTCCGGCTGTAGAAGAGATTGAGTTGGCGTTTGGCACTCCTGGTGCCGAGACGTTTCAACCGGTAAGTTTTTATGACCGCAGCGGACAAATCTTGATATTCGAGATCGTCCATCCGAAAACTACTGACCGAAAATGGATGCGCATTCGCCCTGGTGGGGTATCCACCATTCCCGATCATGTGCTCGATGCGCTTGTTGCCGCCATCGACGAGACGTATTGGTCCAATCCGGGTTATGATCCTGAAACGTTGCGTTCGCTTCTTGGAGGCATCATTCGACGGCAAGACGGCGCATCATATGAAGCAAGTATCACGCAGCGGCTTGCGATGACCTACCTGCTGCCGCTCGGAGAAGCGCCGCAACCCGAGTCGATCGATTTTCTGCGCAGCTCGCTTCTAGCGGCTGACCTGACTCGTCGCTATTCGAAAGAACAAATCCTCGAATGGTTTGTAAACAGCGCTAATTTCGGAAACATGGCCTACGGCATCGACGCCGCAGCGCTTCTGTATTTCGATAAACATGCTGCGGACTTATCATTTGCTGAAGCGGCGATATTGGCCGCCTTCTTGAAACACCCCAATCTGCCACTGGCCGGCGATGAAAATGAAATTCAAAGCGTCCAAGAAGAAGTGATCGACAAGATGATTAAGTTGGGAATGGTCGATGCTGCACTCGCTGAAGGTGCTTTGCAAGCTCCAGTCGAAATCAAGCGGGAGCATGAAAACCAGTCCTCATTTTCATATTCGTTTGCCACGCAGGCCAGGAATCAATTGGAAAGGATGTTAGGTCCGTATGCAGTCCATCGCAGCGGCCTGCGTGTGAATACGACGATCGATTACGATCTGCAGGTGCAGACGGAGTGCGCTGCGCAAACGCACCTGGAAAGACTCTCGGGAAGTTCACTGGAGTTCGTGGCGGAGGCAGAGGACCAGTCTGCCTGTGTTGCTGCAGGGCTTCTTCCAACTTTACGGCCTCGAGATGTTGGCGTTGATCACTACGTGACAGAATATTCCGTCGTCGTCCTCGATCCGAGCACGGGTGAAATATTGAGCATGGTGGGACCAGCGCTGCAGCCGCGAACAAGCGGAGCAGTCTTCCAGCCATTCATTTATGTGACGGCATTTGCACAGGGTTATGCACCGGGCTCGATGATTTTAGACGTGGCGCCATCATCGGAAATGTCCGATGACACCGAAGCGCTTTTTGATCGTTCCACATACAACTTCCGTGGTCCAGTCCGCATGCGAACCGCTCTTGCGAATTCCTACAGCGCAGCGGCGCTGCAAACCGTGGATCTTGTCGGTGTTGAAAATGTGTTTCGGACCGCTGATCTGATGGGGCTTCACAACCTGGCAGAAGTGTCGGGGGACAATGAAGTCCTCGCGGTAGCTGGAACGCTGAAAACGAACCTGATCGACACGGCTTATGCATACAGTCTTTTCGCCAATTACGGAAAGATGGCGGGGGTATCCGAACCTTCAGAAACTCCGGACCAAGATTATGTTTCGCCCGTTTCGATTCTCAGTGTACAAGATGCAGCTGGTCGCTGGGTCTATGCTGCGGAGACGCAGGTACAAGCAGTTTTGAGTTCACAATTGGCGTACCTCATGGCCGACGTTCTCGGGGACGAGGCTGCACGAAGGCCGGAATACGGACAGTTTGGTGTGCTTGATATCGGCCGCCCCGCAGGAGTGCAAACAGGAATTTCGTATCAAAACCAAGAGAACTGGGCGATTGGTTTTACGCCTGCGATGGTCGTCGGTGTCTGGGTGGGTAATTCGGAGGGCGAACTGCAGGACATCAACGCACTGAATGGAGCAGCGGCAATATGGCACGCAGTTATTCGCTACGCAACTCGTGACATTCCGCCAACAGGGTGGACAACACCGAGCGGAATCGTTAATCTCGAAGTCTGCGATCCTTCGGGTTTGTTGCCTACTGCATATTGCCCCGTCGTCGTACGCGAAACGTTTATCGCCGGTACAGAACCCACGACTACCGACAACCTCTTCCAGCCCTATCAGGTAAACAGAGAGACTGGAAAACTAGCGACGATGATGACGCCCCTGGATTTGATCGAAGAGCGCGTGTATATGATCCCACCACCGGGCGCCGAATCCTGGGCGGCAAGCGAGAACATCGCCTCCCCGCCGAGTGAATATGATACGGTGTATGAGTCAGACAGCGAACGGGCGGAAATCAACATCACCTTCCCGGTCCCATTCGATACGATTCGAGGCGAAGTGCGGATTCGCGGGAACGCCTTTCCCGAAGAGATGGATTTCTATCGGCTGCAGTATGGTAGAGGATTGAACCCCATTCGCTGGACTCAAATTGGCCAGGACGTCAGCAGCGCTGTGACGGATGGCTTGCTCGGGACCTGGGACACAGATAATTTAAACGGTCTCTTTACGCTGCAGCTCGTTACCGTTATGCAGGACGGTCAGCTCGCCACTTCGGAAAGTTACGTCACGGTTGATAATTCGCCTCCCAGCGTGTTTCTGCTTTCACCCGATCAAGGGCTGCTGATTGATCTCAATGAAACCCAGGAGGTCGTTCTGGAAGCGGAAGTGGAGGATGAGATTGAAGTTGTAAGAGTGGTTTTCTATATCAATGGGGCTGCGATTTCAGAGTTTGACCTACCTCCTTATTCCATGCGTTGGGCACAGCTTGCTGAGGGGGAGTATGTGTTTCAGGTAAAAGCTTATGATCGTGCGGGGAATCTCGGCGAGAGCGAACAAATCATATTCAGCGTTACCCGCTGACCCACAACCGAAATACGTCTATCCTTGCTTTGATATAAGCATCAGGGTTGGTATCCGCAAATACTGGGCATCTCTCGCCTGGGGACAATGCCCTGAACCCAACGGCACGTGCTGTCCACGCTGTACAACCCCTTAAGGGGGTAGTGCCGATTCGTGGATATTGGTGAGCCTGCTTCCTCGAGGGTTATACTGTCGTTGTATTCAAACCGTTCTGGTTGAATACTCTCTCCGAACGCCCAAACGCCCCACATGAAGGTTCGATCATTTGCAATGATTGAATGATTCAAGGCGAATTGAACCGTCGTACTCGGTTCCGTTAGTATGCGGGAAAACACGGCATCCGGATCGATGCCGCTTCCTTCATTAAAAAGTAGCGTTTCATAGCCGTTTCCTTCGTTTGGCGTGTCATCAACTTGTGTCGGATTGTCACCGCCTACGTCGCCGTTTGAGTCGAGGTACGCCTGTACGCCTTTTGTTGACCAGTTGTCGCTCAGCGGCGTGCTTGCCGTAAGCAGCCAATCCCCGCGACCATCGACGTTGAGATCGAGCTCGACGGCGTAGACGACTTTTTCGTCACTCGGTGGTGGTTCTTCGAGAAAGATCGAAATGTAGACCCACGGCGGGTCCAAACTTAATTCCGCTCCGGGAGCGATATCGATATACGCCTGGTATTCCATTGTCTCCGCCGTGAAGGGTCGTTCAAAGATGTTGCGATTAAAGCTGTCTCCGATGGCGCGATTCTCATCGGCGAGCGGAGCTGAAGAGCGGTCTGAGAGTTTACTGGTATACGCTCCGGGCTGACTGGGGAAATCGATGTGAACGATGTCGATCGTCGGTGTAGAGGTCGGCGTAAGTGTGGCTTGGGGAGTAACGACTTCGAGAGAGCCCGATTCGAGCGAGGCCGGCGTTCGCTCCGCCCTGGCGCTCAATGTGGCTGCGGCTTGCATCGTTTCGGTCGCGGCGTCAGATGCGAGCGTGGTCTGGGCTTTCCTGGTAGAGGTGCATGCAACTGCCAAGCTGACAGCTACAATCAGTGGCAGCACACGTTTGAAAAAGCCTTGCAGCATTTTCGAAGGCGTCTCCGATATCTGTAGTTCGCGATGTGTTGTGGTCCGCTTTGCAGTCACGATGCTAAGCGTAACTGCCCGTTGATGTGATTATAGTCTAATCCGGGCGTATTGAGGCGCAGCATCAGAAGCTTCGCAGATTATGTGTGAATTCCACAACTCGTGTGGAAAAAGTTGTGGCTTTTAATGATGTGGAAATACAACGAGTGTTGCTTCGTGGCCGGAGATCGATATCCTACGCATCCCACGGAGTCGCATCTGATTCCTCACCGCAAAGCGCGGCTTGAATCACGGAAGCGAGTTCTGGAAGGTGATCCGCCATGGCAGCCAAGAGTCCAAAGCAACCGCTGATCATCATGTCTCCAAAGGGTGCTGAGAAGTACAGTCGAAGATTGGAATGGCGCATCAGGGATCGGCGCGGGCCGCTGACGACGATGGCGTCGTCGCCGGCGGATAGCGAAAGCGGTTGATCGTGAATGATCAAGGCGCCGTGCCCGTGATCGTCGAAGACATCTTCATTACGCAAGTCACCCCCGGCGAACGCCAGCAGCATCTTTTCCAAACGCGGCAGGTCGATTTCGCCGGTGTGATGTTCGAAGACCCCTTCGATTCCGGAAGGCCCCAGGCGGAAAGCCAACGTGTGGAAGTTGCCAATGTTGACCACCATCACGCGCGAACGAGCGGCGACTTTCTTGTCCTGCATCGACCCAAGCACAGCGGCAGGAGCGGTGTCCATGACGATGAGCGGGCAATCTAATGCTCCTGCGCTTTTCACGACGGCCTGCATACGCGTCATGCGCAAGGGAATGTGTTCGGCGAGAAAGGCAAAAGCTGAGAGGCGATTTTCGGCTGCGATCCGCTCGCGCAGGTACTCAAAACGGAAACGGCGATCGGACTCTCCCGGAGGCGCCGCGCCGTGATCGAAAACCGCAACACCGATGGCTCGGGGATGAAGCTTGACACCGAGATTCTCAAAAGCCTCGGCAATCGGTTGGTATTTGAAATCGTATAGTTCAATGTGCTGCAAATCGTCCATCCGCTTTACTTCATCCTCGGAGACGATGGTGATTCCCATTTCTTCTTCCACCCACGACAAATCATCGTTGAAAGTTTGCGCGGCTTCCACTGTGGCGAAGAGCGGATTACCCGCACGCAAATGTGCTTCTGCAGCCCAATGGCAAGGCCCACCCCCCATCGTGACGCCGGTGAGCAAGATGCGTTGCTGTCGCTGCGTGGCCGCTTGAATCTGATCGCGGATGCGCATGGTGGGTGAAGGCATCACCATTTTGTATCCGTTTTCGATACTCACGCCGCTGCGAAATAGATAGATGTCTTGCGTACCCGTGCCAACGTCGATCGTGAGGATCTGCATCCAACGCCCCTTCATTGCCTTTCGGTTAAATCATACCAAGCGGGTAGTGATATGTCGGCGTGAAAGAATAATGCCATTTCACGAACTACGGGAATTTAATTCGCAGGGGGCTGCCAATCCGGCTGCATGTCTCGTGCGGGATTGTTGCTGAGATTCACTTCTCCGGTCCCATTGGTGATCATGATGTATACCTCAGGATTTTGGTCGCGCGTGCTGGTGAAGACGATCCATCTCCCGTCCGGTGAAAAGCAAGGTTCCTTGTTCCCGTTGCTCTCGGTCAATCGGGTCCATGTAGCACCACGATCCTCCAGCGGTGAGATGAAGATTTCATTTACGCCGCGATTCAAATACCAGGTATACGCGAACAACGTGCCATCGGGAGACCAGGCGACATGATCAACACCAACGATCTTGTCGCTGCGGTCAAAGTCGATGGGCACGACATCGGCTGGAGGGCGGAGGAAGATCTTGGCCGGCGCCGTGTTGATGGAAACGATGACAGCCAGATTGTAACTCGCGGGAAGCCAACTCGGAGGCGACATGTTCAGCGGGGCCCATTCGGGGGAATATTCCACAGCGCAGAAGTCCGGGTGGCAGGAGACGGGAGTCGATGTGACGTCCACACAGCCCTCCGTTTCTTCCAGGCATGAAGTATCGAAAACGTAAACTTGTCGGCTGTCGGTGACACGCGTGCTTGTGAAAGCGATAAAGCGGCCGTCGGGGGACCAGGTCGGATCGCTGTCGTCGCCTGCGCTGTGGACGACCCACTCGATTCCCGTGCCGTCCACGTTGATGATGCGAATGTCGGTGCCAAGATCGTTGCCGTACTGATCCTGGCCGCCTTCGGTGACATACAAAAGGCGCCTGCCATCGGGCGACCATTTCGGCTGTGTCTTATCTCCCGGACCGAATGTAAGTTGGCGTGGGTTGCTGCCGTCAGGTTTCATGGTCCAAATTTGGAGGATGTCTCCGCCGCGATCACTGACGAATGCAATACGGCCGCCTCCGCCGAGCATGACCGGTGTTTCAGAGGGGGTTATCTCTTCGGTCGGTGTACTGCTGGGCGCAGCGGGCGCCAGCGGGGTCTCGTCGCTGGCAGCGGTGAGCGCTTCGGTAGCAGAGGCGGTCGCCGCAGCAATCACGATGGGATTCGTTGCAGTGGGGGTTTTGCTGCCTTGAAGCAAACCAAGTTGTCCGCCGAAAGCGAAGATCAAACCGGCGCCGATGAGCGCTACGGTGATTACAGCGCCCGCGAAGAAGACGTTCCTGCGTTTCGGCTTCCCGAGCGTGATCTCGACCGGAGCCGTCGGCGCGCGTACCGTTTCTGCTTGCAGGGCGCCCCGCAGTGCGGCTTGAAATTCCCGAATGCTGGGGAAACGCTCGTCCGGATCGAGCGACAACGCTCGCTGCAGTGCTGCATTGACGTAGTCGGGTACCGCGGGATTGACTTCGAGAATCGGCTTTAAAAAAGCTTTCTTCATCATGCGCTGGATGCTGTCGGCCGGTTTCTGTTGCGAGAAAAGATTGTAGAGCGTGGCTGCCAGTGCATATTGATCACTGCGGGCGTCAGTGCGCTGCGCCCCGTACTGCTCCGGCGGGGAAAAGCCGGGTGTGAGTCCTCTGGCACCGGTGGCAGTAATGGCTTGATCGGAGGTCTTTGCCAACCCAAAATCGACCAACACAACACTGCCGTCCGGCTGTAATTTAAGGTTGGCTGGTTTTACGTCACGGTGGATTACAGGCGGGGATTGTGCATGCAGGTAAGCGAGCGCGGAGCAGACTTGATCCGCCCAATTGAGGACTTCAGCGACCGTGGGTGGTTGTTTCTGAGTGCACGTGTGTAAATCCTCACCGGCGATGTAATCCATCACCAGGTATTGGCGAGTTTTCAGGACGAAGTAGTCCGTGACGCGTGGCAGGTTCGGATGGCGCAGCTCGGCGAGCAACCGGGCTTCACGCAGAAATTGTTCCTCGGAGTCGGGGTTGATACTCAGGTTCTCTTTGAGGGCGACGCGCAAGTCAAGTGTGAGGTCATGTGCCAGGTAGACCGCGCCCATGCCTCCCTTTCCGAGTTGTTCTTCGATACGATAGCGATCCTTCAGTATGGATCCGAGTGCTAGGGGCATGGCGAGATTCTACGCTAGAGCGGGGGTACAGGCAAATCGCATAAGAGTATAATAGCAGTTGGATTGCATGCCGTATCGATACGGAAAAGTGAAGAGGATCACCAGCGGTTTAGCTTATTCCCTGTCGACTCACTGAAAAGGAGTCCGTGTGGCTGAGAACTCTTCTTTCGATCTTCGTTTGCTGGACCCCATCCTGGCGAAATTCGCCTCACAGGGTCGTGCGCAGCTCCTACCTGCTTTGTTTGAAGCGCAACTCATATATGGTTACTTGCCGAAACCAGTCGTTGCTGCCATCGGGGAGAGATTGCGTGTTCCCCTGGCCGAAGTGTATGGGGTGGTCGAGTTTTATTCCATGTTCTACCGGCGGGAAACGGCAGGCACGATCGTACGAGTGTGCACCAGCCCGATGTGCGCTATTGCGGGTGGAAATAAAGCCATGGCGGCCGCTTGCGAGCGGCTCGGAGCAGCTTGTAACGAACCGACGGCTGACGGCAAGTACATGGTTGAAGAAGTGCAGTGTTTGGGGCTCTGCGATCACGCGCCGGCGGCGCTGGTTGGAGATACACCGGTTTCTCATCTCGACCCACGAGAGGCAGCAACCTGGATCGAAAATCCGCAGGAAGCTCCGTTGGGAACGATCGGCGGTGAGCCGCGATGGCTCACGCGGCGTTGTGGGGAAATCGAACCCCTCGATATCGAAGCCTTCAAAGCGGCCGGCGGTTTTACGGGTTTGGAGAAGGCGGTCAAGACGCTGCAGCCAGAAGAAGTAATCGCCGAAATCAAGGCCTCCGGGCTCGTCGGGCGGGGTGGTGCCGCCTTCCCGACGGGGTTGAAGTGGGAGTATGCTGCCGCTGCGGAGAATGAGCCCCGTTACGTGGTCTGCAATGGCGATGAATCAGAACCCGGAACGTTTAAAGACCGCGTCCTGATGGAGGGCGATCCCTTTGCAGTAATCGAGGGGATGATCCTGAATGGATATGCAATCGGTGCCCATCGAGGCTACTTGTACGTGCGCGGCGAATACCCGCGCGCGCAGCGTCAACTGATGAAGGCAATCGAGGCAGCTCGCCAGGCAGGATTTCTCGGTGAAAATATCCTCGCTTCGGAATTCTCCTTCGATATCGAACTGCGCTCCGGAGCGGGAGCCTACATCTGCGGGGAGGAGACGGCGTTGTTTGAGTCGATCGAGGGAAAGCGCGGCTATCCCCGACTCAAGCCGCCTTTTCCGACGACGCATGGATTATTCCATCAGCCAACAACGATCAACAACGTCGAGACGCTCTGTGCCGCGGCATGGATCGTTGCGAATGACGCAAAGGCGTATCGAGCGCAAGGGACGGAAAAATCACCGGGCACGAAACTCTTCTGCCTCTCGGGAGATATCGCAAATCCGGGGGTTTATGAGACACCATTCGGGACCTCGCTGGGAGATCTACTGGACTTGGCAGGCGGAGTGAGCGGGGATCTGCAAGCGGTTCTGGTGGGAGGCGCTGCAGGAGTTTTTGCCGATCCAGGTCAATTGAACGTTCCCATGAGTTTCGAAGGCCTGCAGGCTGCGGGTCTGACTCTCGGTTCGGGTGTGGTGATGGCCATTAACCAAACGAGAGATTTGCGGGAAACAATCGTTGCCTTGGCGCATTTCTTCGCTCACGAATCGTGTGGAAAATGTTATCCATGCCAATTAGGTACCCAACGACAACTTGAGCTCGTAACGAAAGCCGCAGAGGGAAGCGCGGATGGAAACGATATGCGCGCACTGCAGGATGTCATTTACACGATGACGAACGCATCTCTGTGTGGCTTGGGTATGACGGCTGGAACGGCGATCCAATCCGCCGTACAGCATTGGCCTGAGATCTTTCAAAATGGAGTGGGTTGAGCATCGAGTACGCTGAGCGGGAATGATGGGTATAAGTTCGATGGGTATAGATTGGTATGAATATCGGCAGGGATGGAGACGGAAATCCGACGAGGTGATCGTAGAATCGAGCGTTACGATCTTCATCAACGGAGTCGAATTGACCACGCTCATGTGTTCACCGCAGGAGCAAAATTATCTAGCGTTGGGATTTCTCAAGAATGAAGGTTTCCTTACGGAGCTTGCGGAGATCGATCACGTCCACATCAGCGAAGATGGTTGTTGCGTCGATGTGTGGCTAAAACACGAAGTCCAGTTGCCCGAGCGCAGGATTGTCACCTCGGGTTGTGGCGATGGGGTGACGTTCCGTGACCCTTCCGAAGGCCTCGAACCGCTGCCGGATGGTCTTGCGATCGACCCTGAGACCTTATTCATGTTGTTCAATCAGCTCCATCGGCCGGACAGCCTACATGTAAGAGCTCGCGGGGTACACACGGCAGGTCTGGCTGATGAGCAAGAACTGCTGTTCGTGACGGAGGACGTAGGCCGACACAATACGATCGATAAACTGCAGGGATATTGTCTTGTGCATGGAATTGAGACTGAGGAACGTATATTGCTGACGACCGGCCGGGTGTCATCGGAGATGCTGCGAAAGGGAGCGATGATGGGTTGCCCGATCGTCGCCTCGCGTAACTCCCCAACATCGATGTCCGTGGAGATGGCGCAGGCGTGGAACGTTACCCTGGCAGGTTATGTGCGCCGAAACTCGATGCGAGTATATGCGCACCCTGAACGACTGGGTTGCGAGGAAGCAGCGATCGTATCGAAATCGAGCGAATGAGAAACCTGCGGTGGTTTTAACGCCACGCTCGTTGTCTCTGAATATCGTGGAAAGGCGGAACCAGTGCCGGAGACTATTCAACTGACCATCGATAGCGTAGACGTGCAAGTGGAACCCGGTGTCACGGTATTGGAAGCAGCCCGGACGGCGGGGATCGAGATACCTGTCCTGTGCTACTTCGCACATACCACTGCCAACGGATTGTGTCGTCTTTGTGTCGTGGAAATCGAAGGTGCCCGTGGCTTGTCGGCCGCATGCGTGACTGCCGCCCGGGCAGGCGCGGTCGTACACACCCAATCCGAGAATGTCCGCCGGGCGCGTCGGACGATCCTGGAAATGCTGGCCTCCACGGTCGATCTGTCCGAGAGCCCTCAGGTGTTAGAACTTCTGGAGGAGTACGGGGCGGATCCCCAGCGTTTCCAGGGTGGTGTGGAACGAAAACCCGAGTTGATCGATGACAATCCGGTTTACATCCGCGACTATGCCAAGTGCGTGCTTTGTTGGCGCTGCGTGCAGGTATGTGCGCAGGACGCGCAATTCAATTACGCCATCAATTTCAGCGGGCGAGGATTTAAAACCTCAATCGCCACATTTTTCAGTAGACCGATGCCCGAAACTGTTTGCGTCTTCTGTGGACAGTGTGTCGGCGTATGTCCTACGGGAGCCTTGAAAGCCAAACGCGAATATCTCCTTGAACAAGGGGTGGCGCCGGAGGAAGTGTTTGCCGTGACCCGCCTGCAAGGCCAGGGTGAACAATCACGACGTGGGCCGCATCTGGATGGTGGAGGTAGGTATGATTAAAGCGGATCGAATCGTCCACAGCACCTGCCCCTATTGTGGGGTCGGCTGCCAGATCGATCTACATGTGAAGGATGATCTGGTTTTTCGAGTAGAGGGTCGCTTCGACAATTTTGTCAATTTCGGCAATTTATGTGTGAAAGGTCGCTTCGGGTACGATTACATTCACGCGCCCGATCGTCTCGTACATCCACTCGTACGAAGAAGCAGGGATGCGCAGTTCAAACCGGAAACGTGGGAACAAGCGTTAGATACGGTGTCATCTCGGCTGCGTGAAATTCGTGACGAAAATGGACCGGACAGCGTTGCCGTGCTGACCTCTGCGAAGTGCACGAACGAAGAAAATTACTTGCTGCAAAAATTTGCCCGGGTGGTGATCGGAACGAACAACGTCGATCACTGCGCCCGGCTTTGACACTCCAGCAGCGTGGCCGGTCTGGCCACAACGCTGGGGTCCGGAGCAATGACCAACTCGATCAATGACATCGCCGATGCGGAAGTGCTGCTGGTGATCGGAAGCAACACCAGCGAGTCGCATCCGGTGCTCAGCTTGCAGATGAAAAAAGCCGTCCGCCAACGCGGAAGCAAGTTGATACTCATCGACCCTCGACGGATAGAGATGTTGCAATTTGCACACTTACACCTTCGTCATTGGCCAGGTTCCGACGTGGCTGTCGTCAACGCCATGGCTCACGTCATCCTGCGCGATGGTTTGGAAAATCGAGCGTTCATCGAAGATCGTACGGAGAATTTCGAGACTTTCGAGGCGATCGTGCGCGATTGGGCGCCCGAACGTGCGGAGAAAATCTCCGGGGTTCCCGCGAGCCAGATTGTCGAAGCTGCGCATTTATACGCCGAATCACGGGCCTCGTCGATTTTCTGGGCGATGGGAATTACACAGCACACGACCGGAACGGATAACGTTAAGTCTCTCGCCAACCTTGCACTCTTGTGCGGACACGTCGGCCGCCCAGGGACGGGCCTTAACCCGCTGCGAGGACAAAACAATGTCCAGGGCGCCTGCGATATGGGTGGCTTGGTCAACGTCTTTCCTGGCTATCAGCAAGTGGCAGACGAAACAGTCCGGCGGAAATTTGCCAGCGGCTGGGATGTGGAATACGAACGATTAAATCCGAAGCCGGGGTTGACGGTAACGGAGATGATGGACGCTGCGCTCGAAGGAAAAGTACGGGCGTTCTATATCATGGGTGAGAACCCCATGCTCTCCGATCCCAATCTCAGTCATGTGAGGGAAGCGCTGGAAGCGGTGGATTTCCTCGTTGTGCAGGACATCTTTCTGAACGAGACTGCCGAGCTTGCGGATGTCATCCTTCCGGGTGTGAGTTTTGCCGAGAAATCGGGAACGTACACCAATACCGAACGACGGGTGCAGCTCATCCGCCCGGCGATCGAGCCGCGCGGTGAAGGTCGGGCGGATTGGAAAATCATCACTGACGTGGCCAATCGTTTGGATGCAGATTGGTCTTATGATCATCCATCAGCGATCTTTACCGAAATGGCAGGCCTAACGCCGCAATACGGTGGTATGAGCCACGAACGCCTGGAGGGTGAAGGCGGTCTGCAGTGGCCTTGTCCGAGCGCAGACCATCCAGGTACGCCCATACTGCATGCAGGTAAATTTGTGCGTGGCAAGGGATTGTTCAGCGCGGTGGACTACATCGAGCCGGCTGAATTGCCGGATGAGGATTTCCCCTTCGTTCTCTCAACCGGACGGGTGTTGTTTCATTGGCATGGTGGGACATTGTCGCGGCGTTCTCCGGGCCTCGATCGGCTTGCACCCCAGGCTGAAGTGGAAATTCACCCGGATGACGCCCAGCGGCTTGGTGTCGCCGACGGACAGGCCGTGCGAGTTAGCTCTCGACGCGGTCAAATTTCTGCCTCGGCACGAATCACACGAAGATCTCCACGCGGCGTCGTGTTTATGACCTTCCACTACGCGGAAGCTGCAGCAAACATCCTCACACCCAGCAACATCGATCCCGTGGCAAAGATTCCCGAATACAAATTTTCCACGGTGCGCGTAGAGCCGATCGGTGTTCCCGAAAAGGCATAACGAAGTATCCAGTCGTCTTCAAAGATAAAAGCAGCAGCCAATCCCCGGCGCTATCGAACTCGCAGCGCCGGGGATTATATACGCTTGATTTTGTATTCAAGCCAGGGTTAGATCTAATTCGGCAAGCTGCGGAATGAATTCATCTGCGGTGAAATCCATTCTCAAGGGAGTTATCGAGACGTAACCTTCTGCGAGTGCCCAGAAGTCAGTGCCTGGTTCAGCCACTCCTGTAGGCGCGTCTCCGCCGATCCAATAGTAACACTCGCCGCGAGGGTCTACACGTTGGTCAAGTGCGTCACGATAAATACGAGTCCCTTGACGGGTTATTTTTACGCCGCGCATGTCTTCGATCGCTCCATAAGGGATATTCACGTTGAGCGGGCATTGCGGCAGACTTTCTTTTCGCGTGAGTTGTTGTATGATGATTTCCGCTATTTTGGCTGAGGGGGCATAGTCGAGGGGTGCGTCGTGGTTGTATGGTGAATCGAGTGAGAATGCGATTCCCGGAATACCTGCGATAACCGCCTCGAGGGCAGCCATCACGGTGCTGCTGTAGGTAAGGTCGTGTCCGATGTTGGCGTGCGGATTGATCCCTGAAATGACAAGATCAATGGGTTCTTCAATCAGTCCCAACAAACCCAATGCTACGCAGTCGGAGGGAGCGCCATCCGTGGTTAATACCGGTGTGCCGTCGGCAAGTTGGGTTTGCCAGACACGTAATGGTCGATGCATCGTTTTCACGTGACCGGACGCCGACCAGTTTTTGTTGGGCGCTACGACGCGAACCTGTGCCAGGTTAGATATTGATTTCGCCAAGGCCAGTAATCCTGGAGCTTGGACACCGTCGTCGTTTGTGAGCAGGATTTGCATGATGATTTCCTCGAGTTGCGATTGTACCGCATTGGAATGGGAATCCGATGCCTTATGAAAGTAAACTGTAAGCACAATTTGCTTGCTCGGGATTAATGAGCAACTCTATACTAAACAAAGATGGGATTTTGCTAGGCCCGAATAGCGCAACGATGTCTATACCTGACCGTTCTTCTATTTCGAGATGGAAAGATGCCGAAGCTAGAACTTGGCAGGCAATCGTGGGCTTTGACCTATTCAATTCTCATTCACGAAGGTTAATACCAGCTGTTATGGAGGTGCACCGTGTTGTTGCATAAGGGGAAAATGCTAGCCATTCTTGGGGTTATATTGTTTATTTTTATCCTTTCTGCTTGTTCCAATTCGAATGATGCGGAACAGGCGGGCAATACAGGCCAGGATTCCGGGAGTAGTGTCTCAAGAGAATCGCTCTCGAAATTGGAATCAGGAGCAATATCCAGTCTGGATGAGGTGCAGAATGCAGTCGTGAGAATCCAGGCTCAGGGGACTTTTATCGATCCGGAATTTGGACTGCAAGTCAATTCGGCTGGAG
>CAYYVY010000021.1:0-5740 GCA_964475265.1 uncultured Anaerolineaceae bacterium | reverse complement strand
CATCACGGTGTTCAACAATATAATATGTTTTCATTTATCATCCATCCTTCCGGCATTGCCATTACGAACAACCACGTCGTTACCGGCGCAGCGCTCTTAAGGGTGTATCTCAATGGTGAGAGCGAACCGCGAAACGCAATAATCCTGGGTGTATCGGAATGTTCGGATCTCGCCGTGATCGATATCAATGGGGACGATTTTCCGTATCTTAGCTTGTACAACGATGAAGTCAATGTGGGATTGGAAGTCTACGCGGCCGGGTATCCACTAGGGGATCCTGAATTCACGCTTACGAAAGGGATTGTCTCGAAGGCGAATGCGGACGGGGAATCGTCATGGGCTTCAGTCGATTCTGTCTTGGAACACGATGCGACGATAAATCCCGGTAACTCAGGCGGACCACTGGTGGACGCCAATGGACGGGTCGTTGGCGTAAATTATGCATACTCGCTGGTGGGACTCAATCAATACTACGCCATCAAAATGGATGAAGCCTTGCCTTTAATCGAAACCATGCGGCAAGGGACGGATGGTAATAGCATCGGGATAAACGGAATCGCAGTTGCCAGCGACGATGACAGCATTTCCGGGATTTGGGCTTCTTCTGTGAAATCAGGTTCGCCCGCCGATATGGCAGGAATTGAACCCGGAGATGTGATCGTCACACTCGAAGACCTGGTACTTTCAGTTGACGGCACGATGGCGGATTACTGTGATATTTTACGGACTCACGGAGTCGATGCCCCGTTGAATATTGAGGTCCTGCGCTATGCAACATCCGAACTCCTGGAAGGGCAGATTAACGGCAGATCGTTGACAACTGTCTCGACCTTTGGCGGTCAACCGGCGGGTGAGCCTTCTTCAGGTGGAAGTTCCGGAGGGGGATCATATGGCGGGGGCTATTCGAGCTATGTCACGATTACTGACAACACAGGTTCCCTTCAGGTGAGCGTGCCTGCGGAATGGAATGATATCGACGGCACGCAACTCACAGACGATTATGGCGAAGTGATCGGACCTTCTATTGCGGCGGCGGGAAATCTTGCCGATTTCCATGGATCTTGGTCCGAGCCAGGCGTAAGTCTGTTCGCGACCGTTCTCATAGATGAGCTGGGCGGGATTGAAGGTTTCCTGGCAATTGCGACAGATTTTCTTGGTGGAGACTGTGATTATGCGGGCCGTGAAGAATATTGGGATGGGCTGTACGAGGGGCAAATCGATTATTACACGGGATGTGGAGGAGTTTCTGATTATGTCGTCCTCGGTGTTGTGCCAATAGCTAGTCCAGACACATACATGGTGGGTGTTGAAATTCAGATTCTTTCGGATGCCGATAGGGATGCCAAAGACCAGATCTTCGCCAGCTTCGATGTCATTGGTCAATTCGCACCAACGACCTTAAGCGGCGGGTATATGACGATAACGGACGACTATTACTCCATTCAAGTCGACGTGCCTTCGAATTGGGTAGACATCGACGGCAGCCCGTGGATCGATAGTGGCGACGTCATCGGGGCTTCCATTCAGGCCGCATCCGATCTCGATGCTTTTAATGATTGGCAAGCACCCGGGGTTATATTCAGTGCTTCGGACGACCTTGCCGATCTTGGTGGTTACATCCAGGTGCTGGATATCTACCGGGATATCTACCGTGACTCTTGTGAGTTCGCAGAACGTGATGATTACGAAGATCCGCTATATCGAGGCAAATACGATCTCTTTGAAAAATGTGGAGGCTCAGGCGGTCCCGATTTCCTGGTGCTGTCCGTCGTATCCAAGGACGATCAATACGCATTCATTATCGTCGTTCGGATTGTTGTTCCGTCGGAAGATGATTGGGATGCGCTCTTTCAAATCCTCGATAGTTTCACCGTGGTCGGCACGCTGCCATAGCCCGCTGTTTCTTTCATGATTTTTCGAAGCGGGAGGGCATTCGTTTCACTCTCCCGCTTTTGATTCCTTGCTGCAACGAGTTCGCATCCGTTTTTTCCCGATGAGCAGGTTGGCGCAGTGTTGCTTCGTTGACATAGCAGAAGCGGCCATGATATATTTAAGTTGTCGAGGGAGATTGTCAATTATTTCATTCCTTTGATCCGGTTTCATTAATTATCATCTTCTATCTTGCACGCAAAGCGAATATTCCGTCGTGGGATTTTACTCCACGACCAACTTGAATCTAGCAGATGATATTAAGCTCTCCGCAGGGTGAGCGCCGAAACCGAGCGTTCACCCTTTTGATATTAAAAGGTAGGTAAACCATGAGTGTTGAATTACCGGTTCGCATCTTTGGCGCGATTGTAATTGGCGTTGGCGGCACCTACTTGGGTGCCCATCTGGGCGAGTTGGCAGGGGATGACCCGTTCCTGTGGGCGAGCGTGTTTGCTATGGTGGGGGCTTTGGTTGGACTAATCGTCACACCTTATATTACGACGCGACCTATTCGATCTCTGCGCGCCACCATAGCGCAGGTATCTGCCAGAAGCTTGCTTTCGGCGTTGATCGGTTTGATCATCGGTTTAATTATCGCAGCCCTTATTTCATTTCCACTTTCATTATTGCCTGCACCGTTCAGCCAAATTTTCCCCTTTGTGGGCGCGTTGATTTTTGGATACTTTGGTGTGACTGTATTTGTAATGCGAAAGGACGACCTTTTTAACATGGTCGGGAATCGTTTCTCATTTGGTGGAAGCAGTGAGTCAGACTGGCCGGTCGACCGGAACATCTTACTGGATACGAGCGTTATCATTGACGGACGCGTGGCAGATATCGCCCGCACAGGTTTTTTGTTTGGCTCGATGTTGGTTCCATCATTCGTGCTGAATGAATTGCAACACATCGCCGATTCGTCAGACAGTCTGCGCAGGCAGCGTGGCAGACGGGGTCTGGACATCCTCAATCAACTGCAAAAAGACGACAGTATATCGTTCCGAATTACGGACCTCGATGTCGAGGGCGTTCGTTCCGTAGACGACAAACTAGTGATTCTTGCCAAGCAGCTTCGATGTCCGGTCCTGACCAACGATTTCAACCTTAATCGCGTTGCCGAATTGCAAGGCGTGATCGTATTGAACATCAATGAACTGGCAAATGCCGTAAAAGCAGTTTACCTTCCCGGTGAGACCATCGATGTGCAGGTCATTCAGGAGGGTAAGGAAGTCGACCAGGGTGTTGGATATCTCGAGGACGGAACGATGGTTGTGGTGGAAAATGGCAAGGAGTATATCGCTGAAATTATTCCGGTGGTGGTAACCAAGGTCCTGCAAACTGCAGCAGGCCGCATGATATTTTCAAAACCCAGTGGAGCGAATAACAACGCTGACACAACGGATACGGAGTAGTGAGGGATGTCTCTTAAGATTTACAACACGATGTCTCGCGTGAAGGAACCATTTCAAACCATTGAGTCCGGGAAAGTGCGTATGTATGTGTGTGGACCCACGGTGTATGCGAAGGCTCATGTGGGCCATGCGATGTCCTCCTTGGTTTTTGATGTGATTCGCCGGTATTTGGAATACCGTGGTTATGAAGTGCGCCACGTGATGAATTACACCGATGTTGATGATAAGGTCATCCTTCGTGCGAATGAATTGGGAGTCGATCCGCTGGAATTGGCGAAGCAATATGCGGATCAGTATGATCAGCACTTGAAGGATTTAAATATCGAACCTGCGAGCGTAACCCCCAAGGTTTCAGAAGAAATTGATCAAATCATCACCATGGTTTTTGGATTGATCGAAAAAGGTTTTGCATACGAAATCGAGGGCGATGTGTATTTCCGAATCGCTCGAGACAAGGATTACGGCCGTCTTTCCGGTCGCGGTTTGCAGGAAATGCGGGCTGGCGCGCGTCTCGAAGTCGATCGGCGCAAGGAAGATCCCGGAGATTTTGCTCTTTGGAAGACGGCAAAAGAAGGTGAACCCTCCTGGGAGAGTCCCTGGGGCCAGGGGCGGCCGGGGTGGCATATCGAGTGCTCTGCGATGTGTCTGCACCATTTGGGAGAGAAGATCGATATTCATGGGGGAGGGAACGACTTGATATTTCCGCACCATGAAAACGAGATCGCGCAGTCGGAGAGCTATTCCGGCAAGGAATTTGCCCGCTTCTGGGTTCATAACGGCATGATGCAGCTCGGTGGCGAAGATATGTCGAAGTCAACCGGAAATGTCTACGCCATTGACGATTTTCTTGAAGCGCACGAAGGCGATGTGCTGCGCATGGTGGTGCTCAATGGCAGTTATCGCAGCCCACTGACTTATAACGAAGAAGTTGTAAATCAAGCCGAACGGGCATTGGAGCGCCTGCGAAATGGATTGCGGCCTGCGATGGCGCAGGATTCCGGTTCCGGCGCGCTGGGCGAAGAACTCGCTGAAGCGGCACAAAAAGCTCGTAGTGATTTCGAAGAAGCAATGGATGATGATTTCAACACCTCAGGAGCTCTGTCGCATATATTCGAGTTGGTTAAAGCGGTCAACCAAGCGCGCGACGCAGGTGCAGGCGAATCGGACTTGACACCGGGGCAGCGCGTCATTCGAGAACTTACGGGTGTGCTCGGGCTTTGTCTAGATGAAGGCGATTCAGAAAGCCATGAAGCGGCGCCGTTTATCCAAATGCTGATCGAAGTACGCGACGAGCTTCGAGAGATTAAGCAGTGGCAGCTTGCAGACTCGATTCGGGATCGATTGGCATCTTTGGGGGTAAGCGTAGACGATCTAAAAGATGGCACAGTCTGGCGGTTCCAGTAAGTGTGCAAAACTTCCTCTCGTGAGTGGACCACGGACGGGATTTGGGTAGCTCTTTCCCTTCGACTTCAAAAGGCCCATAAAAATGCCGGCTAAAGCCGAATGGGTTTTCGGACGCATTCCGGTCTATGAAGTGTTGCGGGCGCAAAAACGCAAAGTTCATCGCATCTGCATTGCGAAAGATGCCCAGGGAAAAGGCGCATTGGCATCCGTGCTCTCGCTTGCCCGACAATTGCACATCCCTGTGAAGCGTGTCTCGAAATCGGAACTTGATGCAATTAATACACATCATCAGGGGGTAATAGCGTCCGTCGAGGCGTATGCGTACGCGTCGGTAAAAGATATCCTTAACCGGGCGACGATCAACGAGGAAGCTCCTTGCTTGTTGATCCTCGATGCCCTCAAGGATCCTCAAAATGTGGGCGCTATCTTGCGCACCGCCGAGGCTGTCGGCGTGCACGGCGTAATTCTTCCCTATCGCCGGTCAGCGAGCATAACGCCGGCTGTCGTAAAGGCTTCGGCGGGTGCCAGCGAACATCTGCTGGTGGCGAAAGCCAACTTGTCCCAGGTGATCGACCTACTGAAGCAGTCGGAAATATGGATCATGGGTTTGGAAAACAGCCTGGACGCGATTCCGATTGAAAGTGCCGATTTACAACGCGGTTTAGCGTTGGTGGTTGGCAGTGAGCAGCGAGGCATGCGGCCGCTGGTAAGAAATTCCTGTGATTACTTGATCAAGATCCCCATGCGTGGGAAAGTGGAAAGTCTGAATGCATCCGTCGCAACTGCCGTAGCGTTGTACACGATCATGCAGAAGCGAGGGTTTTTGGGATAAAGCGGTCGGTGTTCCACAGCACGATACATTGACGCTGATTTGGATTCTTGGTAAACTCGACACGCATTGTCGGCAGTGATTGACTTTGGTAAAATTGAAGTTGCGCCGTGTGAGATAGGCGCGCTTCTCTTGTCATGCCGACGTAGCTCAATGGCAGAGCAACCGC
>CAYYVY010000020.1:0-50611 GCA_964475265.1 uncultured Anaerolineaceae bacterium | reverse complement strand
GCGCCGGTGTGTCGGTCGACGTGGGCGTCGGAGTATCGGTCGACGTTGGGGTTGGCGTTTCCGTGGATGTGGGCGTCGGTGTATCCGTCGACGTGGGCGTCGGCGTATCCGTGGATGTGGGCGTCGGTGTATCGGTCGACGTGGGCGTCGGTGTATCGGTCGACGCTGGGGTTGGCGTTTCCGTGGATGTGGGCGTCGGTGTATCGGTCGACGTGGGCGTCGGCGTATCCGTGGCCGCGGGCGTCTCCGTTGATGTCGCCGTATTCGTCGGTGTCGATGTCGCGACAGGCGTATCCGTCATCGTAGAGGTGGGCGTCGGAGTATCGCTGGCGAGCGGCGTGTCGGTCGGCGTCGCCGTATCCGTGGACGTGGAGGTTGGACCGGGCGTATCGCTCGGTACCGGCGTGTTGGTGGCCGTCGCTGGCGGTGGAGCCGTCGTGTTCGTCGGCGCAGGTGTGTTTGTGATCGTGGGTGTATTTGTGATCGTCGCCGTACTGGTCGCTGTCGACGTTCTGGTCGACGTCGGCGTAGGCACGCTGACGATGGCCGGAATCTGTACTCCGGAATAGTGATAATCTCCGTCCCAGAATAACGTACCCGGAGATCCGCTGCTCAAGCGCAGGATCAAACGCTGGCCGCCGACGAAATCGTGCTCGAGTGTACTAATCGAGGCAGAGAAGAAATAGGCCGAAGTAACGTTCGCGGGCAATGCAAAGGAAGAAGATCCGAGCACCGTCGATCCCGCCCGCAGCTCGACCGAAAGACTGACTGCGCTGGAGGAAGGATTGTAGGCATAGAAACGCACGGTGGTCGTTCCCGCCAGGAGGCGTTGGCCGCCCGAGAATTGAGGCGAATAGAACGTCGCGCTCGATCCGCTGCGATAATTGCCGTTGGGAATACTGGAATACATCATGTAGCTGAAGGGTGTGACGTCATCATAAAACCAATACGTATTCGGAGGCGGTCCGGACGGTGGAACTGGTGGTGGCGGCCAAGGCGTGGACGTCTCGGTTGGGGTGTTCGTGGACGATGGCGTCGCAGATGGTATGCTCGTCGCTTCTGGCGTGCCGGTATCCGTAGCCGTTGCGGTCGAGGTCGGTGAACTCGTGGCAGTAAAAGTCGACGAGGCCGTAGCGCTCGCCAGTTCGGTCGGTGTCGGTGTGTCCGTCAGAGTCGCATCGGCTGTCGGCGTAGCTGTTGCCCAGAAATCCCCAGGCTCTACGATGGGTCCTCCGGACTCACTGCCCGGCCCGGGGTAGTATTCGGCGTCCCGACGGATTTCCTCAATGATTGCAGGATTGACCGGCTGCAGCACCACGAAAGGCCACGGACTGTAATCCGCGTCCATCTGGGAGCGCGTATCGGCATGTGCAGTTTGGCCGCGCATCATCCCACACGTTCCGCAGCCAAATAGAAGCAGAAGTATAAACGGAACGAGCAGCAGCCACTGCGCCAACTCGTTGCGCTTCTCCTTACGCTTATCTTCCTGCTGTGCTACAACGTCTTCCACCATGCTCCCTTACACCTTAACTTTTTGCGTTCGCGGCAGCAGCACAGTAAAGGTCGTGCCCTGGCCCATTTTGCTATCCACTTCGATTCGTCCACCGTGGCGGGCGACAATCCCGAAACTCACGGATAGTCCCAGTCCAGTTCCCTGCCCTTCCGGCTTCGTCGTGAAGAAGGGATCGAAGATGCGCGAGAGATTCTCGCGAGGAATACCGATGCCCGAGTCTTGCAGGGCGATAGCGACCGCCTCTTCCGCTTGGCCGAGAC
Organism: uncultured Anaerolineaceae bacterium; assembly: GCA_964475265.1. Taxonomy (GTDB): domain Bacteria; phylum Chloroflexota; class Anaerolineae; order Anaerolineales; family E44-bin32; genus WVZH01. The sequence continues at coordinate 48,838 of CAYYVY010000020.1, read as the reverse complement.
TGAGGCGTAATTTCCCACCGTTCGGCATGGCCTGGACGGCGTTGGTGATCAAGTTGATCAACACCTGTTCGATTTGCGTCGCATCGTACGTCACCATCACGGGTTCATCGGGCAGGTCCAAATGGGAATCCACGCCTGCCTTCCGTACCAGATATTCCGTCAAACGCATCGACGATTCGACAGTCTCACGAACGTCCCGAGTTTCCATTTCGGGAGTTGACTGGCGGGCGAACTTCAGCAAGTCACCCACGATGGTGCTGGCGCGCGAGGCGCTCTGCCGGATGGTTTTGAGTTGATCCCGAGTGGACGGATCCAGACCGACTTCTTCCTGCAACTCCTCCGCCAGGCCTTTTATGACCGCCAGGGGATTCTTGACATCGTGCACGATGCCCGCCGTCAGCTGCCCAACGGAGGCCAGTTTTTCAGATTGGACCAATTGAGCCTGCGCGCTTTGCAAGCGGGCGTTGGCGTCGGCCAATTCCTCATTGCGTTTGACCGTCTCGGTATACAATCGTGCTGCTTCTGCCGTGCGTTCGCGCAGGCGATGCGTCATCGTGTCGAACGCACTGGCAAGTTCCCCAATTTCATCCGAGCTCTTCAACCCGGTAGATTGATTCAGATCTCCAGAAGCAACGGCCTGGGAAATATTGCGCAAACGCAGGATGGGTGAGGCGATGCTCTGCGCGAGGGTATACCCGACGATGATCGTTGCCACGGTGCCCAGAGAGAAGATAATGCTGAATATATTGCGGCTGGTTGCCATGGTAGATACGATGTAGTTGCTCGGCAACACGACCGAAAGGATTCCCATTTCCTGTTGACGAATTATCAGGGGCGCGACTACTGTTTGGTAATCCCGGCCGTACAATTCGATATCCTGTGTGACGGCGGTTTGGTCATCGGTGAAGATGTCCGGATCGACTTCAAGCACTTGCGCTCCCTCATCCGGAAGGACGAACGTCGTGGAGATCAAATCTCCATCCTGATTTAAAACCACCACATCCGCCAAAGCCTGGTTCTTGATATCATCGATGAGTGATTCGAGCCGAGAACCGATGAGCAAGGCTCCGGTCAATTCGCCGTCTTCCGTACGAACCGGCGTGCTCGTGAACAAATAGGCGCCGTAGGTTGTCACGAGAATATCGACGTACTTATCCCCCAGCGAATCGACCTGAGTGGTGAGCACACGTGCGACCAAGTTGTACGCCGAAAAATCGCCGCCACTCGATTCTCGGTAGATTCCCGTCGAGGGATCGATGGCCATTGTCAAAATTTCCGTACCTGCAAGATCGATCACGGTCAGCGCCTCGACGCCATTGTTCAACACCAAAGGCAGGAGAAGCGACTCAAGAATTTCCGCGTTCCGATCGAGAGCTGCCTGGGGCACACCCGCGGTGTAGGCCATCAAGCGAAGGTTTTCTAGATGCTCTCTTTCTTTACGCACGATGCCGTCGGCAGCCACGCGGCTGGCTTCGAAAGCCTGATTGACGAAACGCTCGCGAATCGAAGAGGTCACCAAGCGCGTCACCACATACACGCCTACCATGGCAATCACCAAGGTAAGCAGCACATAAGGAACGATCAACTTCGCCCGCAGCCCTGAAACGAAATGGAGAAACCACTTCGCCAACGAGCGCGCGCTGGATTGATCTTCGCTCGGACCTTCAGTGTGTTTTAGCAGGTTTTCACGTATTGCATTCATCGGTCCTCCCACATTTCGGGATTGCGATTCATTTTCTTGCGGTCGCATATGGCGCGATCGTTCCGCGATTTTCCTGCCGCCATCGCGAAGTGTCCATCCCTCTGGATAAATCGTTCGCCAACTTCGATTGTTCGATACTCGCTAAGGGCACCCCCACAGCGCCAAACCAAAGCGATTTTCCTCGACAATCATGCATTCGCTGCATCGAGGGTAACATGACCGTCGTTGTCGATAGGCAGGTACTTCTTCCTAATAGGACCAATATCCTGTTGTTAAGGTGAAAGCACAAACAGCCGTCTTCCGCCCGCCCTCTTCGCCTGGTACATCGCTTGATCGGCCACTTGGAGGAACTGCATTGCTTTCGGGAAATCGGTCGACCATTGTGCAACGCCCACACTCACCGATAAATACTCACCATGGAAACTCGTAGCGGTGATTTTGGCGCAAATTCGTTTGGCAACACTGCGCGCTGCTTCCAGCTCCGCTTCCGGGAGGAGAATGACGAACTCGTCTCCGCCGTAGCGCGTCGGGAGATCGACAGAACGAATTTGCTTGCGGATCTTATCGGCGACCAGTTTGAGCGCTTCATCCCCCGCTGGATGGCCGTACTTGTCGTTGAGCGATTTCATGCCGTCCAAATCAAGCATGATTAATGAAAGTGGACGGTTGTAGCGATGAGCTCTTTCGACTTCAATCGTCAACATCTCATCCAGCTTTCGACGATTATACAATCCCGTCAGAGGATCAGTGATCGCCAGTCGTTGGACTTCAGCGAACAAGCGGGCGTTCTCTAGCAGCAAGCGACGATGTGCAAGTGCTCGATTAATCGCCAGTTCGAGTTCAGCGAGCGAATCGAGAGGTTTGGTAAGGTAATCGTAGACCCCGCATCGCAGGGCTTCCACGGCCGTTTCTAATGTAGCGCTGCCCGTTAATACAATGGCTTGAAGATCAGGATCGATATCCTGCGCTGCTTGAAACACCTCCAGGCCGGAACATTTGGGCATCCACAAGTCAAGCAGCATCAGATCGAACGATTCGGTCTTCAATGCTGCAATTGCTTGCTCACCATCTTCGGCTTCGGTCTCTTCAAAGCCCATTTGTTGCGCTCGTCGGACAAGAATGCTGCGGAAGTCTTTATCGTCATCGGCGATTAAAATTCGGACAATTGACTCTGCATCCGCAACCGCCGTAGAGGAAATATTCTCAATTTCGGGTTGCATCTCTTCAACACCTACCCCAAAAAATATACCAACGGATGGTGAACTTCACACCCTCAAAATCTCGTATTTATGATAATGGATACTCCTTCTGATCTACCTTGCAATCTACCTACACCAATGCATGTGACCTTCGTCCTATGCCCGCGAGGCGCTTGCCGAACGCTAAACAGACGGGTCGAAATGAATGCCGTTCGATGTGTAAATTTACGTTTCGGGGAACGATCAAGCGTTACGGCTCGAGGCGATATCCAAAGCCGCGCACGGTGACGAGGCGCTCGGGTTGGCTTGCATCCGATTCTATTTTCTCGCGGAGCATCGAAATATATCGGCGCAATGCATTTCCACCCCCACGCCGTTCCGACCCCCAGACTTCGGCGACGAGCTCTGTCTGGGAAACCGCCTCGCCCGTACGTTTCGCCAATGCAGCGAGCAGTCGGAATTCAGTCGGTGTAAGTTCGATCGGCGCTTCATTGATTTGCGCTTGCCGCTTGCGCAAATCGATCGCCAAATCCCCCACCCGATATATACTCGGCTCTTCGGGCCGGGCGGAATGCGCCCGCGCCAGGACAGCGGACACTCTTGCTACGATTTCAGGGAGACTAAAGGGCTTGGTAATGTAATCATCAACACCCAAACGAAAGCCTCGCAATTTATCCGTTTCTGCTGTTTTGGCCGTCAGAAAAATAATCGGTGTATCCGCCATTTCTCGGATGCGGGCGCACACTTCCCATCCATCCATACCGGGCATCATCACATCGAGAATAACGAGATCCGGTTTTTCTTGATAGAAGGCGCGCAGAGCTTTCGAACCTCGATCGGCGGTGATCACGGCATAACGCTCTCGCTCGAGATACTCCCCGAGGAAACGCAGTAAGGTACGATCGTCATCTACCACCAAGAGCTTGAAAGACAAATCCAACCTCCACGAATCGCGTCCAACTATAGTCGATCACCAACCCGTTCGCCACTCGAACGATGCAATCTTCACCTTAATAATTCTCCATAATGGCAAAGGAAAGCGGCTCATAACTCTTCGACTTCCGTATGTACAGGCAGCCAAAATACGAAACGTGCCCCACCACGTTGGCTCTGCTCCACTCGGATTCCACCCTGCATCGCTTCGAGCAAACGCTTCACCATCGACAATCCTAAACCATAGCCATAAACGTCTCGATCGTCGCGCGTGTCGAGACGATGGAACATATCGAATATGCGTTCGCGCTCGTGCTCCGGAATTCCTATACCGCCGTCATCGACGGCGACCCACAGGCGATTCTCGTCCGCCCACCCTTCGAGGACAATTTCTCCTTCCAAAGCGTACTTCAGCGCGTTATCCAGGAGATGCTGAAAAATACTCTCCAGCGCATGTTCGTCTGCGAGAGCATGAGGGAGATCATCAGCTATGCACACTTCGAGTCGGCCTGCCTGATCGCCTTCCGCAAAGCGAGTACAGACTCGTTCGGCGACCTCACGCAAAGCAACGTCATCTAAATGAAGAGGAAAGCGCCCCGCTTCGAGGGAAGAAATGTCGAGAATTGTATCCACCAAGTTGGATAATCTCTCGATCTCCGCCTGAACCAACTCGAGTGAAACTGCGGTTTTGGAATTCGCCCTGGGCTGCTCGCTGAGGATCAGCTCGATACCTGCGCTGATGTTGGTGAGCGGCGCGCGCAACTCGTGGGAAACCAGCGCCACGAATTCGGTCTTCAACGTGTCCAGTTCCTGCAATTCTTGATTCAGACGCGCAAGGTCCTTTACCGTCTGTTCTAACTCCTGCGTACGATGCTCCACTTTTTCTTCGAGGGCAAGATTGAGTCCTTCGAGTTCCTCGCGCGCAGCAGCCACTTGGCGTAATGCGTCATGCAACGCGTTCTCACGCTCTTTGACCTGTGTCAGATCATGTGCCGTACCCGCCAGCAGCACTTGAGATTTACGTTCATCTTCGATCGGGCGTAAGGCCAGTGCCACAGGGAAAGTAGAACCGTCTGCCCGCCGAAATGTGAGTTCTCCCGACCAACCGTTATCCCGAGCATCCTCCACCACACGCTCCCAGCGAGATATGTTGCGGACCACGTCTTGCATTTTCCGGGCCTTCCACTCCCCGGTTTCCAGGCCGAGGCCGCGCAGCAGTGCCGGATTGACGAGCAGCAATATACCCTCGAGATCGCACACAAAAGCCATGTCGACTGAATTCGTGACCAACGAGGCATACTGCAGGAATTCCATCTGCCCCGCGATCACACCCTGCCGCGCCACAAACAAGGCTCCCAACAGTACTACCAGAGCTACACCAACAAGTTCGATCTGGCCTCCCATCCACCAATCCAGCAGCAAATACCCGATCACCATACCCGTTAGACCGATCGGCATCAATCTCCCTATCCGATGACTGAGCTTGTGTTGAGCCTCACCCGACTTTGTTCGAGCCGTGGAAGTACGAATTGTATAAAATGCAGCGATGTAGTAAAGGCCGCTGCCGACCATCCAACCGACCTCGACCAGACTGCCGGGTGTGTACCTGTCTTGCAGCGAAAGCACGCCGAATACTAAATCGGAAATTCCGAAAAATAATGTCGCCATCGTCAAGGAGGCAAGTGTCTTACGATCGATTTCTGCTTCCGCCAAGAGATACAATCGCGCGAAATAGACAAACAACAAGAGATCGAAGATCGGAAACAACGATCGCCAAAACACAGCGACCGTGTTGAGGAAGCGAACGGAGAGGAGGGGCAAGAGGAATATTAGCCAGGCCAATCCCATGACTGCGGCACCCACCAAAACGATGTCGAGTTGATCGCGTGTGCGCCCCAGACGCTCGACGGGCGCCGTAGGATAGCTGAAGGTTACGATCATCGTCGCCAGATAGGCGCAAAGCCGGATTGCGTCGGTCCAGTGGGGTACGCCTGGAAGAACGGAATCCGTGAACCAATAGGTTATGACCATTCCATCGATGATCGTCCAGCACACAAACGCCAGGGAGATAAACCGCCAGGTCCGGATGCGAGCAGGCGTTTTAGCACGCACGGAGGCAAGTATCAAGGCGCCCGTGGTCCAACTTCGCAAGCCGAACGTCAGCAACAAGGACCAAATTGGGCGCGTATCCGAAAGTGGCTCGGCGATCACCCAAGCGACGTAGCACGCCACGGTGGCGATCCACAGGCCAATAAGCCACTTGCTGCGGTCCTGGAGAATTCGTCCAATCGCGGTCATCAAGGACATCCTAGTCGCAGATCGAATATTGGGCAAGCCGAAATATTAATCATATCTCAGACCATCTTGCTGCGCCTCTGGCGCGACGCAGCGAAATCTATCGTTCGCAGGGTCCCGAGAAGAAAAAGCTCCGACGGATATTTAATGAAATGTGATAAGACCGGAAATTATCACCTGTCATCCAACTCAAGCGATGTAAGCGAGCAACGACTGGCGATAGAAAAGTCGCTGGGCACGATATGGTGTTCCCAGCGACTTGGTTTCTCAGTCACAACGCAGTGTCCGTCGATGTTTTTCCAAGTCATCTGCGGTTCTGCGTGTGATCCAACAGCGTAATTTCTACCCTCCGATTAGAGAGTCAGGCGTACGAAAATGGAGTCCGCAATCCACTCGAAGATCTCCTCGAGTTCTTCCGTCGTTGGTGAGAAATAAGCTTGACCGTTGGTCAAGCTTGCGATTCGCTCCATAAGCTTCATACCGGTGTAGTACGAATCACCGTATGCACTAAACGTCTGGTTGATAACATCACTGCCCAATCCAATGGTGAAGATGGTCACATTCTGGATCTGCGCCTCCGTGATCATCGCATCGACGTACCCCAAGCAGCGCGAACAGGCCGTTCCACCGTAAGAACCTGTGTATCCCGATCCGTCAAAGGGATAATCGTACGTGTTGAGCACACCGTCTGTCAGCAGGATCATGAAATGGGTGGTGTTGGGGCGGCCATCTCCCAAGATGCTCAAACCAATACGCATACCACCGCCGAGATTCGTGTAACCATTGGCCGAGAAGGTCGAGTACATGGTCTCGATGATGGTTTCATAATCGATCGTAAGATCGACCACTGGGGTTGCCGTTGTGCTAAACTTCGCCAGGCCAATTTGATCTTCACGCGGCATGCCCGATTCGTCGGCGCGGTCGGCGAGGATGTTGATGAAAGCCTCCGCTCCGCGGATTACGTCCGTCATGGGCTGCTGCAGCAGATAGGCCCTGGGGGTCTCGTACGAACCCACCGAGCGCCCTGGCAACAGTGTACCAGGTTGTTCGTCATCACAGGTCATCGCCTGATTGCTGCATCCACCAGAAGACCATTGCAAATTGGGTCCTTCTTTGAATCCGCAGGTCCGGAAGGAGATATCGTCGAGCATGAAACCTTCGTTGCTATTCGTACTATAAGCGTCCCAACGAACTTCCAGATAATCGACAATCTCATCCGTTTCCAGAATAACGGCATACTGTACCCAATCGTCGTCAAAAATGGAGCCATTTACCGACATGACGATATTCCAGCCGTCCGTCGGCGAGGCACGCCAGGAAACTCTGGCATAATCACCACTGTCCATTTTCCACGCAGGATCGTTCTTCACCCAGAAGTAGATAGCGATATTCTCATCCTCCGGGATGTCGACGGTCCAATTCCAGCTAAGTTCCCCCTCTGTGCCAGTAGCCGGATCCTCGTAGATATGGACGCCCGCCGCGTCGTGTCCATTGATTGGCTGGAATTCCACGGCGTCGGTGCTGTTGATAACCCACCCGTCGGTGATCATGTCATCGATGTCGGTATAGCCGTCGAAGTCCACCTCGCCGAAGGCATCCCCGCATGGTGAGCGGATATTTTCACATGCATAGGGCTCGGAATATTCAGGTTCGTCTGTGAGCCATTCACAGCTGTCGTAATTCATCGACCCGGAAATATCCAGAACGAGCGCCACGTCGTACTGTGCGGTTCGTTTCGCCGTCGCCGGTGTGCCGACCTGAATGGTCTCGAAACCCAAGATGCGCATGAACACTACCGGCACGGTTAACTCACCTGCGATGCGCACATGATAGTGCGTATTATTGTGTTCCGAAGGCACTGATATCGTCGTGCAGTCCTCCGGGGTCACGAGATTGTCAATATCGGAATCGAGGGCAAATTCACCTACCGGCCCGCCGGGTGCGTTTTCATCGGCTGTAAAAATGATTTGATAGGTAAATTCATCGTTCTCAACATACCCGTTCGCCTCCAGATACTCGACGGCTCGGCTGCAGCTGCCTTCGATATCGGGCAGCTCATAGCCGGCCGCAAGTGCTGCGGCGTCAATTGCCTGGCCCAACCAAATTCGGTGCAGGTACATGATCCCTGTGTCCACGGCGAAACCAATGAAGGCGATTATTCCCAGGAAAGCGATGGTGATGATGACGAGGCTCTGCCCCGATCGCGATTTTCCTCGGCGAATCGATCGCGCTTCATCAGCTGTATCTTCTTTTCCGCCGCCTCTCAAAGAACGGATGGCGAGTGAAGAGCGACGGATGATTTTTCTTGTCCAATCTCTCATGGGATATTCCTTTCGTGTTTTCTTGAATCCTTCGGATTCGTCATAGAGCATCGATCGAGCGGCATCAGCAATCAACTCCAAGGACTGCGCCGGATCAAGACGCGCATGATACTCTGTTGATCGATGATGACGGGCAGTTCTACGAAGAAATCGACGAATGGAGAGGCCATCTTAAGCTCGTGAGCATAAAACACCTCTACGATCACAAGGTCGTTGCGACATCCGTAGGTAACCTCATTACAGCGTTCAGCATCGCTGCTGAAAATGGCATTTTCAGCAGCAATCGCATCGACATCGATGGTGCCAGCTCCACATGGATCATCGAAGCAGACTTCGGAGGCAACGTCCAAATCTCCCAAGACATACGTGTCTTGTAAGGCGTAGCTTCCATCCGGATCAATATCCACCGAGGTAACAATAATCCTGATATTGGCGTCCGGGCTGTCGATATCGACATTGAGACTCAATTCCATGGCGATCTTGGTGACATCGGCGATCTCATCCAACGGGATGTGCATGCCGCGCGCGCCAAAGCGGGCGCCTTCACGTGCGGCGGTGGCCACTGTGGATACACTGTGCACCAGAAAACCGACCTCCATCATCCCTAAAAGGAGAACGATCAGTAAGGGCAACGTGAGCGCAATCTCCACGAAGTTCTGGCCTCGTTCGCCATCTCGATGAAAGATTTTCTTCCTCATCATATTCACCATCTACTCCTTTGGGACGCTGTGCTACGTCTCACAGGCGCCGGGATCGGGATAACAGGGATCCAAGGCTCGCTCGGAGGTATTGTCATCCCCACCTGGACCCTCATTGTAGCCATCACCATCGGTATCCGGATTGGAAGGAAAAGTTCCGTAGATGTCACGTTCATCAACATCACTCCAACCGTCGTCATCCGAATCGAGTGGAGGCAGTGGAGTCGCCGTCGGAACAACCGGTGGCGGATCGGCGCCACCACCTTCCCACGGCTCGTTCACCATCTGAATCCGTCCGATGACTCGAATCGTCGGCAGCATCGTGGCGAAGAAGGGGTTGGTTACAGGATGGTTGTAGACGATGGTTATTTCTATCTTGGTACGTGCCGCTCCAGGATGATCCGAAATTGGCACTCCACCAAAGGTTGGGCTTCCCCGAAGGAGCACACCAAGGTAGCGCGGTTTTTGGATATCGTCGTCATCCAGGGTCGGATCGACCAAGAGAGCGAGCCCGGCTATTCTCTTTCCGACGTGTTTGATCCAATCCACACGACATTGGATGTATTCGTCCGGCAAGGTATACGGGGTGCCGGAGTCTGGATGACCCTCATCTTCACAGGAATATTCCCCGTCATCATGCATCATTGGAGGTTGTCCGCTTACCGCATAGCGAGCTGTCTCCCGGGCGGCGTATTGAACGGAAAGATATGCCTGGAACCACCTCGCCACTTCGATAAATCCCAGGATGATGAAAAGCAGGATCGGTAATGCCAGGGCAAACTCGACCATGCCCTGGCCACGCTTTATCTTCCGAACACAACGACTGCGCAATAAGGACATTGCTGGCCTCACCTTTCGAAATCGCCGGATGTTGTTCATATGTAGTCCTTGTTTTCTTGACTCGAATATGTATTGCGGCATCAAGCCACATCGCTCGATCATTCACTCGCAATTGTACAGGCGTTGGCAAACGGTCCTGGTAGTACGCAGGGGTTAATCAGGGTGAAACTGGTGTTTTTGTTATGTTGCGGGAGCATTTTTTTAACAAAATTGTGACATTCAATAGGGGATTAATCCGTCATCCGGCCGGCGCGAATCGCACGATCGCCTCCCGAAAGAAGTACATCAAAGACGCTCCAAAGATGAGAAACGGACCATAGGGAATCGGTTGAAAAGCGTTGTATCGCTCGCGCAGGGTCATCACCAGCATGTAAAACAAGCTGAAAACGCCGCCAGCGAAGATGGCAAAGATGAGCGCCAGGATTATCCCGGGCCATCCCACAGTCAGACCCAGCATCGTACCCAGCATCACGTCACCGAATCCGAATGCAACTTCGCCTTCCTCGTCCTCCCGGAGTCTGGATATGTGACGGCCAAAAACACCTCCCAGCAAGTACAAACACAGCACGAAGACGAAACCGCCCCCGCCGCCCGCAAGCGACTTCCAAAACCCGCGGCTGGGGTCGAATGAATTCAGGGTCAGGATCAACAATCCCGAGGGCACGCTGACCACGTGCAGGATCAAACGATGCTCGATGTCGATCACGACAATCAGGGTGAAAATCGTGGCAACAATCAAAGCGGGCCAGAATACGCCGGGTGTGGAATCTCGAGCATAGAGCCAGATTGCGACGAAGATCAGCGAAAACTCGACCAGTACATCTCGCCAAGCGCGCCGCGATTCGCAGTACGGGCAGCGCCGCTTGAATCGTAAAAAGGCTAAGCCGGCAATCCAATTGACCGTCCTACGGGGTGCCCCGCAAGCGAGGCAGTGCGACGCTTGGACCGGTTGGCGCCTTGGCAGATTATCCGCCAGGAGATTTACGAATATGCCACAAGCTAATCCCAAGATTGCGACGACGATGATCATCGGCAGGCATTATACACGCTTCTCCGCGGCTGTGCTGAATCCCCTCGTTGGGGATGAGAGCGTCACCTTCACCTGCATGGACATAGCTGGAATCGGATGCTAGAATGCCTCCATGGATGGCAGACTGCCCCAACCGGATCGAGATCGCATGAGTACCCTCACGGCACTGATCCTGCTTACCAATACTCTACTCCGCATCGTAACGCTGCCGGTATTTGAATCAGAGTTGGCCATCCTCGGTTTACTCATCCGTTTCGAAGTCAATGCCAGCCTCATCATGATCTCGCTGTCAGCGGCACTTGCAGCTGCCGGTGCGGATTGGTTGATTCACTCCCACCCGAAGTCGATGACCAGCAAAGTGCAGCCCGAACATTGGGTTATACCCGGCTTGGCGGCGGCGGCAACCGGCGCAGTGTTGACCCGTATCCCCGACGGTCCGGGTCTCTGGCTGGGAATCGTTCTCACCGCTTTGTTGTTAATGGCCGTGGTCATAGCGGAATTTGTGGTCGTCGATCCCAAGGACCCACGCTTCGATGTGGCTTCGGTTGGGCTATCTGCGCTTGCGTACTTGCTCTTGATCAGCGTGCTGTTTGCCATCCTCGCCGCTGACCTGAGGGCCGTATTTTCTGTACCCCTGATTCTCCTGGTCAGCTTCGTGGTGATTTGGCGGCTGCTGCATTTGAACCAATTGAGCGATCGGGCGGCGGAGTATGCGCTTCTGATCAGCCTACTCAACACGCAATTGGCATGGGCGCTGCACTACTGGCCGATATCCCCGCTGCGAGGCGCGCTGCTGCTGGGCATGCTGGTGTATTTGACCAATGGGCTCACACTTCTGCACCGTAAAAAAGGGCTCGTGCGTGGGCGGCTCATAGAATTCAGCGCCCTTTTTGCGATCGCCACGACGGCGATTCTCACCCTCACCTAACATCAAAGTCTTCTTACCAACGACTACGGACGGGTATCCGATCTACTGAGATGTGGGGCGAAATTATGCGTGCTGATTCGACAGCCATCCAGTGTAAATTCGAAGCTTGAACGTAAATGGATTCGGGCTATCCAGACAGTGGAATTATTCACACTTCGTTGAGCTTTATGCAGTCTCGTCATCATCCGAGTGCAATGTCTTCTGCGCGGCTCTTCGGGCACGATAACCAACCAAACGTTCTTCCCCCCTGCGCAACCTTTGAATGTTTGGCCGCAGGCCAAGCAATAAAACCACTTCGATAAGCAAGCCAAAGACGAAGTACGCCCAAGGTGCTTGAGCGCTAAGGACTCGCCAAAGAAAAAGAACGGCTACTTCGATGCCGAGGCACATTGTGGCGACCGAGGCATATCCTACGAAGTATAAAATCGCAGCTCCGATCGGCAGCAGTACGAGAAGCGATGGCGGCCAAAAAGCAAATACCGCACCAGCCGTCGTGGCACCTCCAGCGCCGCCCCGTAATCGAAGCCTGCCGTCTTTTCGTTCCACAAGAAAAATCGAGTAATTATGACCCAAAACGGCCAGCAGACCTGCACCCATTTCCACCCATGGATTTCCGTCCGTTAGATAACGGGCGAAATACACCGCCAATGCCCCTTTTCCGAGATCCAAAATGGCGGTAGACAGGCCGGCCCAAAACCCCGCCATGCGCATCACGTTCGTGCCACCCGTCCGTCCGCTGAACCATAAACGAATGTCCCTGCCTCGCACCAACCTAACGACCAACAAGCCCACTGGAACAGAACCGAGTAAATACGCTGCCAATAACGCCGCGATGATGTGAAATTGCATTTCGCTCCTTTGATTTATCGAGTTTAAGGTGTTCAAAACAAAAAACACCACTACCCTGATAGAGTTCCTTTGGTGGCGATATGAATTGGAATCTCCCGTACAGCATTGTGCTCGATGATGAAAGCCTTGCAAGACCATTCCTGCGCAGCGGGGGACCACACCAGGTATGCTGCCTCGAGATAAGCTGCTCCCTTGACATCGCTGACTGAAAGATCAGACGGGCCATGGGGATGGGAGTGGTAAATAGCGGTTAACTGCAGCCCTTCATCTTCGATGCGTAAAAGCACATCCAACTGCTCCTGGGGGTCCATTCGGAACCTGTTGCGGCTGTCTTCGACGTTGGTGATGGGCTGCACCCATTTCACGACATCCCCCTCACCGGCTAACACACCGCAAGCCTCACGCGGATACGCCTCCCGAACTTGGCCAACCATTTTAATCCAGTGCTCATGCCGCAAGGAGATAGAGTTGGGACTCATCATTGGAATATTATAGTCGTCCCATCGTAATCAGGTGTATCACTGTTCAGGATAGCAGGCCCAGCTCTGTCGGGCCTCTTTCCCGGAGAACCCGCGGACTTGACAATTTGGGGTCGAGCCTCTATAATGAATAGAAGTTAGGCATGCCTAACTTTAGTCATGGCGCGAGTCCAGCGCTGCCCATTATTTTGGCATCGTTGGGGCGCCAGGGAAGAATGCCGAGATGGACTCAATACCTCCGATTTTGATCATGTTTGCGGCTGCCATTCTACTCATCGTGCTTTTATGGCCGAGATGGGGATTACTCCCCCGTCTGCGTAGGACCAGGAAGTATACCGAAAGAATCCAGATCGAAGATACTTTGAAACACATCCACAGTCGTGAGATGGAGACACAACAAGCCACGTTGCAAAGCATCGCAGGTGTACTGCAGACGTCAACCAATCAGGTGAGCGATGTTCTTGCCAAAATGGAAGCGGCAGGATTGCTGCACTACGAAGAGGCACAGCTCAAGTTGACAGCGAAGGGTGAACGTACCGCTTTGCACATCCTGCGCGCCCATCGTCTCTGGGAGCGGTACCTCGCAGACGAGACCGGATTTAATGAAGCGGAATGGCACGATCTGGCCGAAGAACGCGAACACTTCCTCTCGGCGGAAGAGATCGACCTGCTCTCCGAGCGGTTAGGCCATCCCACCCATGATCCGCACGGCGACCCGATTCCGGATGCCGCGGGCGAGTTCGTGTCGCACGGCGGCAGACCTCTCCCCACCTGCGATACGGGACAGCGACTGCGCATCGTCCACGTCGAAGATGAACCCAGTGCGATCTATGCTCAATTGCTCGCCGCAGGAATCTACCCGGGTATGCAGGTACAAATCATCGAAAAAACCCGCGAGCGCATTCGTTTCTGGGCCGATGGCGATGAGCACATTCTCGCGCCGATCGTGGCCCATAACCTATCCGTGGTTCCTGAATCCGAGGATAGAGTAAATCTGGCATCACTTCCCTGTCATACCCTCGCCTGTCTCGAACTGGGCGAGCAAGGCGTCGTGCTGGGGATCTCACCGGCGTGTCACGGCGCCGAACGTCGTCGCCTGCTCGATCTTGGCGTTTTACAAGGGGCCACGGTTCAAGCGGAATATCGCAGTCCCTCCGGCGATCCAACCGCCTACCGCATCCGCGATGCACTCATCGCCTTGCGCAAAGAACAAGCAAATTTCATCTTCATCGAATCACTTCAAAAGGTCAGCCATGAACGAGCGTAAAGCAAATCTAGCTATCCAACCGGCATGTGAGACTTGTCCCGCCCATCATGCCGCCAACTTGCTTAAATTGGGCGTAGACATGCAAGACTGGGATTATGTCGTCGCCCTGGCGGGCAATCCAAACACCGGAAAGAGCACCGTCTTTAACGCACTGACCGGCCTGCGCCAGCACACCGGCAATTGGCCGGGCAAAACGGTCGCCCGCGCAGAAGGCGGTTTTGAATACGCAGATCATCGCTATAAACTCGTCGATCTTCCGGGAACCTATTCCCTGCTTTCCACCTCCGTCGACGAAGAAATCGCCCGCGACTTCATCCTCTTTGGCCAGCCAGACGTGACCGTCGTCGTGGTGGATGCAACCCGCCTCGAAAGGAACCTGAACCTGGTCCTTCAAGTTTTGGAAATTACAGACCGCCTGGTTATCTGTTTGAATCTGATGGACGAGGCGAAACGCCACGGATTGACCGTCGACGATCGCCGCCTGGCACGAGATCTCGGCGTGCCGGTCGTCCCCACCTCTGCCCGCTACGGGAAAGGTCTCGAGGAACTGCTGCAATCGATCCACGAGGTCGCCACGGGGAAGATACGCACAAAGCCGAACAGAATCCAGCAGTTCTCCAAAGAACTGGAAGGTACCATTTCGGAATTGACGAACAAGGTGCGCGGGGTCTTCCCCAATCTTCCCAACCCGCGCTGGGTCGCCATCCGTCTGCTCGATGGAGATGAACGGATTGTCGAAGCTTTCGAGAAAGGGGATTTGGGTGAATTGTCCCAGAACACAACGGAGAACATCGAGCTGCATGCCCAATTATCACAGGAACACGCAAAATGAACGAACCGAGACGCCTCACAACGGAGCAAGTCCTGGCGCATGCGCGCGACCTGCGCTGGAAAATCAGCGGTAATCTCCACGAGCGGTTGCTCGAAGGAATTTACACAGAAGCCTCGCGTCTGGCCGAGCGGGCGGTCGAGCGTCCAGATTCTCCACCACGCTTCGACCTCGACCGCACCATCGATCGTTTGGTGACGAGCCGCATCTGGGGTTTCCCCATCATGCTGCTTCTCTTTACGCTCATTTTCTGGGTCACGATAACGGGCGCCAACATCCCTTCGGGTTGGATCGCGAATCTACTGCTCGACAAACTTCATCCGCTGTTGAAATCGCTCGCCGCAGATTCCATCCTGCCCGTCTGGCTGCAGGGGTTGCTGATTGACGGCATGTACTTATCGACCGCCTGGGTTGTCAGTGTGATGCTGCCCCCGATGGCGATCTTCTTCCCGCTCTTCACGCTTCTGGAGGACTTCGGCTACCTGCCGCGCGTGGCGTTCAACCTGGATAAATTATTCAAACGTACCGGCGCGCACGGTCGACAGGCGCTGAGTATGATGATGGGTTTCGGCTGCAACGCCGCCGGCGTCATCGCCACGCGCATCATCGACAGTCCACGCGAACGGCTGATCGCCATCATCACCAACAACTTCGCCCTTTGCAACGGCCGTTGGCCGACCCAAATTCTTCTTGCGACACTGTTTGTCGGCGCATTGGTGCCGGCGCAGTTGGCAGGATTGATCTCCGCGCTCACGGTTGTCGGTGTTGCACTGCTGGGTGTTCTCCTGACCTTCCTCGTGAATTGGATACTCTCACGCACCTGGCTGAAAGGGGAAGTCTCCACCTTCAGTCTCGAACTGCCTCCCTACCGACCGCCGCGTATTTGGCAGACGATATACACCTCGGTCATCAATCGGACGATTTTCGTCCTCTGGCGCGCTGTGGTTTTCGCCCTGCCCGCAGGCGCCATAATCTGGCTTTCGGCAAACGTCCATATCGGGGACATGAGCACCGCCGAATATTTGATCGACGTCCTCAATCCCATTGGTTTATTCGTGGGACTCAATGGGGTCATCCTGGTCGCCTACATCGTAGCCATTCCGGCGAACGAAATCGTCATCCCCACGGTCCTCATGCTCACGGTGATGCTAACCGGGATGAACTCTGTCGGCAGCGGCGCCGGCGTCATGTTCGAACTCGAATCGAATCAGGCCACGCTCGGGGTTTTAAAAGCCGGCGGCTGGACGCTGCTCACGGCGATCAACATGATGCTCTTCAGCCTCATCCACAACCCTTGCAGTACGACCTTGTTCACGATCTACAAGGAAACCGGCAGCAAGAAATGGACGATCCTGTCGGCGCTGCTGCCCCTGGCGATGGGTTTCGTGGTCACCTTCCTGGTTGCACAGGTGTGGCACCTGATCGAATCCATCGCCTGAGCCGGACCTTAAGACTCCGGGGAATAGGGCTCAAGTTCATACATGGATTGCTGACAGCAAAATTGAAATTGCAATCCGATGGGGGTTGGTTTTTGATGATGCTTGCGAGATCAACTCAGGATTCCCCCTTCCGTGAGTTTGCGTAAATTGCCAAGTGCAGCCTCCACCTCTTCCACGCGGACCGGGCGCCCCTCTTCGCGGTGCATCAACTTTCCGGCCTTCGCCTGCTCTATTGCAATCACCCGTACGGTTTCATTACGCGCCAGCGCCTGTTTCACCAACTCCGCACCGGCGCGATAGCCGATGAGGGGATTCAATGCCGTGACAACGATGCTGTTTCGCTGAAGCCATCTTTCAGCCTTCACGGGATTGGCTTGAATGCCGAGAACGCATTTTTCAGTGAAAGCACGAATCGCGCCGATGCTCACCTGCATCATCTCGAATAGATTGTGCGCGATGATGGGCATCATCACGTTCAGCTCGAGCTGGCCGGCCTGTGCGGCCATGGCGACCGTCGTATCGCAGCCCATGACGTGGAACATGGCCATGTTCAACATTTCCGCCATGACCGGATTCACTTTTCCAGGCATGATGCTCGAACCCGGCTGCACGGCGGGCAGATGAATTTCATCCAAGCCCGTCGAAGGCCCGGACGAGAGCAAGCGAAAATCGTTGGCGATGCGCGTCAGGCTGAGTGCCAGCGTTCGCAGTGAGGCGGAGAAATCCGCCATGTCGGCCATGGACTGCATGGACTCGAATAAATTGTCCGCAGCGTACAACACCAACCCGGTTGAATCTATCAGCGCCGCCACCATGCGCTGGCGATACTGCGGGTGGGCGTTTAATCCGGTTCCCGTCGCCGTGCCCCCGATGCCCAAAAAACGCAGTCGATCTCCTGCGACCTGGATGCGTTCAGCATCCCGCTCCACAGCCCGCGCATAGCCGCTGAATTCCTGGCCCAAACGCACGGGAACCGCGTCCTGCAAATGTGTGCGTCCAGATTTAATCACATCATCGAATTCTTCCGCCTTGGTGTAAAGCGCAGACGACAGATCTTGCACGACCTCAAGCAGTTCGTCCAGACGCCAGAGACATCCCAAGCGAATGGCGGTAGGTATCGTGTCGTTCGTAGACTGCGCCATGTTGACATGGTCGTTGGGGTGAACGAGATATTCACCCAACTCACCACCCATCAACTGCGTGGCACGATTGGCGATGACTTCGTTTGTATTCATGTTGTGGCTCGTGCCGGCGCCGGCCTGAAATGGATCCACCACAAACTGATCGTCCCACTTTCCCGCGATCACTTCGTCGGCCGCCGCGATGATTGCTTCAGCAATTTCCGAGTCAAGCAATCCCAGCTGTAAGTTGACCCTCGCCGCAGCGCGTTTGATCGTCGCCAGCGACCAGACAAAGGCACGCCAGGGATGCATTCCCGAAATCGGAAAATTCTCGACGGCGCGCTGGGTTTGTGCGCCATAAAGCGCCCCGGCCGGCACGGCAATTTCGCCCAACGAATCGGATTCTATGCGTGTTTTATGCGGCATTGTTGATCGTCACTACAAGCTGAAGGATCAAAATTCACCCAATCCATCCTTGTCCGATAGATTAACTCTAAATATCGACAAAGAAAGAGGAAGCCTTTCGGCTCCCTCTCGATGATCCGGTTTCCGTCAATCTAAGGCGTCGTAACCTGGACCGTCGCTGTAGTAGTCATAGTTCGGTTGAATATCCGCCGTAAGATCGACTACTTCCCCCGCCTCAAGCACACGTGTATGCTCGAGATGGACTGCTTCACCGGGATGGTTCTCTCCGTCGTAGACGGTATCGAATCCACCCGCCCCAGCCGGCATGCTCTGGTACTCGCCACCTTTGGCGGTGTATTCCGAGGGCACCTCTTCTTCGACGAAAATCGCCTCATAGGGGCACTCCGGAATACAGGCACCGCAGTCGATGCAAGTATCGGGGTCGATGTAATACCACGGCCACTTGTCGACTGGTTTCCCAGGCACGATGCACTCCACCGGACACACGTCGACGCATCCGGAATCTCGGAGGCACAAACTGGTGATGATATGGGTCATGTTTTGATCCTCCAATATAATATAGGTTCAACGCTGTTCTATTTATATAGGCATATTCATTATGTTGCAAACAACCTGGCCACTTCTTCCCAATGCACGACGTTCCACCAGGCGGAAATGTAATCCGCTCGGCGATTCTGATACTTCAAGTAGTAGGCATGCTCCCAAACATCGAGACCGAGTACAGGAGTCTTTCCCGATGAGATGGGGGAGTCCTGGTTTGCCGTCGAAAGCACCGCAAGAGAGCCATCAGATTCTTTGACCAGCCAGGCCCAACCGCTTCCAAATCGCGTGGCGGCTGTCTTGGAAAACAGATCCTTAAACGAATCGAAATCGCCGAAACCGGCCTCGATTGCGTCCTTCAGCGCACCGCTCGGTTCGCCACCACCGTTCGGCGACATGATGCTCCAGAAGAGTGTGTGGTTGCTGTGGCCGCCGCCGCTGTTGCGCACGGCTGTCCGAATGGATTCGGGAATGGCATTCAAATCCGCGAGCAGCTCTTCGATCGACTTGCCCTGCAACTCTTCATGACCTTCCAGGGCTGCATTCAATTTATTCACGTACCCTGCGTGGTGCTTCGAATGATGGATTTCCATCGTACGAGCATCGATGTGCGGCTCAAGAGCATCGTAAGAGTATGCAAGTTCTGGCAATTGAAACGACATGATTAACCTCCCTCTCAAAAAACCGATTTTAATTGACCGGGTAAATCAAATCCAGTACCATCAACATTGCTATACCCGGCATATATAAAATTGTGACCGCTGATATGTCATTTGTCAAGAAACACATATCGAAGAATACGTTGGAAAGAATGCCTGAAAGTTCCTCGCACCGTCCAGGAGCCATTCCCCCGATCCCTGCACTACTGTTCGGGGTGCTGGCATCCTCCACGGCTTCGATATTTATACGCTACGCACAGCACGAAGCATCTTCCATGGCCATCGCGGCGCTGCGTTTGGGTTTTGCCACGCTGATACTCACACCCTATGTCCTCGCACGTTACCGCAGCCAGCTCCGCAGCGTATCGCGGCGCAATTGGATCCTGGCTTTTACTGCCGGTTCGTTTCTCGCCCTTCATTTCGCCACGTGGATTTCATCTCTGGAATTCACCTCCGTCGCCAGCTCCGTAGCGCTGGTTCAAACCACCCCGCTTTTCGTGGCCATTTTCTCTCCGCTTCTTTTAAAAGAATCCGTGAGACGCTATGTCGCTGCCGGCTTGCTCATATCGACTCTGGGCAGCCTGACAATCGCCGCGAGTGATGCGTGCGCCTGGAACGCAGGTCTGCAGTGCCCGACCATCGCCTCACTCTTAAAAGCCGATGCTATCCGAGGCGACGTACTCGCAATCATCGGCGCCTTGGGTGCCGCCGGCTATCTACTCATTGGGCGGAAGATCCAAACGAACTTGGACTTGATCCCATACATCTTCCTGGTCTACGCCACCGCCGCACTCTGGCTGCTGATCGCCGCATTCTTCAGTGGAGCGAGGCTGACCGCATTTTCTTCGACGACCTATCTTTGGATTTTGCTGCTCGCCCTGATTCCACAATTACTGGCGCACTCCACCATTAACTGGGCCTTGCGTTACCTGCCGGCCGCAGTTGTATCAGTGACGCTTCTCGCTGAACCGGTCGCTTCAACCATTTGGGCATACTTTTTCCTGCAAGAGACTCCCCCTGCGCTGCGTATCTTCGGTGCAACGTTGGTTTTATTGGGAATCGCCATAGCTGCCTATAAGTCCCCACAGGAAGATAATACGAGCACGTGACCCATTTTGCGGGTAAAATCGGATCGAACAAGGAGGAGAAAATGCAAATCCGTTGCTTTCGATGCAATTTCAGCTTCGCTGTAAAACGAGAAGAATTACAATTCGCCCTCGAGGCACTCGAGGAATCGGGTGGTACGCATTACGACGCCAAATGCCCACGCTGTCGCCGCAACACGCCAATCTCCCTCGAACAGCTTAGGCGAGCCGTTCCCCAAGAAAGCGACGATTCGAAAGCGGGACAAAGCCGGACGGCGAAGGACACACCCGCCAAAGACTGACACCACTCGGAGGCGTGAATGAAATATTCGACCTTTATCCGGCCGGAAGAACTTAACACACACGTCGATGATCCAACGTGGGCCATCCTCGACTGTCGCTTCGATCTTCAGGATAAATCGGCGGGGGAACTTGCGTACCAGGAAGCGCACATCCCCGGCGCGATCTACGTTCACCTCGAACGCGATTTATCCGCGCCGCTCAGCGGGACGAATGGTCGGCATCCACTGCCGTCCACAGCAGAACTGACGGCGCGATTCAGCCGGTGGGGAATCGATGCACACACCCAGGTGGTGGCTTATGATTCCAGAGGCGGAGGATTTGCCGCGCGCATCTGGTGGACGCTGCGGTATCTGGGACACGACGCGGTCGCTATTCTGGAAGGCGGTTTTCCTGCCTGGGAAGGCGGCGGTTTTCCAACCCACAGCGGGGTAGAAGAACGCAATCCTGCCCAGTTCGTGGCCAATCTGCGCCCTGACATGCGAATCAATGCTGCTGAACTCCAAGTGAACCTCGAGGATTACGCCCATCGCCTGCTTGACTCACGCGCGCCCGAACGATACCGGGGCGAAGAAGAACACCTCGATCCCGTCGCCGGTCACATTCCCGGCGCACTGAATCGATTCTGGGGTGCAAACCTCGACGAAAACGATCAACTTCTTCCGCAGGACACGCTGCGCGAAGGTTTTACGACCTTGATTGGGGATCGAGCTCCCAGCGAATTTGTCGTCTATTGCGGGTCGGGAGTCACCGGCTGCTTCAACTTGCTCGTGATGGAACACCTGGGGTTGACCGGCGCGCGCCTTTTCCCCGGCTCGTGGTCAGAATGGTGTGCCGATCCAAATCGGCCGGTCGCAGAAGGCCCGCATCCATAGGCCTCTCGATTAGCGAGATTGGCCAGTCCGATTTTGCGTCTTTTTGATACATGCAGGGAAAGTTAGGTCTTAAGTTTTCTCGGCGTATACAACGCGTGTTCATTAATGTACGCCAACACTCGATCTGTGACCAGGTAGCGGATCGTCTGCCCGGCGTGCACACGCTGGCGGATGTCTTGCCCCGAAATGCCGACAAATGGCGCAGCGAAGAAGCGCACCTTCTCACGAAGCCCGGGAATATCTTCCTCCAATTGTGCCACATCGTAATCCGCGCCAGGACGCATCATCACCCCCAACGCGTCACATGCAGCAACGAAGCGCTGCGGCTCATTCCACTTCGGGAGGTCATTCAAGGAATCGGAACCCATGAGGTAGATTAAATTCGCCTTCGGGTAGGTTTTACGCAGGACTTCCATCGTTCCGATGGCGAAGTACGGCGCCTGCCGATCGATGTCTGTCCGTGAAAGTGAAAAGGAGGCATGATCCGCGACAACGGCTTCGACCATCGCCATACGATGCTCGAGCGCCGAAATTTCCCGATCCAGTTTCAAGGGGGATGTGGGCGTAAGCACCCAGAGCACCTCATCCAGGGATAACGCCGCCCTGCCGAACTCGGCCAGAATCAAATGTCCCAGATGTGGTGGATCGAACGTGCCGCCGAGTACGCCAATCATTCTCGCCATTCGAGTTCATGCGCTCCGATGTGAATCGTATCCCCGTCTACAGCCCCGGCTTCACGTAGGGCGGCTTCAATTCCCAGCCGTTCGAGCAGGTGCTGAAACCGCCGCACCGCTTCATCGTACTCCCAGTAGGTCATCGCTGCGGCGCGCTCGATGGCAGTGCCCTGCACGCGCCAATCCCCACTGTCCAACCGCGTGATTTCGAACGCCGTAGAATCGGGCTCGGCTCGATAGACGGGTAGTTCTGCGTCGGTTTCTGGCTGCACTTCGATTTCCTCCAGCGCCCGCTGGGCGCTGAACAACAACTCGCGCAGTCCCTTTTTGTTGATCGCAGAGATGGCATGTACGTCCCGGCACCCCAAGGTGCTGAATTTCTTTTCGAGGTCCGGCCAGCGTGCCTCCACTTCCGGCAGATCCATCTTGCTCACCGCGAGCACCTGCGGCTTTTTCGACAGATTTTCATCGAACAAGGCCAACTCGGCGTTGATCTGTGAATAATCGGCGATCGGATCCACAGATAAGCCATCGATGAGGTGAATCAATACCTTGGTACGTTGAATATGACGCAGGAAGTCGAACCCCAGGCCCGCTCCGCTGTGTGCACCCTCGATCAAGCCAGGGATATCCGCCAACACAAGATCGACGTCATCAAACCGTGCAACACCCAGATTCGGTTGTAGCGTCGTAAATGGATAATCGGCAATTTTCGGTTTTGCGTTCGTCACCACGGATAACAAGGTCGATTTTCCGGCATTGGGGACACCGATGATGCCCACGTCGGCGATCAAACGCAGCTCCAGCAGCAGCCAGCGTTCTTTCCCAGGTTCGCCCTTCTCCGCCATGTGCGGCGTCTGATTGCGGGAAGTTGCGTAGCGGGCGTTCCCCCGGCCTCCCCTTCCACCACGGGCGACGATCAATCGTTCGTCTTGCTGCACCAAATCTCCAAGCAGATCGCCCGATTTCTCGTCGTGCACCACGGTTCCCGGCGGGACAAAGATCACTACATCCTCGCCATTCCGTCCGGTCTGATTCGATCCGCCACCCCGGCGGCCATCTTGTGCCTTAAAATGCCTCGATCGGCGGAAGGGAGAGAGCGTGTTCAGCTTCCCATCCACTTCTAGGATCACATCGCCCCCCTTGCCGCCATCACCGCCATCCGGTCCACCGCGCGGGACATATTTTTCCCGGCGAAAATGAACGATTCCATTCCCGCCGGGCCCGGATGAGACCAAGATTTTCGCTTCGTCGAAAAACATCGCATTCTATTCCGTACTTGCTGTGCTTGGCTTGATTATACCTTGCACCCTGAAACCCGGCTGGCCGCTTGGTGCAGCGCGATCAGGATTATGATTTGCAAGGCAACTTGTCTTATGATAGAGTCTGCGCCTAACTAGTCGATCACGGAGGGATGTATGTCCGCGTCAGACGTACCGGACATTGTGGTTGGACGATTACCGCTCTATTTGCGCGCGCTGACTGAAATGGCTGCGGAGGGGAAAAGCATCACCTCTTCTCAAGAGTTGGGGAGTCGATTGGGCATATCCTCGGCGCAGATACGGAAAGACCTCTCGCAGTTCGGTGAATTCGGCAAGCAGGGCACCGGCTACGACATTCAATTCCTGATGGATCAATTACAGCGCATCCTCAAAGTAGAGCGCGTGTGGGAAGTGGCGCTCGTGGGGGTTGGCGATCTGGGACGTGCCGTCGCACACTATGCAGGCTTTCTGGATCGGGGCTTTCGGATTGAACTCGCTTTCGATAATGATCCCCTGAAAATCGGCCAGCGTATCGGGCCGTTCACGATCCACGATTCCAGAGAGATGACTCCCATAATTCGGGATCGCGGGATTCGGGTCGCCATGCTGGCCGTACCCGCAGCGGATGCACAAGGTGTTGCTGACCAACTGGTGGAAGCCGGCGTGCAAGCCATCCTGTGCTATGCACCGACTTCAATATCAGTATCCAAAAACGTGAGGGTAAGCTACATCGATCCCGTGCTGCACCTGCAGCACATGACCTATTACCTTTGATCAATGAACAACCTGACTAATCCTTGTTGGCGACGGATACATATCCGTCGCTGATATTTTACGGAAAATGATCCGCAGGTTGAGACGCTATTCTTTCCGTTGGCGCCGGATGAATATCCGGCGCCAAAAACATGCGGATTTCAATCCGTTTGACTCCATAATCTTGTAAAATAATAGATCAACAACTGCCCCAAAATTAAGTCGCGACGGTTTTGAAGTGGAAGATCGGCAGATTCATATCAGCCCCGTTTCGGTTGCGGATGAATATCCGCAACCAGCATTGACAACCCCAGTTCTAAGTCGCGGCGGTTTTGAAGTGGAAGATCGGCAGAATCATATCTGCCCCGTATCGGTCGCGGATGAATATCCGCAACCAGTGATTAGTAGCGCTGGCGACGGATGTTATTCGGTAGCTTCAGAAGTTATTTAATCCGTGGATATGTAAAACTACGGCTGCGGTAGGGTGCGGTACAAGCGATCCAACATGCCCAGCGCTCGGACTGCCCCTTTGGCAATGCATGCAACCGGCTCCTCCGCCAGATACACCGGCACACCCGTCTCCCGGGTGAGCCACTTGTCCATGCCGCGCAGCAGCGCACCACCCCCGCAGATCACCATACCACGATCGATAACGTCGGAGGCGAGCTCGGGCGGCGTGCGTTCGAGGACGTTGCGGATGGCGCTGAGCTGCAGCATCAACACTTCTTGAATCGCCTCGATCACTTCCCGGGTGGATATCGTCGCCGGACGTGGCAGCCCAGTCACCTGGTCCTGTCCCTGCAGTTCCATAGTTTGATCCTGATCTTGCGGGATGGCGGCGCCGATGCGAATTTTCGCCTGCTCTGCAGTTCTGGGGCCGATGATCAGGCCGTACTTCTTACGCACGTAGGAAGCGATCGCTTCATCCTGCTTGAGACCGCCGATACGAATGGCGTCCTGCGCCACGATACTGCTCATGGCGATCACCGCCGCTTGTGTGACGCCCCCGCCGAGGACCACCACCAGATTACCCGATGGAGTTGCGATAGGCATGCCCACGCCTATCGCCGCCGCCAACGGCTCCTGGATCAAATAAACCTCACGGCTCCCGGCTTGCAGCGCCGCCTCATGAACGGCGCGGATCTCCACGCTGGTTGCGCCAAGAGGCACCGTGATCATCGAACGTGGTTTAAACAACCGTGCGGGACCACAAACCTTTTCCACGAAATGACCCAGCATGCGGTGAGTGACCTCAAAATCGGCGATGACCCCGTCGCGCAACGGACGACTGACTTCAATCAGTTCAGGTACTTTGCCATCCATCTCACGCGCCGATTGACCGACGTCGACAATTTTTAATTCCTCAATGTCGATGGCGACGATCGTGGGCTCGTGGAGCACGATTTCTCCACCCTCACATATGAGAGTATTTACGGTACCCAGGTCAATTCCAAGATCTTTACCAAATATAGGCATGAGGTTTAATCTTCTTCTTTATATACTTGTTCACGCCGGTGCGGTCGTGATGATTGGTAACGCCGTACGGCATCCAAGCGGATCTTCGAGCGCTGCAGTGCGGCTTGAATCGAAAGGTACTCATCCGTTTCCGGCGGCGGACCCCGTTTGAGCAGCTCCTCCGCTCTGGCCTTTGCGGCTTCAGCACGCTGGACATCGATTTCTTCTACATTCTCTCCGACGTCCGCAAGCACCGTCACTACATCGGGTCTGGCTTCGACCACGCCTCCGGCGATCGTAAAAACCTGTTCCTCATCTTTGGTGCGAACGCGCAGGATTCCATATCCCAAGGTCGCCAAAAGCGGTGCGTGACCGGGCAAAATGCCCATTTCGCCTTCCGATCCGGGAACGATTACGATATCGACATCACCCTCAAACAACGATTTGTCATGGGTTACGATTTCGCAGCGGATCGACATCGCTAATTTTACCCTTCTAATTCCATCTCAACACAACTAATCCGCAGCCAAACGCCCGGCCTTTTCCACAGCGTCTTCGATCGTTCCGACCATCGAGAAGGCTTGCTCGGGCAGTTCGTCGTGCTTTCCATCCAGCAGTTCACGAAAACCCCGCACCGTGTCCGCAAGTGGAACGTAACGACCTTTCTGGCCGGTGAATTGTTCGGCAACGAACATCGGTTGTGAGAAAAACCGTTCGACTTTTCTCGCCCGAGACACGACCACCTTGTCTTCTTCACTCAGCTCTTCGATGCCCAGAATGGCGATGATATCCTGCAGGTCCTTGTACCGTTGTAAAACCTGCTGAACTGAACGTGCAACGTTATAGTGTTCCTCTCCGACGATCTGGGGATCGAGGATGCGCGAAGTCGATGCAAGCGGATCGACGGCAGGGTAGATTCCCTTCTCAACAATCGAACGCTCCAGGGCGATCGTGGCGTCCAAATGCGTGAACGTCGTCACCGGTGCAGGATCCGAATAATCGTCGGCGGGAACGTACACTGCCTGCATTGAAGTGATCGATCCCTCCTTGGTCGACGTGATTCGTTCTTGAAGCTGACCCATTTCGGTCGCCAGAGTCGGTTGATAGCCCACGGCGGACGGCATTCGTCCGAGCAACGCGGACACCTCCGCCCCGGACATGCTGAAACGAAAGATATTGTCGATGAAAACCAGCACGTCACGACCCTGATCGCGAAAATATTCAGCCATCGTCAACGCCGTGAGGCCGACGCGCAGACGTACACCCGGGGGTTCGTTCATCTGCCCGAAGACCATCACCGTGTCCTTCATTACGCCCGATTCGAGCATTTCACGATACAGCTGTGTGCCTTCACGCGTACGCTCACCGACGCCCGCGAAGACGGAATTTCCTTCATGCACCGTCGCGATCGTGCGAATCAGCTCCATGATGATGACCGTTTTCCCAACCCCAGCGCCCCCGAAAATGCCCGTTTTCCCTCCCTTGGTGAAAGGGACAATCAAGTCGATTACTTTTAATCCAGTTTCGAATACATCGACACTCGTCGACTGTTGGTCGAACGCAGGAGCATCGCGATGGATCGGGTAGCGCACATCCGCTGTGAAGGCCTCTCCATCATCAACGGGTCGCCCCAAAACATTGAACACCCTGCCCAAGGTGCTATCGCCAACCGGAACCTTGATCGGCGCTCCCGTGGCAACGACCTCCAATCCGCGCTTGAGTCCATCCGTCGTGTCCATGGCGATCGTACGCACCCGTCGATCACCGAGATGGGTTTGAACTTCCAAAACCAGGGGGAGATCTTTTGTATGCGGCACTTCGATCGCATGGAAAATCTCCGGCAGTTCACCCGGGGGGAACTCACAATCTACGACAGCGCCTTGGACTTGTACAATATGCCCCTTCGTCGCCATTCTTACCTCCAGAGAAGTAACCCAGAGATGTTATTTACTTACGAGTGCTTCTGCGCCTCCGGCGATGTCCAACATGTCACTCGTAATCGCCTTTTGGCGCGCCTTGTTGTAATCCAGGTTCAACGCTTCAGCCAATTCGTTGGCATTATCCGTTGCATTGCGCATGGCGATCATACGCGCCGCATGCTCGCTGGCGAGAGATTCAGTGATCGCTTGATACACTTGAAGCCCCACGAGTCGGGGGATGATGCGATCAACGATTGTGGATTCGCTGGGTTCGTAAATATACGCCGGTTCCGGCTCAGCGGGTCGATCGGTGATTTGAACATGCTCCAAAGTGCCGGCGTGCCTTGTGGGATTCTCGTCGAGCTCAAAAGGTAGCAGTAACTGGCTGGTAGGATCCTGCTGCAGCATCGAGACGAAATCAGTGTAGATCAACCAGACTTGATCCGCCCGACCTGCCAGGAATTCGTCGATCGCCAGCCGGCCGATTGCCGAAACGTCCGTAAAACTCGGTTCATCCGGAAAATCGCTGAATTCTGCCATTAACTTTTTACGCTTGCGCAAAAGTATGTCTCTGCCTTTTCGCCCGACCGTGATGTACTTCACCGATACATTCGGTTCTTTGAACGTATCCAGGGCATAGCGGATGACGTTGGTATTGTAAGCCCCGGCCAGTCCCCGATTCCCGCTGACGAGAATCACGATCACCTTGCGAATCTCATCATGTTTGGTTAACAGGGGATGGACGAACTCGCGACCGGGTTGGCGAGACAGGTGTTGAAGCACCTGCCACGATTTTTGCGCGTATGGACGCGTCTCCCTGACGCGCGCTTCCGCTTTACGTACCCGGCTCGCACTCACCGCCTCCAGGGCGCGCGTCACTTGGGCAATGTTGCGAACGCTTCTGATTCGCTGACGCATTTCACGAGCAGATGCCATTGTCACCCACGCATAATGCTGTTCATCTATGCTTCCCAGGTCTGATTGAAAGTCTCAATCGCCTGCCGCAGTCGCTCTTCGATGTCCTCGGATAATTCCATACGGCTGTTGATGTCCTGCAAGATATCGGTGTGGGAAGCTTCCAGTGTCTTCAGCAGCGCAGCCTGCCATTCTCCCATGCGGTCGAGGGAGATTCCATCTGCGAGACCATTAGTGCCTGCAAAGAGCACGACGACTTGCTGCCCCAATTCCAAAGGCTGATACTGCGGCTGTTTTAATATTTCCTGCAGCCGTTGGCCGCGGTTCAGCTGCGCCAACGTGGTTTTATCCAAATCGGAGCCGAACTGAGCGAACGCAGCGACTTCACGGTAGGCCGCCATGTCTAAACGCAGCATCCCCACAACTTGCTTCATCGCCCGAGTCTGCGCATCACCCCCAACGCGGGAGACAGAAAGTCCGGCATTGATCGCCGGTCGAATCCCGGCGTTGAAGAGATCGGCTTCGAGGTAAATCTGGCCATCCGTGATGGAAATCACGTTGGTTGGAATATACGCAGACATATCCCCCAGCTGGGTTTCGATAATCGGCAGCGCCGTCAACGATCCGCCGGACCCACTGACCTGGACGACCCTGAAGTTTTCAGAATCCTTAATTTCTTCGAGCGCCTCTTGGGCATCCTGTCGCGCCAACGGTCCACTATAAAGCGTCTCATCTACGGCATCGCTCTCGCTCGCATCGCCTTCAAAATCCTTGGCCACGATAACGTACTGATCTGCGAGACGGACGGCTCGCTCCAGGAGACGGCTGTGAAGATAAAATACATCGCCCGGATACGCTTCCCTTCCTGGAGGGCGGCGCAGCAGAAGCGACACCTGGCGATAAGCCCAGGCATGCTTGGTAAGGTCATCGTAGATCACAAGGGCGTCTTTGCCTTTTTCGGCAAAGTATTCTCCGATGGCGCAGCCCGCGTAGGGTGCAATGTACAGCAAAGCGGCTGGTTCATCCGCAGCTGCAACGACGACGATGGTATGGTTTAAGGCGCCATAGCTTTCGAGGGTCGCAACCGTCCGGGCGACGCTAGCCCGCTTCTGGCCAATCGCTACATAAATACAGATTAAATCCTTACCCTGCTGGTTGATGATCGTGTCGATGGCGATCGCCGTTTTGCCGGTCTGCCGGTCACCAATGATCAACTCACGTTGGCCTCGACCGATGGGCACCATCGAATCGATTGCTTTGATCCCCGTCATCACCGGCGAGTCGACATCCTTGCGTTTGACGACACCCGGTGCGATTCGCTCAACCGGTAAAAATTCCTCATGCGACACGGCTCCCTTGCCGTCGATCGGGCTGCCCAGTGCGTTTACCACGCGGCCGATGAGCCCCTCTCCAATAGGAACCGAGGCGATACGATCCGTGCTGTAGACCGTCGTGCCCTCTTTAATGTCTGTGTAATCCCCCATAATGATCACGCCAATCGAATCGGCTTCCAGATTAAAGGCAATACCCAACACCCCGTTTTCGAAACGCACCAACTCCTGGGATCGAACATCCGACAGGCCAGAAACGCGAGCAATCCCATCACCAGCCTCCAGGACCGTGCCGATGTCCTTTAAGCTGACCTGTGTGTCGAATGCTTCAATTTTCTGCTGTAGTTCCGAGGAAAGACCGTCAATCATGTCCGACATACTTCCTCCAGGCGAGGTTTGCGCTGTTCATGCTGGAAAAGACTTTGGTGCATGTAAAACGGCTGGCGACTTCTGGGTGTTGTCCGAAGGCCAAGCCGTTTGAGTCCCCCAGCGTACGATCCCAAGTGAACTTGGGCTTTCGATACTCAAGGGCAGATGAACGTACGCGGGAATCATACACGAAGCCCCATCGTTTGTCCAGCCAGCCCCTTTCCAACGGGCGCAGCAAAACATTTGGAGTATCCAAGTCAATGGTCGAAAGAACGAAAGTCAACTTTTCAGCCATCATCCCGGCCAGCATGTATGATCGCCGAACTATCGAGAGTGACCCGAAATGCCATCAAGCGGTATACAAACGCACAGGTTTCGGGGTGCCGGCTTCTCAGACTCAATCGTCATCAGGTTGGACGTGTTTCTTTCCTTTGCCCAACTGCACGGAACGTTCATAGGCTGCCCAGATTGCACGCGAGAGTGCGGTCCTAACACCTGCCTTCTCGAGGTAGTAAAGCGCTGCTGCGCTCGTTCCGCCCGGCGAGGTTACTTGGTTCCTTAACCGCGCCAGATGCCGCGGAGAATGCTCATAAAAGGCCACCGAGCCCTTAAAGGTCTGCACGACCAGCTCTTCCGAGATACGGCGTGGAAATCCGAGGTGAACACCCGCATCGACCATCGCTTCCATCAGTAAAAAGACATACGCCGGACCGGTCCCGGACAGGGCAGTCGCCATGTCGAGATAATCCTCGTGGTCAGCGAAGACTTCCTTACCGAAAGATTTGAGGATCAAGCGCGCGCGTTCCTTCTGCTCCTCCGTCACGTCTTCCGTCGTCGTCCAAACCGTAATCCCCTCACCCACCTGTGCGGGCGTGTTCGGCATCGAACGCACGATCGCCTTGTGATCCAGGCCCTTCATCAAAGTATCTAAACGTGCGCCTGCCACAATCGAGAGCACCAAGGCATCCTTGGGTATGGCACCGTGCAATTCCGTCATGACTTCCTGGATGCTCTGTGGTTTTACCGAAAGCACGACGACCCCGGCGTTTTTAACCGCCTCGAGGTTGTTCGTCGTCGTGGAGACGCCCAAACGCTTCTCCAACTCCTCCAATTGCTCCACGATCGGCCCACTCATGAGCACTTTATCCGGCGATTGGATGCCGCCTTCAATCAAGCGAGACGCCATTGCAGACGCCATCGCCCCGGGCCCGATGAACGTGATTAACTGATCTTTTAACGTCACTTTATCTCCTCCTGAAACGCCGAGCCCGCTTGGTATGGTCGCTCCACAGGTAGCGGCTTTTTACGCTCGATTACCTTGAATCGATGGTTACGGGCTGGCGAAGTAACTTAAGGCGAACTTCACTCGCTCCTCGACATCCTCCGAAGCATCTTCGGGAATGGATTGTATGGCAGTTTGTGCTTCTACCAAACTGTATCCTAACGTCGTTAATACGCTTAAGACTTCCGTGTCGACCCCGCTCGGAAGTCCTCCAGCTTCCAGCGGAGCTTTCAAACGATCTTTGAGAAAGAAAATGACTTTGTCTGCGGTCTTCCCACCAATCCCGGGAACTCGCGTGAGTACTTCTGAATGATCGTTGACCACAGCACTTTTTATCACGTCGACGGACAAGGTCGAGAGAACAGCAAGCGCCAAGCGAGGTCCCACGCCGCTTACCTGCATGAGCAAGCCGAAAAGATCGCGCTGCTCGCTGCTGCCAAAGCCATACAAACTGAGCGAAGATTCCCGGACGACCAACTGCGTCAATAAAAACAAAGGCTTACCCATCGCCGCATCATCCATCAGACTATGCGGGACAGCGACGCGCAAGCCCACACCACCCACTTCGACCACGAGTTCGCCCTCGCCGATATGCTGTACGATACCTCTGAGCGAAGCGATCAACTGACTTCCTCCATACGGCGGATCGTAGTGCTCGAGTGAAGATGGCAAATGGCGACGGCGAGTGCATCAGCGGCGTCATCCGGTTGCGGTCGTTCCGTCATACCCAACAAAGCCTTCACCATGTCCTGAACCTGCCGTTTCTCGGCGCCGCCATATCCGATCACCGCCTGCTTGATCTCCATTGGCGTGTACTCGGAGACGGAAATTCCCGCCTCAGCCAGCGACAGCAGCACGACGCCGCGTGCCTGACCGACAGAGATCGCCGTTTTAACGTTACGTTGAAAAAAAAGCTGTTCGACCGCGCTGCTTTCGGGTTGGTGTTTTATGAGCAACTCACGCAATTCAAAAAAGAGTTTTTTCAAACGCTGCGGCATCGGTTGGTCCGGCGTCGTGGCGATGACCCCGAAATCGACCGCTTCTAATCCCCCATCCTGGGTCTGCCGTACCACGCCATATCCAGTGCTCGCTGTGCCGGGGTCGATGCCGATGACTAGCATGCGGGGCGCGAACTCGTCGACTATGGTGATCAAGCTGCCGCGAGCAAGGCGACAGCTTCCTCGGAAATCTCGAGGTTTGAATACACGGTGCGCACGTCATCGAGATCCTCGAGCTCTTCGATAAGCCCCATGATCTTTAATGTTTCTTCTGTAGACAGTTCAATGACCGTGTTGGGAATCATGTGTAAGCTGGCTTCTTCCGGAGAGAAACCAGCGGCTTCCAAACGATCATCGATTGCCTTGAAGGCTTCGACGGGAGCGTAAATTTCGATATCATCCTCGATCACGACATCATCAGCACCCGCTTCTACGGCGACCTCAAAGACTTCGTCCACGTCCAAACTCTTCGCCGGAAAAGCGAAGTATGCGACGCGCTTGAATTGCCAAGAAACCGAACCGGCGTCCGCAAGGTTTCCATTGGCCCGAGTGAGTACATGCCGCACCTCCGCCACCGTTCGATTGCGGTTGTCCGTAACCACGTCGATAAGCAGGGCGATGCCGTTGGGCGCATAACCTTCATAGAGAATCTGTTCGAACTCGACTCCTGCTTTATCCTCCCCCGTTCCGCGCTTGATCGACCGTTCGATGTTATCTTTGGGCATGTTTTCGGTTTTGGCGTGATCAACCGCTAAACGCAGCGCGAAGTTCGTTTCCGCATCGCCGCCACCCTCTCGAGCGGCGATAGAGATTTCACGTGCAAGGCGCGTAAACACCGCACCCCGCTTCGCATCGTTTGCTGCTTTTTTACGCTTGATGGTCGACCACTTTGAGTGTCCAGACATCGTTCACCCTTCCATCGTTTACAACGTAGATCGGTTTATTCGTGCTAGTGCTTGCTCTCCGAGGATGTTGGCTTCATTATACCATCCGCCCCTTTGCGATCACAATAATCAACGCAGGCCAGTCGCCAGAAGACGATTGTGCGCTTATCCAACCAGGAGGGATTCCAACTTGCGCAGCGTATCCACACTCTGCCCTCGGTAGTGGTTGTTGGCGTATACCAGAGTGAGCGGGGCAGCGGAGTCCAACGCCTGTAATTTGGGGATCCATTCAGCCAGCTCCGGCTCTTCGTAAGTGTAATCGTAGCGCTCCCAGGCGTGTTCGTGCTGCCACCAACGTTCTGCATTGCGCCCGTGGAAGCGAACGTAAGCCACAGGCCCCGTGGCGCGCACGACGGCGGGCATCAATCCCTTCATGTTCGGTTCGTCAACGCAGCAATAACCGAGCCGGTTAGATTCCAGCAATGCGAAGGTTTCTTCCGTGACCCATGCGCTGTTCCTGAATTCGACGACCAGGGAAAGTTCTGCTAAACCCTCCCGGACGATACGCAGGTAATCCAGGTTTTCCGGATCGGGTCGAAACGAATGGGGAAATTGAACCAGGACGCAAGCCAGCTTGCCGGCTTCCACCAGTGGTGCCAGCCCGACTTGAAATTTCTCGAAATCAGGTTCCTTGCGCTCGTGCGTCAGACTGCGATGGGCTTTAACGGTGAACACGAATTCCGGGGGCGTACGCTCGACCCAGCCTTTCACGACTTTCCAGGAGGGGACACGGTAATACGTTACGTTCAGCTCGACGGTTCCGAACAGCGTGGCGTAGTAAGGCAGCCATTGATTGCGCGGCATGTCCGGGGGATACACCGGGCCAATCCAATCGTCGTACGAAAAACCGGAAGTTCCCAGGCGAATCAAGGGATCAAAACTCCTGCGCCGTCGATCCGGCTTTGCTTAAGGTCGAGCAAGGCCTGGTTTGCCTCCTGCAGCGCATACTTCTGAATCGAAATTTCGAATGGTATCTCGGTGGCCAGTTGCATGAATTCGATCCCATCTTGATAGGTCGCATTGGCGACGCTTCGTAACGTGCGTTCGCCGTAAATGAGATCGTAGTCCATCCTGGGAATGGGGCTCATATAAATTGCGTTGATCGCCAAAGTGCCCCCGGGCCGTAAATCTTCCAGAATCAAGGGCACTAGATCCCCTACCGGGGCGAACAAGACGGCGCGATCCAATTGCGCGGGGATTTGATCGTCGATCCCGCCGACCCAGGCGGCGCCCAGTTTACTGGCCAAACGGCGATGCCCTTCGCTGCGGGTAAAGACGTATACCTCACAACCCCAATGAACGGCGATTTGAATGGCCAGATGCGCGCTGGCGCCAAAACCAACCAGCCCCAAACGTTCTCCCGGTTTCAAATCCGACAGGTGCAGGGATCGATAGCCGATGATTCCAGCACATAACAGCGGCGCGATCAGAGGATCTTCCAGTGATCCGGGGAGTGGCAGGGAATAGCGAGCGTCCGCCAATGTCCACCCGGCATAGCCGCCATCGACGTGGAAACCTGTGAATTCGGCGAGTTTACAGAGATTCTCGGACCCCGCTTTGCAATACGAACATGTTCCACAAGCCCGATGCAGCCAAGGGATGCCCACACGATCTCCCGGCGCCCAGCCTGCGACATCCTCGCCGATGCTTTCGACGATGCCGACGATTTGATGGCCGATCGTGAGCGGGTACTGCGGCGGAACGATTTCCCCTTCCACGGTGTGCAGATCGGTGCGGCAAACACCGCAGGCGCGCACTCGAACGAGGATCTGCCCCGTACTAGGTTGGGGTTTCTCTTGATCGACCAGTTCGAGTGGACGTTCCTCGATCGGGGCTGGCCGGTTTAAACGCATGGCCTTCACAATGCACCTTCATGTACATGCGCAAAGCTGCCGCATCGAGCGCGTGACGGAAACGAATCGCACGGTATTACTCGCAAATGCAATGGATTAATCCACTGCTTACTTACTTGCAGGGGCTGTCGCAGATTTCCCCGCAATAAAATCCTCCGTCATCTGGTGGGCGACGTCGTCGGTGTATTGCTTCGGCGGCGTCTTCATGAAATACGAGGCTGGTGCCAGTATCGGTCCGGACATGCCGCGGTCGAGGGCCAGCTTCGCACAGCGCACAGCGTCGATTACCACGCCTGCGGAATTGGGGGAATCCCACACTTCGAGTTTCAGCTCCAGATTCAAGGGCAAGTCCCCGAACGTCGTACCTTCCATGCGGATATGACACCACTTGCGGTCTGTCAACCAGGGCACGTAATCGCTCGGTCCGACGTGAATATTTTCCGCGGACATCTCGTACGGCAGCAGACTGGTCACTGCACCCGTCTTCGAGATCTTCTTCGACTCCAGGCGCTCGCGCTCGAGCATGTTGTAGAAGTCCATATTCCCCCCGAAGTTCAGCTGATACGTGCGGTCGATGTGCACGCCGCGATCGTTGAACAAGGAAGTCAAAACACGATGGGTAATCGTTGCCCCGACCTGGCTTTTGATGTCGTCGCCGATCAGGGGAAGTCCCTTCTCTTTGAAGCGACCGACCCAGTAATCCGAACTGGCGATGAAAACGGGCACACAATTGACGAACGCACAGCCTGCGTCGAGAACCTGTTCGACGTACCATTTGGTCGCCATTTCGGATCCCACCGGCAGGTAACTCACCACAACGTCTGTATTGGTTTTCTTCAGGATTCCGACGATGTCATCCGTGGGGCCGGGTGCTTTTTCGACGACCTCGGCCACGTATTTCCCGATTCCGTCGTGAGTCATACCCCGGGAGACAGGCACACCCATGTTCGGAACGTCGCAGAAGTGAACGGTGTTGTTGGGATGGGCGAAAATCGCCTCGCTCAGGTCCAATCCCACCTTGCTCTTGACGACGTCGAACGCGGCCGTGAATTCGATGTCCTTGATATGATACCCCCCAAGATCGACGTGCATGATTCCAGGAACTCGATCCGTCTTCTTGGCGTTGCGATAATACTGAACCCCTTGCACGAGAGCCGAGGCGCAGTTGCCGATGCCGATGACCGCAACACGTACCTTCTTACTGCCTGGCATACATACCTCCTTTTTCTGGCCGATGCCCTTCAGCCTGGATCTCCGATTATAGGACCGTTCGTGTCCAACGTAAGCCAACTGTAATTTTTACAAGGCGGTCGGCTGTGCTAAAATCGGCGCAAGTCGAAAGGAACGAACGGATGTCATCGGAAAAATTTGGCGTTACCCACCCATCGCAGCATCTGAAGCGCATACTTGAGTTGAGTCGCAACATCGCTTCAATGGACGATCTTTATTCACTTTTGAACAAAGTCACCGTTGTCGCCTGTGATTTGACCAACAGCCAGGAAGCTTCCATTTTGCTTTACGATCGCACTTCCAGCGATCTTCGCTTCCAAGCCGTCGCCGACCACAAGCGTCAAAAATTGCTCAAGACGAGCATTCCGCTCGAGACGAGCGTCGCCGGCCGTGTCTTCACAACTGCAATGCCTCTCGTCATTCAAGATGCAGAAAACGACCCGCGCGTCTTTCGTGAGATCGATCGAAGACTCGGTTTCCGCACACTTTCGATCATGGCCGTTCCGTTGCTCGTCGACCAAGCTGCAATCGGAGTTCTCGAAGCGATCAACAAAAATGACGAAAGCAATTATACCGAAGATGACCTGGCGATACTAGAGATCATCGCTGCGCAGACTTCGCTGGCCATCCGCATCGCCAATCTTGAGCGAAATATACAGGAATCGAACGCCAATATACGCAACTTGGACCGCATGAAGTCGGATTTCATCGCCATCGCCTCCCACGAGCTACGAACCCCGCTGGGATTAATTCTCGGCCACGCGACTTTCTTGAAGGAAACCGTCGGTGAGGGTCTCAGCGATCAGATGGAAGTCATCATCCGCAGCGCGATGCGTCTGAAGTCGATCATCGAAGACCTGTCGGCGATCGCGCAGAAAGAAGAGGGGCTGGCCAGGATCCGCAGCAACGAGTTCTCGATGAGCGCAATGGTTGAGGAAGTGGCCGGGCGGTTCCGAGAGATCGCGGCGGCCAAGAAGATCCACCTCAGCCACGACGTTCCAGAAGGTGATACGTTGACCATCGACGGCGAACGAGAGAAGATCGACGTGGCGCTATCTAACATCGTACAAAACGCGGTCATCTTTACCGATCCCAACGGTCAGGTGGGGATTAAGGCGGAGCGTGCGGGGGACAAAGTCAAGGTGTTCGTCGTCGATACCGGCATCGGAATTCCGGCCGCCGACATCGAACGTATCTTCGACCGTTTCTACCAGGTGGAATCGCACCTCACCCGCAAGCATGGCGGAATGGGTCTCGGTCTTTCTATCGCCCGCGCCATGGTGGAACTGCATGATGGAGAGATTTGGTGCGAGAGCCGGGAAGGGACCGGCAGCTTGTTCTGCTTCGCCTTGCCGATCAAATCCTCCCGAGACATGACCGCCGCCAGAGTATTTACGGCAGATTGAAACGCCGCTTACCTCGCGGAAGTGAAGCTATAATTCCTACTCTTTTCGCTTTGCGTTGACCTGCTTTCGAAACAGCGGTACACTACACCCAATCGGGGCGTGGCTCAGCCCGGCTAGAGCGCACGGTTCGGGTCCGTGAGGTCGCCGGTTCAAATCCGGCCGCCCCGACCTTCATACTCACGGTTCGCCGGAATGGCGGCCGTGAGTTTTGTTTCTCAGAGCCCACTCCGAACTGTGATGATTCGTAATTGTGGAATGATATACTTTTCTTGACCCTGTGGACGGCATAATCGTGTGCACAGCATCCAGTTGCAAAGGAACGGGAACATGAATTGGAAAGCGTTTCTCAAAGTGATACTTCGCAACACGTTGATCACCTTCGGGGCGGGGATCGCCGGTTTGGGCATGCTCGGTTTTCTTATCGCCGGCAAGGAGGGATTTCAAACCGGTGCGACATACGGCGCTATTTTGGGATTCATCGGGCTCTTCGCCAGCACCATCTCACTCTTGGAACCATTGTTCCTGGGCGACCTGGCTGGCGATGCAAACCCGAGGTGGCGGAAAGAAGTTGATAGAACAGAAGAGGGGAAATCGACCACCCTGGGCAAATGAGATCGAGCGTTGGACGACTTCTAATCTCATAAATTTCCAACATATTCGAAAATGCAAGACATGACATCATTTGTGATAGGCTTATCTATGTGGAGAATATCGGACGGTGAGTAAGCCCGTGTCTCATTTCGGGAGGGCTACGTGAACGCGATCGAGATACGCAACCTGCGCCGAGTATTTAAAACCTCTATCGGAGTGATTCGCAGGAAAATCAAGGAAATCGTCGCCGTAGACGACATTTGCTTCGACGTGCCGCATGGCAGCCTGTTCGGTCTACTCGGACCCAACGGCGCCGGCAAGACAACCACGGTAAAGATGCTGACCACGCTGCTCATCCCCACCGCAGGTTCGGCCAGCGTGTTGGGCTACGACGTAGTCGAGCATGCGGACGCCATCCGCGGGCGTATCGGCTTCATTTTCGGCGGGGAACGCGGCCTGTACTGGCGGCTGTCGGGGATCAACAACCTGCGCTATTTCGCCAGCCTGTACCACGTCGATCCGAAGGTCAGCGATGAACGCATCCCCTATCTTCTCGATCTCGTTGGACTGAAAGATCGAGGCCAGGAACGCGTCGAAGGCTATTCGCGCGGCATGAAGCAGCGTCTGCACATCGCACGCACCCTGCTCCACGATCCGGAAGTGCTCTTCCTGGACGAGCCCACGATGGGGCTCGATCCCGTCGGGGCTCGCGAGTTACGTCAGGTCATCCGCAATCTGCAGGCCGAAAAGAAGACCATTCTGCTTACAACACATTACATGTTTGAGGCGGATGCGTTGTGCGAGCGAATCGCGGTCATCGATCATGGTCGCATCGTCGCCATGGATACGCCGGAAGGTCTCAAAGACCTGGTGAGCGATCTCTCTGTGATTGAGATCGAGGTATTCGGACTGCCCGACAAGACTCTCGGTCAACTGCGCCAACTGCCTTTCATCGACACAGTAAACGTCGAGGATCAGGATCAAAGACAGATTTTGCTCGCCCATTCCCCGATCGGATCGGAAGCCGTTCCCGAATTGCTCGCCGCAATGGACGGTGTGCGCGTCGGCAAAGTCATCGTACGCGAACCCACGCTCGAGGACGCCTACGTGCGTCTCGTAGGCGGGTCGTAATGCATTCATGGTGGGCGATGAAGAATCTGCGCGCAATGAAATCTTCGGCCGTGATGACCTTTCGCCAGAACGTCTTCGACATGTTCATCATCTTTGGTGTACTGATCCAACCTTTACTCATCGCAACGCTTGCGCTGTGGATGATCGGAGACCGCGTCAGTGAAGCGATTATCTTCATCGTCGTGGGCAGCGGTATGACCGGATTGTGGACTAATCTGCTCTTTGAAAGCGGCAACAGTATCACACAGGAGCGTTGGACCGGAACGCTGGAAATGATTACCGCTACACCGACGCCCATCTCGGTCATCGTATTCGGAAAGAATCTCGCCAACGTCAGCCAATCCCTCGGCTCGATGTTCGTTTGCTATTCCCTCGTCTCGTGGGTATTTGGCTACCAGGTTTCCATACAGCAACCGCTGCTCTTCATCCTTTCGCTGGGGATGACGGTCATCGCCTTCATCTGTTTCGGCTTGATCATCTCACCCATCTTCTTATTAAATCCAAGCGTGCAGCGTTGGCAGAATGCCCTGGAATACCCCGTGTATATTTTGTGCGGATTTTTATTTCCGATCGCCCTGCTCCCAGACTGGACGACACCATTCAGCTACTTGCTGCCGCCTTACTGGGCGGCGCGCGCCCTGCACGGCGCTTCCAGCGGTGGCACGTCACCATCCGATATCGGCTTCTCCCTGTTAATGCTCGTCGTTTTCAGCATTCTTAGTCTGCTCATTTCGCAAATCCTATTTCGCATCATGCTGCGTAAAGTGCGTGAAGATGCCACGCTTGGTCTGCAATGAGGATATCGACAGTCGTGAATTGGCTACACGAAACCCTATTCCGGGGTGTTCACGATGAATAAGCTGCGACTCAATCTGCGCCTGTTCTTTCAAGGCGCCTACCTCTCGTACATTGCCCTGTTCCGCTGGCTGCAGCCGGTCAACTACATTGCCACCAAGGTCGTCAATCCGCTCAACCAGATCCTCTTCTTCTCTTTCTTGGGTAGGTTTGCGACCGACAGCCGCGACCCGACTTTCTTTGTGATCGGCAATTCCGTGCTTATGACGGCTCTTAGCGGCATATTCGGAGTCACCATGAGCATCGGCGGCGACCGCTGGGAGGGCACGCTGCCCTATCTATTTGGTACGCCCGCCAACCGCATGGCGATGATCGTGGGCCGCGCTTTCTTCCATATTTTCGACGGCATGCTGGGTGTCTTCCTGGGATTTGGATGGGGTGTATTACTGCTCGGTTTAGACCTTTCGCAGGCGGATCCCCTCGCCTTGATCGTCACCATTCTGATAACCACCATCAGCACGTCAGGATTGGGCTTACTGCTCGGCTGTTTCAGCCTGATCACCCGCAATACGTTCTTCATCAACAACACGGTGTATTTCCTTTTGCTGTTGTTCAGCGGCGCCAACATCCCATTAGGATCCCTTCCCCCGCTGATGCGCAGCATTTCCGATTTCCTACCACTCACACGCGGCATCGCCGCCGCACGTAGCATCATCGCTGGCGGCAACCTGGTGCAGGTCCTTCCGGCTTTAGCAAATGAGCTCTTGTTGGGGGTTATTTACACTCTACTCGGCTACGTGATGTTCCGCTGGTTCGAAACACAGGCGAAGCGGCGCGGCACGCTGGAAGCTATCTGAGCTCCCCCATTTCCCACTAAAATCATCCCGCTGCAAGCTACATGATCTGCAGCGGAATTGGGATGAATACCAGAACGAAGAGGATCAAACCAAATATCGCCATCGCTCTCCGGCGATTATCGAGCGGCGTGATCGAATCATAGGGTCGCGCGTAGGTCCGGCCCAGAAAGAAGATCAAGCCCGCCCAGATGAACCAACCCGTCCACACCAGCCCCAACAAACATAAGGCCGTCACGATGTAGGGCCACATCTTGATCGCCCGCCGCCCGAAGAGCACGTTAACCACATGGCCGCCATCCAGTTGACCGGCCGGGATGAGGTTAAGCGCGGTGACCAAAAGCCCTGCCCATCCGGCCCACGCCATCGGATGCAGCATCACGTCGCGTCCGCCGTAAGGGATGGGCATGCCGATAAAAATATAGCGCGCCCAGTACAAGACCGGGGAGACGCCGCCGTAATTCAGCGGCGCGGGGAGGAACTGCCCAGTCACGAGGTATTTTGCCGCCAGGTAGAGCAGCGAATTCCCCTCCAACAGGGAGACCTCGGTCTGGCTTGGCGCGAGCGGCAAACTCCCCACGTTGGAGAGCGACAACCCGATCAACAAAACCGGGATGGTGATAATCAATCCGGCGATCGGACCGGCCAGGCCAATATCCAGGAGCACACGCTTGTTACGTGGGGGTTCCTTGAGGCGGATGAATGCGCCCATGGTCCCCAACGACGTGGGGAAAGGGATGAAATACGGCAGGGTAACTGACGTCTTGTGATAGCGAGCGGCGAGATAATGGCCGAATTCGTGCGCGAGCAAGATCGACAAGATGCTGGCAGCATACACGATAGCAAGCGGATAATCCTGCGCCAGGTAAATATTCTCGCCATGAACGCCCTCGGAAATGTTGTAGCTGGCCGCGTTCAACACGCCGACGTAAAAGACGCTGGCCAGGGTCAGTACGAACATGAGCAGGTTGATCCACGGATTGGACGGCGTGGGTTGAATCAAACCGGGAACGGCGAGGACGATGTGGCGTCCTTCCTCTTCTTGAAAGAAAAGGGTGGTGCCCATCTCACGAAAACGCGGTTCCAGGCGATCGTAGGCCGTTTGCGAGTCGATCGTCAGCTGGCCGCGGAATCTCGCCGCGAAGCCCTCCTTCTTTCCTCCGGAGGAGAGATCTTCAACCCGCATGACTCTCTGCACGTAAGGCAGTAAACGCTCGACGATATCCTCTTCCTGCGCTTCAATCCTGTTTTCCATACCATCCCTCACAAAGTACAGGCGGGAGTGGATGGGAGTCGAACCCACCGCGGCCCGCTTAACGGCCCGCCACCGGTTTTGAAGACCGGGGAGCCCACCGGGACCCAACCACCCCCGATTGTTTTCAAAGGATACCGCATCGACTTCCCCGTAGCAAGGGATATCGCCGCGGACGTTCAACGAAAGCACGCCCGAGGCCTTAAAACCGGATTCCTGCTACAATCGTACCCGTTCTGCGAGGGAGGCATTCATGCGGCTAGCGCACAAGATTGCCATCATCACGGGCGGCGGACGCGGCATCGGCCGCGCCGTTGCACTAGAATTCGCCTCGCAGGGGGCGGACGTTGTGGTGTGCGCGCGGACGAAAGAACAAATCGAAGGCGTCGCTGCGGATATCCGCAAACTCGGGCGGCGAGGGCTGGCCCTCGTGTGTGACGTTTCCGACGAGACGCAGGTCAAAGCCATGGTAAAGGAGACCCTGGATGCTTTCGGCCGCCTCGACATCCTGGTCAACAACGCCGGTATCGGCGGCATACGTCCCGTCTGGGGAATGACAAAGGGTTCATTCGAATCCATCCTGGCCGTCAATCTCGTCGGTACCTTTCTGTGCACCAAGCACGTCTGGCGGCCGATGCGGGACTGCGGCG
Source organism: uncultured Anaerolineaceae bacterium (assembly GCA_964475265.1). Lineage (GTDB taxonomy): Bacteria > Chloroflexota > Anaerolineae > Anaerolineales > E44-bin32 > WVZH01. Next base: position 5,359 of record CAYYVY010000020.1, on the reverse strand, counting down.
GCGGATCGATCATCAACGTCTCGTCACTCGGCGGCCTCCAAGGCTATAAGCTGCTGAGCGCTTATTGCGCCAGCAAATGGGGACAGATCGGATTCACCAAAGCCTGCGCCGAAGAGGGCAAAACCGACAACATCCGCGTCAACGCCATCGCACCCGGGAAGGCAGATACCGCCTTCCGGGCGCAGATCGAAGAGGACAAAAGCCGCATGTTGAAGGCTGAGGATCACGTCGGCGCGTGCGTCTTTCTGGCATCAGACGAAGCGCGCTACATCACCGGCCAGGTTATACCCATCGAATGGTTCGAGATCCCAGAGCAGCGCGAGGATTGAGCGAATCCATGTCGATGCAGCGTTGTGGCAATGCGCCCATTCGATCCCCAACGGATGCGAATCACCGCCGTCAAGCAGGACGCCGATTGATGCCGGCCTTAATATTTTTCCTCACGCTTACGTTACTGGCTTGCGCCTGCAGCGCGGCTCGATCTCCAGCGCCAGGATCAATGGCAACGGCGTCTAGAACCTCCGTACGGCTGGGTCCAACATCCACATCTACCCCGACCGGCATTGCAGCGGTTCAGACCTCACTCGCCCAAACGGCGACGGCCACCTTGTTTCCCCTGCAGCCGGTCTCGAATGCGGATTGGAGCCGAGGAGATCCGGACGCCAGCGTCACCCTGGTCGTTTACATGGATTTCCAGAGTACGGAATGTGCCTGGCTCGAAACCATATTGTCCCAGTTACGCGCGTGGCATCCGCGGGACCTGCGTATCATCTTTCGTCATTTCCCGCAGCTCTATTTACACGACAAGGCCTCCCTGGCGGCGGAAGCTGCAGAGACAGCCGGTGCGCAAGGGGCATTTTGGGAAATGTACGACGTCCTTTTCGAGAAATACAGTGAGTGGTTCGAATTATCGCCAGAGGCGTTCGTAATCTGGTTGAAGGAAAGCGCTATCCAGATCGGCCTGAACCAAAACCAGTTCGCTGAAGCCATTGACGATCGAGTGTACCAAGAACGAATGATCAACACCTACTTTGAGACCGCTGCGGCGGGGATACCGGGCGTCCCTTTTATCTATTTCAATGGACTCTGGTATCGATTGCCGGTCACGCTGGACAACCTCGAAGCTTCGATACGTTTGGAAATGCTGAAACCCCGGCAATTCGCGGGATATCCCCCCTTCACTATCGATATTCAAGGAGAATACCTCGCCTACCTGGAGATTCCGCAGGGTGAGATTGTCATCCAACTCTATCCTCAACACGCCCCCCTGGCGGTCAACAGTTTCATTTTTCTCGCCGAGCAGGGCTGGTTCGATGGCAATCCACTCTATCGCGTCGAACCGCAGGCGTGGATCGAATGCGGTGACCCGAGCGGCACGGGCTGGGGTGGACCCGGATATTCATTTGAAGATGAAATCGATGCTTCTCTGACTTTCGATCAAGCCGGCATGGTGGCTCTGATAAGTCAGGGTCCAGGATCGAATGGGAGTCGGTTTTTCATCACCCTTGCCCCCTTGGCCTCACTTAACGGCACGCGCACGATCTTCGGCCGTGTCATCGATGGCCTGGATTTGCTGCAAGCCCTCAAAAAGCGATCCCCACTCGACGACATACTCACCGAGCCCGAGGCTGTGATACACTCCGTAACAATCGAGGGACCATGAACGAACAAAGAAAACGCGGCGACGCTATCGACTACCTGCTCCTGCTCGGTTTTGGAGGCGTGTTTTTGCTGTGTTTGTGTGCGGGTTGTTTTCTTCTCTTCCAAGCCTCCCTCAGCAATGCGAGAGGTGAAGAAACTGGAGGTATCGGCGCGTTTTGGACGGTCATCGCCCTCTCTTTAATCAGCATTCCTTCTGTGATCATCAGCTTGCGAGCAATTCAAGGCCGAGAAACCCCGCGCCTGAAACCGCCGAAAATAAAACTGCGTTACATCGGCATGTTATTCCCGCTCATCCTGGCGCTGGGATATTTCACCATCGAGAAAACCGGTCGGATCACCGTACTGAGTCCCATCGTTCACATCGCTGCTGCCGCAATCCCGGCCGTATTTGCGATCCTGCTGGTCCTGCGATACACCCCGCGGGTATCCCTGCGCCGTTTCTGGGGATCCCTTTTCTTCAGCACTTGGATCATACCGACTTCAGCCATTATCGTCGAACTCGTCCTTATGATCGTAGGGATGACCACCTTTCTCGTAAGAAGTATGGCCACCACGGAAGGAGAAGCGCTGTTTGACGCATTGTCAAATCCGGAGAATTGGGCTTCCGAATCCATGTTCGAAAGCTATGCCGCCCTGTTCGATCAACCGATCATCATCGTCATCATCGTTGTATTTGTATGTGTACTCGTGCCAGTTATTGAAGAGAGTCTGAAAAGCGCAGCGATTCTTCCAATTCTTCGCACGAAACCCTCGCCAGCGGAATCCTTTCTCAGCGGGATTCTCGGCGGTGTCGGTTTCGCATTTGTTGAGGCCATATTGCTAACACCGACCGGGGCCGAATGGACGCAAACCATGGCCACACGCGGCGCCGCAACGATGCTGCACACGTTCACGGCGGGCATGACGTGTTGGGGGATTGGACAAGCTATCACGTTCAAACGCTGGAAGAGATTCTTCGGCGCCTTTGCGCTCGCCATTAGCATGCACGGTTTGTGGAACGCCGCAGCCATTGGCATCGGTATCGGAGCTTTACCCAGCCAGGGTGGGGAAATGATCGTCGCCAGCGAGGTCGCCTACAGCATCTTGATCGTAGGCATTATCATCCTGGTCGGTCTATCCACAGCAGCGATCTTCGGCCTGGTCGTAATCCCCGAAAAATTGCGGGAAGATTGGGAAGATCTTACGCCGCCTACACCGGGAGACGTGGATTTAATCTCTTCCGCTGGTCCAGGCAAAAAGAATCCATTCGACTCATTTTAAAGTTCTTAGAATCGATGCGGTCTGGGAAGCGTCCGACGTCTGCGCAGCGTTGCGTTTGTCAACACGGTTCGGGCGCGATCACAACTCGTTTTCCAACCTGCTGGATCTTCAATCCACGGAGGAAGTTTCCTGCTGTTTCGCGCGAGTACCCCTGCGAACGTGGTGAACCACGTAATACCCGAATCCGATAAGCAAGACGATGGCGATGGGAATATCGAAAGGCCGCATGATCGCCCGCAGTTCCTCCCAGCGGGCGCCAAAAGCATAGCCGCCATAGGCCAATGCGGCACACCAGAGAAACGATCCGATAAAACTGAAAATGGTGAAGGGCGCGAACCTCGCCCGGGTGACACCGGCCGGGAACGAGATGAAAGTGCGCACGATGGGAATCAAACGAGAAATGAATGCCGCCCACTCACCCCAACGCTTGAACCAACCATCCGCCACTTCGAGATCGTGAGTGTTGATCATCAAATACTTGCCGTACCGATCCAGCAGCGGGCGTCCACCCCAAGCGCCAAGTGAATAGGAAATCACCGAGCCGAGCGTACATCCAACTGCGCCCCATAAACCGCCGAGGAGTAATGCTTCCCAGCCCGATCCTCCCTGCGCTTGCACGAGCAACCATCCCGACAAGGGCATTGTGACCTCGCTGGGGATGGGAATGTTGGCGCTTTCCAATACCATGATTCCAACAACTCCTCCCCAACCCATGGATTGAAACAACTCTGTAAGGAAAGAGACAATCTGTTGTTCGAGCCAAACCGGCATATACACACTCCCAAGGAATTAAAATGTCTGGATTTTCATCCAGAACGTACGTCATTCGACCAACGCATTATAGCCCATCGAAGGCGATTACGTACGTGAGAACAGGGTCTGCTTGACAAGCATTATACGCTATGCTACAGTAGCGCCGCTTCACCTGAACATACCATCCGAACTGTATGAGTTTGGTCTCTAGGAGTTTAACTTTGGCCAAAACACGCACCGAACTCATGGTTGACCGTCTGCGAGATCTACAAGCGTCCTCACCGGATGTCGAAGCATCTGCCGTGGTAAGTGTAGACGGATTGACCATCGCCTCCGCCCTTCCCAGCAACGTCGAGGAGGATCGTGTTTCCGCGATGTCAGCGGCGATGCTATCCCTCGGCGAACGCATCGCAGGCGAATTGGGGCGGGGCAACCTTGACCAGGTATACATCCGCGGCAAACACGGTTTCGTCGTCCTGATGTCAGTCGGTGCGGAAGCAGTTCTTACAGTTCTTGCCCGCGAACAAGCGAAATTGGGCTTGCTTTTTCTTGACATGCGTCGAGCTGTCGACGACCTTTCGAGTCTACTTTAAGCCTTCCGGGGACGAATGATTAACCCCAACGGCCTCATCCCCCGAAAATCCTGTTCCAGCATACGGGCGAGAGAACCACATCCAAATCACCAACGTATTGCGAGCGACGCAAACATGGTTGCTGAAACGGTCGTTTCGACGGATCGTGCGAGCGGATTCCTTCGATGCGTAAACTGACCGTCGTCATCCCGACCTACAACGAAGCGGAGAACCTGGCAGCGATTGCCGCCGACCTGTGGGCGCTTCCGATCCCCGATCTCAAGATCCTCGTCGTCGACGATGCGTCACCGGACGGTACCGGGCGAATTGCGGACGAACTTGCAGCAGCGCGTCCCGGTCGTTTGTCGGTTATCCACAGGGAAGGCAAATTGGGATTGGGATCGGCGTACATTACAGGGTTTAAAACCGCTCTTCAAGGGGATGCCGAAGCCATCGCCCAGATGGACGCAGATTTCTCACACGATCCCACCTATCTGCCGGAATTCATGGACAAATTAGAAACCGCCGATGCGGTCTCCGGCTCGCGCTATATTCCTGGCGGTCGGCTCGACGAACGCTGGGGCCTCGGCCGCGTGCTGCTCTCGGCCTTCGGCAACCTGTATGCTCGTTTGATTCTCGGCCTGCGAATCAAGGACGCCACCGGTGGCTATCGCCTCTGGCTCCGGGAAACGCTGCAGGGCATGCCGCTGGACAGCATCCGCTCGAATGGCTACGTCTTCCAGGTAGAGATGAGCTACGTGGCGCAGAAATTGGGCTACCGCATGATCGAATCCCCGATTTACTTCGAGGACCGCCGCATCGGGCAATCAAAAATGACGCTGCGCATCCAGCTCGAAGCCGCCTACCGCGTCTGGCAGGTGCGCTACCTGCACCGTAACTTAGCCGCAGAACGGCGCAATTCCCAGAATTGAATCCGCAGTTGATTTCGAGAATTACTTACATCTAAAGTGAGATGGAATCCTGTCCCTGCTCTCTGCATGAATGTTTGTCATTTTAAACAGCCCGCAAGGAATCTTTATCTCGATTTGACGCCGCCCCCATGATAGTTCAGTCGATAGATTTCCCTGCCCTGATAAAAGATCTTTTCAACA
>CAYYVY010000019.1:0-52506 GCA_964475265.1 uncultured Anaerolineaceae bacterium | reverse complement strand
CGGTCGGGATGTCCAGGATTCCGATGACACGTCCATCCCTGAAGATGTCCAGGAAGTGCTGCTGCGTTTCGCACGTTCCGGGTTAGCAGTTGCCACAATGCGGGGTAAAAGCTATGTGTCGATGGGCGGTGTTTCCATGGGAATCGCTGGTTCCATCGTCAATCAAGATTTCTTCGAATCCTATCTGGGAATGCGGGTTGAATCGATCGACATGGTCGAGTTCATTCGCCGCTTGAATGAGGGGATTTTCGATCCTCTTGAGTTTGAGAAGGCCATAGAATGGGTCAAAGCCAACTGCCGAGAAGGTCAGGATGTTAACCCTGCAGATCAACAGCGCAGCCGAGAACAGAAAGACAAGGATTGGGAAGTCTCCGTCAAGATGGCGATGATCGCACGTGATCTGATGGTCGGCAACCCCCGTCTGGCTGCGATTGGATTTGGCGAGGAAGCACTCGGACACAATGGGATCATGGCAGGTTTTCAAGGACAGCGCCACTGGACAGACTTCATGCCCAATGGGGACTTTCTCGAGGCGGTACTCAACTCATCCTTCGATTGGAACGGCATCCGCCAGCCTTATATCGTTGCCACCGAGAATGATGCCCTCAATGGAGTCTGTATGCTCTTTGGGCATCTGCTCACCGGATCGGCGCAGATCTTCTCCGACGTCCGTACGTATTGGAGCCCGGATGCCATCGAACGTGTCACCGGCTACCGTCCGGCGGGGCTTGCTGAGAAAGGCGTGCTGCATCTGATCAACTCCGGCCCATCGGCATTGGATGGTACCGGCCAACAGGAATCGGATGGCAAGCCGGCCATCAAACCCTGGTGGGAGGTAACCCCTGAAGAGGCCACGAAGTGTTTGGAAGCCACCGAATGGTGCGCCTCCGTGACGGAATATTTCCGTGGCGGAGGTTGGTCCACCGATTTCCTGACCCGCGGCGGTATGCCGATTACGATGTGCCGGATCAACCTGGTACAGGGTCTCGGACCGGCATTGCAGCTGGCCGAGGGCCACATTGTGGACCTGCCCCCCGAAATCCATGACATTCTGGATTCCCGCACCAACCCCACCTGGCCAACGACCTGGTTTGTGCCACGCACCACTGGAACCGGTGTGTTTCGCGATCCTTACTCCGTGATGAATGCCTGGGGTGCAAACCATGGCGCATTCACTTGTGGACATATCGGAGCTGATCTCATCACCTTGGCTTCGATGCTGCGTATTCCGGTATACATGCACAACGTTCCCGAAGAAAAAATCTTCCGCCCCAGTGCCTGGAATGCTTTTGGCACTGCGGATCGCGAAGGGGCTGACTTCCGGGCTTGCGCCAACTTTGGCGCACTATATCGCTAGGAGGTTGGGGGATGGTAAAGGGGATTTCCCGTTTCGATGGTCGCAAATGGCATACTTATCACACGAACGATGGATTAATCGAAAATCATGGTTATTCCCTGGCGATTGCGCCGGATGGTTCGATCTGGGTGGGGACGGAAAACGGCGTATCATGTTCGGGAATCGTGGAGTAAAATCCATTGTTAAGGTCGATATCATAAGATGCGAGTCGGGCAGCATTGTCTTCAGCGCGGCAAGATGAAAGGATTCGATGATGGATGAAATGATTGCCTACTGTGGATTGGATTGCCTGCAATGTGGAGCGTTGATCGCCACCAAAACGAACGACGATGCGAAGCGCGCGGAAGTCGCAGCGTTATGGTCAGAGGAATTCGGCACCGACCTTCAAGCCGGTGATATTTATTGCGACGGATGTACGTCGGTGAGCGGGTTGCTCTTCCAACATTGCAGCGTGTGTGAAATCCGCAAATGCGGGGTGGACAAGGGCGTGGCAAACTGTGGACATTGTGCTGAATACCCTTGTACGAAGTTAACCGAATTCTTCGCAGTGGTGCCGGATGCAAAGATAAAATTGGATGGGATCCGAGCCGGGTTATAACGGCTTGAGAACGAAAGCCATGAAGTAATTATGAACCTATTCCAACCACCACCCCTGACACAATACGATCTACGTTTTCGATTTGCAGGGATTCCCATTCGCGTTCACCCGTTATTCTGGCTGATGGCAATCCTCTTTGGGGCTTCAGCGGGCAGCCTGGTTAATTTGCTGGTTTGGCTCGTCGTTCTCTTTGTCTCGATCATCGTTCATGAGTTGGGGCACGCCTTTGCGATGAAAATGTACGGCATCGATTCACACATCGTGCTCCATCTTGCGGGAGGCGTAACCGTACCCGAATCCGTACGTTGGGGAAGCGGGAGAGCGGATGTATCGTTCAACGCCACACAATCAATCGTGGTTTCGTTTGCCGGACCCTTCGCCGGCTTCCTTCTGGCGGGGCTTGTCATGCTCGCAGTCGCTGTCTCCGGTGGGAGCATCTTCGTTTCGACTTTGTTTGGCGTGATTCCTTTGCCGATGGCACGCTTACCCGTGAGCAGTTATGTCGCCAATTTGGTAGTGATGACCTTTCTTTGGATCAATGTCTTTTGGGGACTGGTGAATCTCATGCCCGTCTATCCGCTCGACGGTGGCGACATTGCTCGAGAGGCGCTCATACGCATGGATCCATTGAGTGGTTTGCGCACCTCACTCCTGGTTTCAGCGGTTGCAGGATTCATCATCGCGCTGCTGGGATTGGTGCTGTTCAACAGCATGTACATAACCTTTTTGTTTGGAATTCTGGCTATCGAGAGCTATCAAGCGTTTCAGATGCGTTTCGGAAGCCGGTATTAGCATTTGCGACTTCGATTCCAGCTTAATGTGGCGACAATCGTTTTTCGAATGGGTTTCTTCAGACCGCGGAGATGTAAATCCGGCGAGATGTTCGTTCTTTGCACAGTGATGGAAAGCCAGAGTTCAATTTCATTTCACTCGTATGGGGAATAATAAGAGAAATTCGAAAATTCACGCGAGAAAGGAAGATCGATGACAGTACTCCCCGAATTCCAGATTGGGCTGCTAAACGGTTGGCTGGCGATACTTCTCTATACCGTGGGGCTCGTACTTTCAGTACTTGCTTTCTCAAACGACGCCAGAGATCGACTTTTTGAAGATCCGAAGTTCAGCATGTCGAGCGGAATAAAAATCTTGCGTGCGATGGGTCAGATCGGGCTAATTACCTGCATCGTTATGATGGTATTTACACCGCTCCGCTTTGGCACGCTCGGTTTTGTGATCGGTGTGTTGCTGTATATTGGGGGTTATATCATGGTTATCGGTTCGCTGAATACATTCCGGACCACGCCGGTCGGCCAACCCGTCGTCTCGGGGTTCTATCGCTGGTCTCGCAATCCGCAGTGGGTGGGATTGGCGTTGATCATGTTTGCGGCGGCGTTGATGACCGGCATACTGCTGTATATGGGGATCATTCTATGCGTCGCATTGATTTATCACCAACAAATCCTGGGAGAAGAGAAGCTCTGCCTGGCTCATTATGGTGACAGCTACCGGGAGTACATGACGAAAGTCCCGCGGTATTTATTCTTACACCGAGTTCGTGGAACATCCTGCCCGGAAAAATCGAACGATCTGGCCAACAGATAGCGAAAATTGATCTAGAATACAAGGTGTGCATCCCATTTGAGCGACGTTCCACTTCGTCATCCCCAGCGTGCATTTGCATATACCTGAACTTTCACGGGCAGCGGATAATACCGGATCGAGATCGCACAAGATTCTTTTATAATGAAGATGACCACGGGGATATTTGTTAACAGGTACTAGGGATGGAAAAACAGACAATCCGCAGCGGTATTGATGCTCTCGATAATGTTCTACAAGGATTCCGCCTTGGCGATAACGTCGTCTGGCAGGTCGACGATCTAGAAGATTACCGCCGCTTTGTCCGGCCCTTTGCGCAGGCCGCCGTCGAGGGGGGTTGGCCGGTAGTATATTTACGTTTCGCCTCTCACGCAGCGTTGTTGGAACCCTCATCCAACGTGGAAATCGTGGAATTCAATCCTGCTGTAGGGTTTGACACCTTCACCCGTGAGGTGCATCAGTATATCGAATCGCGAGGGCCGAAGGTGTTTTATATCTTCGACAATTTATCATACTTGGTAGACAAGTGGGTGACAGACGAATCGCTGGCTAATTTCTTTCAGGTAACCTGTCCATATCTGTTTGAGTTGAACACCGTGACGTATTTTGCGCTCACCTCCGGGCATCATTCGCACGGTACGGTAGCCCGCATTCGCGACACGACACAAGTCCTGCTCAATGTCTACCACGTCAAAGAGCAGATGTACGTGCATCCCATCAAAGTGTGGAATCGCTACTCACCGCAGATGTTTTTGCCGCACGTAGCGGAGGGCGAGCGCTGGATGCCGCTAGCGAACAGCGGTGAAGCCGCGGAGATTCTGGGCTCGGCGCGTCAATCCCCCCTGCGCAGTTCGACGCAGCCATTGGATCCCTGGGAAAGTGTATATCAAAAATTGGCTCGTTATCGAACATCACCATCCGAGCTCGACGAAGATAACGAAGAGCAATTGGCGCTGAAAAGAGAATTCACCCGCATGCTCATCGGCCGACATCCGATCTTTGCCAGACTCGCCGAGCGATATTTTACGTTGGATGATCTATTTGCTGTGCGTGACCGGCTGATTGGCGCCGGTCGGATCGGAGGTAAGGCTGCCGGCATGCTGCTGGCACGGCGGATCTTATCGTCGGGCAATGAACCCGGAGACGCCGAGCTAATCGAGCGCCTGGAGGACCATGATTCGTTCTACATTGGCTCCGATGTCTTCTTCTCTTTTCTGGTTCATAATGATCTCTTCCGGCTGAGACTGCAGATGACGCGCAGTTCGTCGCTTTCGAACGAGGAATTCGAGGAAGTGGAGCAGCGTTTCCTGGCAGGATCTTTTTCGGGGTCGATTCGAGAGCAGTTCCGACTCATCCTCGATTATTATGGCCAGGCGCCGGTTATCGTGCGTTCGAGCAGCTTGTTGGAAGACAGCTTTGGAAATGCGTTTGCGGGAAAATACCGCAGTATCTTTTGCGCCAATCAAGGCGATCCCAAATCGCGGCTCGATGATTTCATGCGGGCGATCAAGTTGGTGTATGCCAGTGCGCTCAATCCGGATGCACTTTCCTACCGCAGCCGCCGCGGTCTGGGCGATACTGACGAGCAAATGGCGATTCTCGTGCAGCGTGTTTCCGGCATCCCGTATCGGCATTATTATTTTCCGGCACTTGCCGGCGTGGCTTTTTCCCGCAATATCTATGTATGGAACGACCGTCTCGATCCCAAACAGGGACTCATCCGGCTCGTTTTTGGGTTAGGAACGCGAGCCGTGGAGCGCGTAGGCGCTGACTACCCGCGTATGATCGCCATCAGTGATCCGAATTTGCGCCCGGAAGTGGGCGTCAGAGTGGCGAAATATTCCCAGCATGAAATTGATTTACTGGATTTACGGGAAAAGTGTTTTACCAGTCACCCGTTGCCTGAAGTGCTATCGGATGGGCGCTATCCCAACCTGGAGTTATTCGTATCTGTTATGCAAGACGGCTATCCCTACGATCCGATTTCAGCAAACGTGAAAGGCGAGCCGGAACAGCTCGTGTTGACGTTTAACAATCTACTCCAGAGAACGGATTTCGTGGCGATGATGGGTAAAATCCTGGCAAAGCTGGAAAAAGGGTATGGCCAACCCGTGGACCTTGAATTTACGGCAGGTATCGATGAAGATGGACAGGTAAGCATCAATTTACTCCAATGTCGGCCATTGTTGTTGCCGGGTTCAACCATCGATGTATCGCTTCCGGCAAATTTAAAGCCGGAGCAAGTTCTCTTTCGTTCTCAACGCATGATCGGAGGCGGCAGCTCGCCGCAAATCCGGTACATTATGTACATCGATCCCCACGGGTATAACCATCTGGCTTCGAACGAAGATAGACGGAACTTGGGACGTCTGGTAGGTCAGATCAACCGCTTGACAGAGATCGAACAAGGCAAGATTATCATGATGGGTCCGGGACGCTGGGGAAGCGGCAACATCAACTTAGGTGTCAACGTCGGGTATGCAGACATCGATAATGCATCGGTGTTGGTGGAAATGGCCTTGGAGGAAGCTGGACACGTGCCAGAAGTCTCGTACGGCACGCATTTCTTCCAGGATCTGGTTGAAGCTCAAATCATTTATATGCCTGTCTATCCTGATGACGAGGCCACACAATTTCAAACCGCATTCTTCGAGACCGCGCCGAACGTGCTCTTGAAATTAATACCCAAAGCACGCAAACATGAAAATATCGTGCGCTTGATCGATGTCCCCGAAGCTACAGACGGGAAATTCGTCCGAGTAGTCGCGGATTCGGAACGAAACCACGCGGTGTGCTTCCTGGCCGATCCGTATTCCGAGTGATTCATAAACAGCTGGCCGAAAAACCCCCCCAATTTTGTTGGTCCCTGTGTACGATAGCGGGTTGAAAACGTTTCGAGGAGTTCGGGTATGCCCCAACTTGTTAAAGGTGGCAAGCATGCGTATGGTTGGACGCGAGTGGTGCAAACGGGTCGAATCCTGCTCCCTCCGGAAGCTGTGGAAGAGTACGGATTTACAGATTCGATGAAATTAATCATCCTGCCGGGCAGCAGGAAGTCCGCTGGCTTCAGCGTGGGTTCCCGGGATTCATTCTCACGGACACCGATCGCGGCTGTGTTGCAAACGCATCCGGAACTTGCCAAATTCCAGTTGCCAGAATGTGCGGTCGTTGATTATAAAGGAAGGCCGTATTCCTGGACCACGCTGCGTGATGGAGCCATTCGAGTCCCACCTGAAACGCTTCAGCATTATGGTGTTCAGATTGGCGATAAATTACTGGTCATCCGGGGCAGCGATCTGGCCGTCGGTTTTGCCGTCCGAGGGCCAATCGTAGAGGAAGCGAAGAAACATCCCGATCTGGCGGTTTTCGAGTCATCGATGTGAAAGATGCTTTTCCAATTGGTGTTGACCGGCCACGAAAAACAAGGCATAGTATTGCTTATAGTTATTATGGGATGATTACGGATGGGTGGCGAGGAGGAATGATGCCGTTACCAAATGAAAAAGAAGAAGCAGACCTGGGCTATCGTTTTGTTCCTGGACGGAATCCGCAGTCTATTGGGTGCCCTCGGTTAGAAATCAACATTCTCTGTGCCCCTTCGGAGAGGCACTTCGATCCGAAAATTACTCAAATCCCGATTTTTACCTCGAAAGAAAGCGTTCGTCCCCACAAGATCGAGCAACTCGAGATTTACCATCCTTGGGTGTATCGTGACACGTACCAGGCTGCACCCGGCCTGGTGACTCTAACGGACCGCAAGGGTAAAAAGGTGGAAGCCTATACGTTCGGGGGAAAGTTGACGATCGATTCGGATGAAAATTGCACGACATGTGTGATTCAATCGGATGCTCCGATTATCGAGATTAGCTATGCGAATCCAGCGATTATGAAATTCATAGAAGAAGTAGAAATCATACTCGCTGAGCAACGTGCCAATCGGGCTGCAGATTTGGCGGATTTCGAAGCGCGTCTGGAAAAGGTGCCCGTTTTCAAGCTATACGTGGCTTGTCTCATGGAATTGGTGAAGAAAATAAAGGATGCGCAAGGTGGCGGAGGTAGCGTCGATCGGAAATTCTCAGACCTCATTGAAGGGGAAAAGCGATTTATGAGGAAGGAGGGGAGTTGGCCTGAAAATCCCCCCTCATTTTCGGGAATTCTTTAACGACGTTCTGGCCGGTTTGCGTCCAGTCCAAATACTAATTTCTGTTGGTCGTCACATTTCCTGAGTGCTCGAGCTGCCTATTTGCCGGGGATGCCGGTGCGGGTGGAAATCGGTTGATCGATCTCGTCCATTATTCGTTGGATTGCAAGTTGCTGGAGTGCGTGAAGCCATGCGCAGCGACCAAGAAATGCTTGAAATGATTCTCAGCATTGCTCGTGACGATGAGCGCATACGGGCGGTCATCTTGAACGGTTCACGCGCAAATCCCGAGGTGCCTCGGGATTTCTTCCAGGATTTTGATATCGTCTACGTCGTCAAGGATGTGGAAGCGTTTAAACAGACACCCGAGTGGATCGAACAGTTCGGTGAACTCATGATCCTGCAATTACCGGATGAAATGGGCGATCATCCGGGCAATTCAGGTCGGTACGCGTATCTCATGCAGTTTGCGGATGGAAACCGAATCGATCTCACGCTTTTTCCGCTGGCGAAGGTTGACCAACTCGCGAGGGACAGCCTGAGCGTGCTGTTGCTGGATAAAGATGGCATTTTCGAGCCCTTTCCGCCCTCGAACGAGAGCGATTATCTGCCCAAGCCACCTACGCCAAAGGCGTTTGCCGACTGCTGCAATGAGTTTTGGTGGATTTGTCCCTACGTGGCGAAAGGATTGTGGCGCGAGGAGATCACGTACGCCAAAGGGACGTTCAATACATTTCTACGCCCAGAGCTGATGAAAATGCTGACCTGGCACGTCGGTATAAAAACTTATTTTTCCCGCAACCCGGGTAAATTCGGGCGGAATTTGAAGCGAAATCTCGATCCTGCATTGTGGGAGTTGCTGCTGGCGACCTATTCGGGTGCCGCCATCGAGAACACGTGGGACGCGCTCGAAGCTGCGTGCCTGTTATTCCGGACTGCGGCCCGTTCGGTGGCCGACCATCTTAGCTATGCTTATCCTGGAGACGAAGATGAAAAAGTCACGGCTCATCTTCAACACGTACGCAGGCTGCCGAGAGATGCGCAGGAGATGTATGCTGGGGACCGGGAATAAGAATTTTGAGGCGGAGGGATTGAATGCCTGATTTTGCAACGTTTTATATCACCGACCCATCCTTGCTTGGTTCGAGGGTTTTCGACGAAATCGAGGTTATCCAAAATTATGAAGGAGTGAGTCAGGTGAGAATCGCGACCGGGGTCGTCTTCGACATCGGTGCGGCGCACGTGCGTATGAATTTCATGCCTGCCGGGGAAATTGAGAAACACCTTGCGGGATTGGGTGGGTATATCCAAAGTGTGTGTGAGGATCAAGATCGATTGATTTACACTATGGGTCGGGTGCTTCCGGTCCGTTTCGTCGCAGGATGTGTCATTGAGCCTGGTTTCGACGATGACGGCGTTGTACAAACATTCTTGCTGGAGCTCAATCGGCGTGTTAACTCGCTGCTCTTCATCCGGGATAGTCTGGTTGACTTCATTGGGGAGCCGTTGATCGGTCCGTTGGCAGATTCGAATCAAGAGCTATAAGCAGCGAATTGCAACGCGGTTTCATCCCCGGCAAACGAGGTCGCTAAGCGTTTGCCTCCGGCTCTCTTGGGACGATAAAAATGAGATACAAGCCTACGAGGGTAAAGACCAGACACATAATGGGGATAATCGTTGGAAAGCTAAACCATCCCGTGAAGAGATCCACGCCGGCAGCGAGCAGGCCGATGATCCCCAAAACGAGCAGTATTTTTCCTGCAAGATGAAAGCGGATGGGAACAAATCCAGAGCGTTGGCTCACGGTATTACTCCTTAACTACAATCTGGCAGAATTTTTATACGTAAGGGTGATCCGTTTCAAATTGGTCGAATCCATCCCTGATCAATTATATCAACCCTTCACATAGGACAACATCCAAGCACATGGTAGCCCTCGTCGATTTGCCGAACGAACTCGTCGAAGTGAACGATAGAGATGTTCGTTATTACGAGAGAAGAGGCAACTCCGATTACAGCTTTGTTCCAACCTCTTGGTAGGCGAGGGGTATCGTTTATAATGGCCTTTCACGGTTTACCGCGCTGACATTCAAACAGACCGTTCTGCATCACAATCTGGAAAGGGAATCCGCGTGGATACATTCATCCTGAACATCATTCATCGGCCTGAACTTGTGCCGGAATATATCGACACGAGTGTGCAGGAGGGCAGGACGCAGGAAGTCAGTAAGCAAGAGGTCGTCAGTGAATCGATTAACATCTTCCGTTTGCAGCAGGAAATCGCCCATCGCAATCATCTTAAAACTACGAT
This sequence comes from uncultured Anaerolineaceae bacterium, assembly GCA_964475265.1. Lineage (GTDB taxonomy): Bacteria > Chloroflexota > Anaerolineae > Anaerolineales > E44-bin32 > WVZH01. The sequence continues at coordinate 42,500 of CAYYVY010000019.1, read as the reverse complement.
TCAAATGACGTACTCCAGCCTTTTCAACGATGAGTGTATTGATCTGGTCAAGCGGCATCATGAAGAATTCGGAGATGAAATCGGCCACACTTTCTTGGGCCTGAACTGCAAAGAGTTCCGTGACAAGTTCAAGTCAAAGGAGTTGGCCATCTGGTTGTTTCCCGTGGACCTGAAGAAAGCGATCGTCGACGATTCCTTCGAGCGTTTCAAGGAGGTCTTTGGTTTTTATCCCACTTCCACGGGTTCGTACTTCATGGATGCGGAATTGATCCGCTACATCAAAGCAAAATATCCCATGGTTAGAGCGGCCGTTGCCACCTGCTTTGAGGAAGGGCCGAAAATCTTCCGTCATACCAATTCCTCCTGGTACACGTTGATGGACGGCTCTCCTTGGACGGCATGGATTCCCTCAAAACAAAACACGCATGCCATCGCGGATAGTGAAGAGGACGATATCGGCATCGTCGCCTTGCCCCATTTGTCACGCGATTTGCTTGCCGTCGTGGACAACGCCGGTGACATGTTCGGTACGCATCCCCAAAACATCATCCGCGGACTGATCTACGAAGGCGACCGTTTGCCCTACATGTACAATATCATCGATCAATATCGGGTGATGAAGCGCTACAACAAGGGATACAGCTACAATCTCGTCTACGTCGGACCGGGTTGGATGGGCAAGGGCGGCCGTTGGGAAGCGAATTACCGCATCCTGAAGAAAAGCTACGAAGATTTTCTCGCTTACTATGGACGGCTGAAAGCGGAGAACGAAGTCGAAGATATGACCATGACCGAGTTTGCCGATTGGTTCCGTAAAAATCAACCTCGCAGTGGACCGTACTGCGGGCTTTGGAAAGACGTCCTCTGGGGAACCCAAAATCAGGCTTTCTGGTACGTCGATTCAAAATTCCGCGTGCAGGTCGATTTGAAACAAGGTGGGGCTATTACGGATCTACGTCCCTACGCCTCGAAACTAACTCGACCGGTCGGCGCGGGAACGGAAGCTAATCAAGACGCTTCCTACCCCTTCATCATCCAGTCTCGTTATCGTGCCGGCGCGTTCACGCACTACGCGGGCGAGGGAGCGATTAAAAGCTGCAAAGTGCGTTACGGTGCAGAGGAAATCGATCTCAGCGCTTGCCGCACGACCGGCGGTTACAGTGAAGGGAAAGGCTGCCGCATTCTCGAGATTAAGCCAATGGACGTCGAATTTCGTGATCTGACGGTAAGCTTGGCCAGCAGTTACACCTTCATGGAAAACAGCGGGGAAATTATCATCAGACGCAAGATCGTCGAGTCGACGGATCCCAAGGCGGAAGTGGAAATCGACGAATACCTCACTTCCTGTTGGGGGACGACGGAGTATCCGGAAGATCTAACCGGCAGTATGCTCTACGTGACCGGGAACGACGGCAAGCGGGAGGAATTGCGTTATGAATACCGCTGCCGGGATCAGCACATGGACGATGTGCAATGTGTCGAGGCTGTCATTCCGCAGGTCCAGACGAAAATCAGCCTCATCCCAGCCCAGAAGGGTTGTCATGGATATTTCGAGGAAGGCTACTCGTTTGCACCGAACCTCAAAATCGGCGTTTCGCATGCCGTCGCGATGAATCAGGAGTTTGAAATATGTCTCAAGGTCGACAAGGCGTAATCAACTATCGCTGCCCCAACTGTCTCTTCCGGGACATCGATTTCGATCTGCTCTACGACAAGGATCTCGACCAATATTACTGCCGCAGGTGCAATTGGGAGGGGACAGAGCCGGAGATCTTGTACATGATCGCCATATATAAGCGAAGGTACAAGGACATGCTCAAGCGCTATACGGTCGAGGACATCATTGCCAAGGATGAATGAATCCGTCGACATGCCTGTGGCGTTTCAAATTGAGGAATGCGTAGCGAGCGAAGTTGTTGGTGAACTCGGAGGATAGACCTACTGGAAGGATTACCTGTTGGAAAAAGGTGATCATAGAATATATATTTCGAGCATGTAGGATATAGTCCGGATGATTTCCTATCACCAGCAAGCCCCAACCGTAGCAGAATACAATCACTTGCGTGATCATGTCGGCTGGAGCACATACGTCGATGCGGATGCCGCTGCGTATGGTCTCGAGCATTCATTGTTCCATGTGACCGTTCGGGACGGGGACGAGCTAATCGGCATGGGACGCGTGATCGGGGATGGGGCGATTACCTTTTACATTCAGGATGTGATCGTTCGCGAGGATTACCGCGGGCAGGGAATCGGCAAGGCGATCATGGAGCGCATCATGATCTACATCGCCCGAACGGCGACGGAATGTGCGGTTGTGGGGTTGTTTGCCGCGAAAGGCAAAGAGGCGTTTTACGAGCGATTCGATTTCATCGGCAGACCCAATGAAGCGCTCGGCAAGGGAATGATTCAGTTTTGGCCAGGGGAAAAGTAGTCAAACGATGCGTATTCCGCGTTAGCGGAAAACCACGTCAGTGTAACATCCAACAGAATTTCTGGCGGTATTCACTGGGCGTGTGCCCCATTTGTTTGCGAAAGGTCCGGCTGAAGTGGGTGCGGTCGGAGTATCCTACCCGATAGAGGATCTCACTAACCGAAAGCTTGGTGTCTCGCAGCAGTATGGCGGCGAGCTGTATGCGCAATTGGATCAGATAGGCGATGATGGACAAACCGGTTGCGTCGTGGAATTTATCGTTCAGCGTTGTGCGATTGGTGTTGAATGTTTTCGTCAATTCATCGATTGTGATCTTGCGCTGATAGTTGGAATGCAGGTAGAGCACCACGTCGGTGATGTCGCCATTGCCAGTTGGAAGCGTATTGGGTTCGCTTTCTTGGGCGCCGGTAAAAATCCGTACAACCAGATAGAGTACCTCCAGAAAATATGACCGGCTTCGGCAGGGCCAACTGTCATCACGTTGAAGCGCCAGTTCCTGCGCCAGGGCTTTGAATAATGAAGCGATTCGTTGTGCAGACGCAGGTCCAATGCGAATGGCCCCGTGGAAATCCGCCGAACGTTCCACAAACGGCTGCAGGTAGTATAGATCCTGGAAATCCGTGGCCGTTGTAAGGTTTTGACCCTGTCCGCGCACAATTTCAAACGTGAAGGCGCTGTTGATCACGGCGGGATGAAAATAGATGGACTCCGCCTGTAAGTTCAAGTGTTGCTCGATCTGCGGATGCTCGTTTTCGTTCAAGCAAAAGAGCGTGGGTGCGATGAAGGCTACCTGTTGCCCAGACAGATTGAGAACGCCGGTCCCGTTTTCAACGAGCGTCAATCGATAGCGGGTGCCTGTGTTATAAACTGCCTCGAACAGCTCGAGTGGGTGATAATAAAGTGGGAGCTCATAATCGGGAAAGAACTCAGTTCCAATGGTCGCCAGTTCCATAAACGAATAGCTCCTGATCCTTCAGGAGCTATTCTAAGACGATCGTACTCAAGAGAAAAGAGGATAATGATCTATTTGTTGTAGCGTAAGACCATGACCAAATTGTCCTTGATGGTTAGCGTCTCACCGTCCGCTGAAAGATAAAATGTCGGATTCGATGTTTCGAGATCAACCGACACCTCTTGCTGTTCCCAAGTTGCTCCTCCGTTTGCAGTGCGAAATGCCACCACCCCTTTGCCACCTACTTTCGTGACAATGAGTCCACTTTGGGCGTCGAAAAAGCGCATCGTTGGCAATGCGAATAGGCTGACTTGATCTTCACCCAATCCCAGGTCGAGGGAAGTCCATGTTACGCCGCCATCATGTGTGGCGTACAAGATGCCGGGATGCGCCAGGAGGTACCCGTCGACTTCGGTCAGCAATTCGACTGCGAGGATCGTAATGTCTGATTCCGGAAGAGGGACATCGACCCAGGTCTGACCACCATCGGTGGTCGCCCACAATTCTTTCTCGGAGGCTGCCCAGCCGGTTTGTTCATCGAGGAAGCGGATCGATTTGCTAATGCCGGTATCGGCGAGATCGGTTGCACGTTGCCAATTCCGCCCGCCATCTGTGGATACGCCAACGTGCCCACCGTTGCCGACGTGCCAGGCGAGGTTTTCGTTGACAATGTCCAGTCCGAAGCGGCACCGAGAATTGTTGTTCGCCTCCACCCAGGTGTCCCCTCCGTCCTGCGAGGTAGAGACGGCTCCACCATATCCTACTGTGATCCCAAAATTTTCGTCGTTAAAACCTACGAAATGTACGTTCGACTTTACGTCGAATCTGTGCACGATTTCCCAAGCGGTTGGAATTTCTGGGGGAGTCGCTGTGGAAGTTGGTGCGGCTTCCACACGGGGTGCTTCTGTTTTCGCAGACATGTTGCATCCCGATAGGATGCCCGTGGTGAGAATAACCAGAACTACGAATGGAGCGAGTGATTTAAACATGATACGGAACCTCCAGGAAACGATATTTGCATCCATTAAAATATGCCCCGCAGGGGTTGAGAATAGAGAGTCGTCAAGGATAGTAGGCGAATCTTCAGAATCCAGCACTTGAAGCGACAATTGTCACCTTCCGATGATTCTGGATCGGATGCGTGAGCGCTCGAGCGGATATCTCTATCGTTCAGCGTGTCTCGTTGGTACAATCGTGCAGATTTTTGATGAGTGGCTGACTCTGTCAGGATTTCCCAGACCAGGTAATGACAATTGAATTGCTCTTGATACCAGGAAGCAGGACTCGATGGAAATCAAACAAGCGGTACTCTCTGATGCGGAGGATATCTTAGCCTTGCAAAAGCTGGCGTTTCGGGAGGAAGCGGAACGTTACAACGACTACGATATCCCACCGTTACACCAAACCATCGACGAACTTAAAGCGCAGTTCACCACGCATGTGATCTTGAAGACGACCCTCGATGAGAATATCGTCGGCACTGTTCGAGCATACGAAAAAGATGGTACATGCTTCATCGGCAGGTTAGCCGTACGACCGGACGTTCAAAACCGCGGCATCGGCACGGCGTTGATGTTTGAAATCGAGAGGCGATTTAACCCCGCGCGATTTGAGCTTTTCGTTGGCGCGAAAAGCGAAAACAACATTCATTTGTATACCCAATTGGGCTACAGGGCATTTAAATCGGGTGGAGATTGCTGTGGCGGTGTCGAGACTGTGTTCATGGAAAAGTGGGCCAAAGAAGATCGCCAACGAACGTCCCCCGGTTAATTCCTGCTAAACTCAATATCAGCATCACAAGCGTCCATTGTCTCCCGGGCGCAAAGCGGAAACAAATCAGGTTTTGTGTTGCATTTATTGCCTTATTTGTAGTATCCTGTGTGATACGTGTAGACGACACGTGTGCAGATGCGGATTGGTCAATTCCGATCAAGCCGATGGTGCCGCGCTGCAGCGATATCTTATCGTTGATTTCCGGTTTTGAGAGAGATGCCAGGTCTCGTTACATTTCCCGAAGTATAAAATCGGCGACGTCCACACGCATCGTCCCCGGAATGAACTGACGATGATGGGAGTACGGATTATGAAGGATCGTGATGGTATAGTCGGTCATTTTACCCTCCCGGCGCAGAAAGGGATGGATGATACGGTCAAGATGCTGTGTGAAAAATGGGGTGTGGACGCTATCCGCGATAGTGATGGTACCAAGCTGTCTGACACGATCATGAACCTGGGCTACGATGTCTACTCTACAATCTGCCTTATCCGTGCGGATCAGGAGTGGGCGAATGCGAACCCCGAACAATGCCAGCAAAAATACCTGATGTCCTTTCCGCTAACCTGCGTCGATGATGCGAAGTTGAAAATCAAGATTCTGAAAGGATACAGCCACGAGCAATTCCGCATCGACGAACAGCATGATCCGAAGAAGTATTGGGAGGTGATCGACAGGACGACGGGCGACGTCGTCGATCCGCAGTATTGGCACTATCTCGAAAAGGATCGAGAAGTCGTTGTCGACCATCCAGTGCGATGGCATGTGTACACGGTGAATTTCCTTGTCTATCAGATATGGGAATCGACCTCGATGTACAACTACATCACCAACAATTGGACCGGTGCACACCATAAGGGCATCGATCCCCGTTTGCCGGAGACCAGGGAGCATTTGCTGGAATTCCTGGATCAATGGCTCAAATCCCATCCCAACACGGACGTCGTTCGTTTCACTTCCTTGTTTTATCAATTCCCCTTGATCAAGAACGAAGCACGCGAAAACATGTTCCTCGATTGGTGTGGGTTCATGGATCCCATGAGTGCCCTGGCGATGGACGAGTTCGAACAAGAGATGGGTTATCGACTGCACAGTGAAGACATCGTCGATATGGGATACTACAACGCCGCATATCGAATCCCTAGCAAGGAATTCCGGGACTGGATCGATTTCGTGCAGAGGTTCGTACGCAGTTATGCGCAGCAGTGTGTAGACTTGGTCCATGCGGCAGGCAAGAAAGCGTTGTTCTTTTTCTGCGACCATTGGATTGGAACAGAACCTTATCGAGCGGGCTTCGAAGAGATCGGCTTTGACGGCGTAGCCGGACCTTGTTTGAGCGGGGTAGAGCTGCGCAGAATTTCCGACGTGCCGGGCGATTCTTTCAAGGAGATCCGCTTGTATCCTTATTTCTTCCCCGTCAACCTTCAGGATGAACCCGTGTTCGTCGAAGATGGTGATCCCGTACAGGAGTGTAAGAAATGGTGGAAGGGTATTCGCAGGGCTTTGCTGCGTCGCTGCATTGACCGCATCGGCTTTGGTGGATATTTGGAATTGGCCGCCCAGTACCCGCAGTTTCTCGATTACGTCGAGCATTTGGCTGACGAATTCCGCACGGTGTTGGCCAGGACGAAAAAAACGATGCCGCACAGCGTAAGCAAGAAAGTCGCCTTGTTGGACGTGTGGGGATGGTCGCGAGCGTGGATGCACAACGACAATTGGCCGGAAGGCCACATCCCGGAGTGTTTGAGCGGTTTGCAGGCGGACGTCACGTTTATCAGCTTTGATGATATTCGCCAGCGCGGGATCGACGCGGATATTGGGGTAATCATCAATTGGGGAATCGCAAACAGCGCCTGGAGTGGGGGGCAGAACTGGATCGATGAGGATGTGGTGGTGAAGCTGCGTCAGTGGATCTACAACGGAGGTGGTTTCATCGGGATCGAAGAACCCACAGCACACGAATATCAAGGTCGTTTCTTCCAGCTCTCCGACGTTCTCGGCGTGCAGAAAGAAGTAGGGAACACACTGTGCTGGAGCAAGAATTTCCGGCCGGAGTTGAGCAAAGCGCATTACATCCTGGCGGATTCGGGAGACGAAATCGATCTGGGTGTGACCGAATCCCAAGTGTATCTCAGCAGCGAGACGGCCGAATTGCTGGCCGGTACGCCGGAGGATGTGCTTCTATCCACGAACACATTCGGCAAAGGCCGCTCTGTGTACATGGCGGATTACAAACACAATGGGGAGAACACGCGCTTGTTCTTTCGCGCCGTACTCTGGGTGGGACAGATGGAGAACGAAATTATGACCTGGCTGAGCAGCAACCCACACACAGACAGCGCATATTATCCCGAGGTGAAACAGTTCGTCGTCATGAACAACAGCGATGAGCACCAGCAGACCACGGTGTACAATGGTACGGGCAAAGCGACGCAGGTTTCGCTTGCGCCCATGGAAATGCTTTGGTTCAAGTTGGAAGAAATCAACCAGCGCTGCAGTTAGCGTCGCGGACGGATCAATGCTGATAGGCAATAAACGTCGCATTATTTATGGGGGCGATTACTTCCCGGAACAGTGGCCTGAAGAGACGTGGCAGGAAGACATCCGCCTGATGAAACAGGCGCACGTTAACATGGTCAGTTTGGGTATCTTTTCCTGGGCGTTGCTTCAGCCGGATGAAGACACATTCACATTCGACTGGTTGGACAGGATTATGGATATGTTGGCGGCCAACGATATCGACGTGTGTCTCGGCACCGCCACGGCCGCACAACCCAACTGGTTATCGCGTAAGTACGCTGACATTTTGTTCGTGCGTGAAAACGGACAGCGAGTCGCCTACGGTTCTCGACAATCGTATTGCGTCAACAGTCCAAATTATCGCAAGGCGATCCACCGGCTAGCCGAAGAGATGGCGACTCATTATAAAGGCCATTCTGCGCTGGCCTTATGGCACATCAACAACGAATACGCCAACAAGAACAGCATGTGTTTTTGTGAGAATTGTGAAAAAGCGTTTCAGAAGTGGCTTCGGGAGAAGTACGGGACGATCGAAAATTTGAATGAAAGCTGGGGGACGGTCTTTTGGAGTGAGATCTACCGATCCTGGGAGGAGATCAATACACCCCAGGTGAGCGCCGGCGGGCGCAACGGGACCAAGCTGCTCGATTACAAACGTTTCTTGAGCGAGAGTTTCCTCTCGTTGTATCAAGAAGAATACAACGTAATCCGTGCGATCACGCCGGACGTGCCCGTTACGACCAATTTCGAAGCCGACTGGGGGAAGTTCGATCACTACAAATTCCGCGATTATCTAGACGTCGCTTCGTTGAATTTCTACCCCGATCCAGGCAATCCCGCTGCGTATAAATGGTCTGCTCTGCGCCATTCGATGATACGCTCCTTGTTGCAGAAACCCTTCATTCTCATGGAACAGGCCGCCTCTCAAGTGGATTGGTATCCCGTCAATGCCATTAAACCCCCCGACTTGATGCGTCTTTGGAGCTATCAGGCCTTGGCGCACGGCTCGGATTCGGTCATGTTTTTTCAATGGCGGGCCTCCAAGCAGGGTGCCGAGAAGTATCACAGCGCCATGGTTCCGCACTACGGCGAGAAATCGCGAGTGTTTCGAGAAATCTGCGCTTTGGGCGAAGAGCTGGCGAAGCTAACGGACATCGCCGGTTCGAACGTGGAAGCTGAGGTCGCCATCCTGCTCGACAATGACTCCTGGTGGTCTGTGGACAGCCCGTATGGTTTTGGCTTGAAGTCTCTGGACAACGAATTGTTTTGGATGTCCAACGCACAGCCCTTCCCTTCGGTTTTGGTCAGCTATTTCGCAGAATTGGAATACTACTACGAAGCCTTCCATGCCTTGAACATCCCCGTCGATGTTATCGCTGTGGACTATGATTTTTCGAAGTACAAAGTCGTGGTCGCTCCACTGCTGCACATGGTCAAGCCGGGCTTCAAGCAGGCTGTGGAAGAATTTGTCCATCGGGGGGGGATTTTCATCACCACGTATTTCAGTGGTGTTATCGATGAGAACATCGCTGTCTTCCAAAAGGGCTACCTTGGACCTTTGAAGGAAGTACTCGGCGTGAAGGTAGAAGAATTCAATCCGTTGCTGCCCGGCGCCTCAAATGTGATGAACATCGGTGGGAAGATCGAAGGCTTCGCCGCGACGTACGGCTGCACTATTTGGTGTGACGTCGCACACGCTACAACTGCGAAGACGTTGGCAACATTTGCGCAGGGTTTCTATGCGGGCTCTCCGTGTCTTACAGAGAATCATTTTGGCGAAGGAAAGGCGTACTACATCGCCACGCGGCCTGATCCAGAATTCATGCGTGACTTCGTGGGCTATCTGGCGGCCACGCGTGGCATCGAAGCGCACGAACTTCCGCAGGGCGTTGAACTCGTAACGCGCCTCCGGGATAACCGTAAGTTTCATTTTTATCTCAACCATGCCAAAGAGAAGCGCCATGTGACCCTGCCCCATGGCAGGTTTCTAGACTTGCTGAGCGGTGAGAATCGCGAAGGTGCGCTGACCCTGGATCGATATGGGGTTTCGATCTTGACAGAAGTTTGAGACATCGGCCATTTGACTTCACATCACGAGAGCATCTCAATCCGGCGGGAAGTTCACAGCGACGTAGCGAGCATACGTTCGCTGAATGAACTCGCTTTTGGTCAACCGGATGAGGCAGATATCGTTGATGCGCTGCGCCGCTCAGGATGTGATCTTCTTTCCTTCGTCGCCCTCCACGGGAAATCAATCATCGGGCACGCCATGTTCAGCCCAGTTATTCTTGAGTGTGACACACGTATCGTGGAGGGAAATGGATTGGGGCCCGTAGCAGTACTCCCCGATTATCAACAACAGGGAATCGGCTCCGCTCTTATAGAGACCGGATTGACCATTCTGCGGCAACGGTCCTGCCCGTTCGTGATTGTCCTTGGACACCCGAGCTACTACCCGCGTTTTGGCTTCGAGTTGGCTTCCAAACGGGGGATCGAATGTCAGTGGGAAGGCATTCCCGATGAGGCGTTCTTGATCCAGGTCTTCGATGAAGCTGTATTGCTGGACGTGCAGGGAGTCGCCCGATACCGGCCGGAATTCGGATAGAGAGGTATATCGTAGTGCGGGGAATTTCACAGCGGAACGACAAGGAGTCCTTGATGCGTATTGCCGCTCGTCGGAGAACGATTACCTCGGTCCATATAGGCCTCTTGTTTCTGATCGTTCTGGCTGGATTGTCATCTTGTATCAGGGGGTCATCATCTCCAACACCTACAGTAGAAGATCTGCCATTGGCTACGCGCGTTCCATCAGAAGGGAATCGTGTGCTGATCAATTTCAACCTGGATTGGAAATATCAACCCGGCGAGGTGGAAGGTGCGCAAGAGACCATTTTTGACGATTCATCCTGGACTTATGTCGATACTCCGCATACCACCAAATTCGTTACTCCGCAGGATGCCCTCGCCGACCTGGGAGTGAGCTGGTATCGCAAGCATTTCACGCTGGATGGAATGTATTCCGGCAGCAAGCTGTTCATCGAATTCGAAGCGGTGATGCAGGTTGCGGACGTCTGGGTAAACGGTGAGAAGGTCGTGCACCACGAAGGGGGATACACCCCGTTCACCATCGACGTAAGCGACGACGTAGTGTTTGGGGGCGAAAATGTGATCTCAGTGCGGATCGACAACAATGCCAATCCGGATTGGGCGCCGGGAAAGAACGATATCGATTTTCAATTCCACGGTGGAATCTATCGGGACGTGCGTATGATCGTGACCGATCGACTGCACGTCACAGATGCAGTCTTCGCCGGGGAGGTTGCCGGCGGCGGTGTTTTCGTGACCTATCCGCTGGCAAGTTCTGAGTCGGCGACGGTGGATGTCAAAACGAACGTTTTCAACGAGTACGACGTTGCCAAAGAGACCACAGTGGTCTCTGAAATCCTGGAGGAGGATGGGCGGGTGGTCGGGTCGGCCAGTTCGACGGCGACGATCGAAGCGGACGCCGACAATACCTTCGATCAGGAGATTGTGATCGATAAACCGCAGCTATGGCATCCGTATACGCCGAACCTTTACTACTTGCGTACGACCGTACTGGACGCTCAAATTCCCGTGGACGGGATTGTGACCCGCATTGGAATCCGCCGCATCGAATGGACCCACGATGACGGGCTGCTGATCAACGGTGCGCCGTTTACAGCGGTTGGGGTAAACATGCACCAGGAAATCTACGGCCTGGGTTATGCCGTACCGAACCAGGCGATCTATTACGACGTCAAGCGCATCAAGGACGGCGGGATGAACTTCATCCGTGCGGCACACTACCCACACGACCCGGCATTCTACGACGCCTGCGATGAATTGGGCATCCTGGTGCTCGACGCCCAGACGGGATGGCAAAATTTTGTGGACTCCCAGGTGTTCTACGACAACACCCTCCAGGAACTGCGGGACATGATCCGCCGCGATCGCAATCATCCCAGCGTTGTGGCATGGGAGGCCAGCCTGAACGAGTCGCATTTCAGCAGAGAATGGGCGCAGGACGCAGACCGTATCGTTCACGAAGAATTTCCGGGTGAACAAGCGTACTCGGCGGCCTGGATCTATGACTACCACGATATCTTCATCGAAGCTTCCCAACACGATGTGCGCCGCACGAAGGACAGCCGCCCGATTATCATCGTCGAGTATGGGGATTGGGACTACGGAGGATTCGAATCCACCAGCCGGCAGGCGCGCGAAGCGGGGGACGGCGCCATGCTGATCCAGGCGGCAAACGTCCAGGACGGACATGGCAAGAACGTGGTTCTGCCCTGGTACTCGGCCGATGGCTATTGGGATTATGCTGATTATGCTGGCTTTGCTCGTTTCGGCATTACCCGCCCGGGATTGGTGGACATGTACCGCATCCCCAAATTCGCTTATTACTTCCTGCAGAGTCAGCGTGATCCGCAGGTGATCTTCCCCGGCGTAGATTCGGGACCCATGGTGTACATCGCCAATCATTGGACGCCGGATTCCCCGACGACGATAGAAGTTTACAGCAACTGCGATGAGGTCTCTCTATACGTAAATGACACTCTCCTCGAAACTCGCTCACCGGATTCCGGGACGAATCTGGTGCATCCGCCGTTACTCTTCGAAGTAGATGCCTTCACGCCGGGAACGCTGCGAGCGGAATGCTTGATCGCAAGCCAGCAGAACGCGGTTTTTGAACGCAGCACGCCGGGTGAAGCGGTTTCGATCCGGCTACGTCCGGAAGCGCAGACACTGTTGGCTGATGGGAGCGATGTACGTTTGGTCTTGATTGACATCCTCGATGGGAACGGCACCGTGGTGGTGACGGACAGCAGCGAGGTGACGCTCAGTATCACTGGGCCGGGCAGTATTGTGGGTCCGTCGACGTTGAGGATGCAGGGCGGCCAACTGGCGGTGTGGGTGCGCAGCCAACGCACGGCGGGCACGATCACGTTATCCGCCAGCGCACCTGACCTGGGTGAAACCAGCGTCGAACTCACCAGTCTGGATGTGCCTGGTCTTCCTCCCCTTCCGGCAGATCGTGTGGCCCAGTGACGATGGATCTCCTCATCGGGTTAGCATACGACGATGGATCAACGCTGACCGAAGGCATTCAGAGTCTTCGGTAAAACGGTTTGAAGCATCGTATGGTCTGTGCCCGAGGGTCACCCGGGAGCGGATATAATCCTCTGTATCCGTGTTATGTCTGAATTGGGAGAGCACAACCAAAATGAATGCTTTATCCAAAGGATTAACCATCGTATGTTGCGCCTTGCTGTTCGTATTGTCTGCGTGCAGTGGGGCAACACCGTCTGCAGAATTGCCAACGCCGCAGGTTTTTACAACCGTCGAACCAACAGATACGGTTTCCGTCCCGGAGATTTCTGGACTTCCGGAAGTGTCATTCGATGCCGCCACCTATAGGGACGAATCGGCCGGTTTTGAATTTGATTATCCAGTATCATGGACCGCCGATCCACCGCAGGTGGGTGGGGATCGTGGTTACTTTTCGCAAATCACCTCCTGGTTCCGCAATCCAGGTGAGTTGCCGGAATTTGTTCCTGAAGGCGAATCTTACTTGAGTATCACCGTGCTGCAATGGGATCCGAAGAACGATTTGGATGCTTTCATTGCCACACGGAAAGAGGGCTGGAATGCTTCGGGCTTCGAGATTAACGACGAGGTGGAACTATCGTTATCTGGAAATTTGCGGGCGTTCCAATTTCGAATTCAATCCCCGGAGGCGCTGACCTATTTCCTGGTCGCCGCGATTGGGGAGCGCTATCTCGTCCTCAGTGGGACTGGCGACCTCGATCTACTCACCGAGATTGGCGGTACGCTGCGACCCATTGCGGCGATTCAATAATCAATGCCCGTGGATTGCATACGCATAAACAGCCAATCTCGCAAAGACTCATAAGGAGAAATTGTATAGCGCGTGTGGCTGTTATAGGCATTACTCGATAAGCCTGTGACTCTATGCATTAGTGAAATGAGGAAGAAATGAAGCTATTGGAGAATAAGTGGGCACTCGTCACGGGTTCCAGCCGGGGCATCGGTCAGCAAATTGCCCTGGGATTGGCGCTGCGGAAGTGCAACGTCATTGTGCATGGACGTAAAGAAGGCAACACCGCAGAGACCGTTGAACAGTTAAAAACGTTGGAAGTCCAGACGCATGCTGTCGCTGCTGATCTTGAAAATCCCCAGGAGATCGAAGCGCTTATCTCTCAAATACAGGACGGTCCCGGTGCGGTCGATATTCTCTATAACAACGCCGCGGTGCAAAACGAGTGGGCCTCCATCTGGGAGATCGACCTGGCGGAATGGCGGCGGATTTTCCAGGTCAACTTGTTCGCCATGGTGCGTCTGTGCAACGCCTTTGCCCCGGGGATGAAACGTCGCGGCTTCGGGCGCATCATCAACCTGACATCGGGCATCCGCGATATTCCCCAATTGGCAGCGTACAGCGTTTCCAAAGCAGCGGTGGATAAATACAGTCAGGATCTGGCCGCAGAGCTGCGCGGCACGAACGTGCTGGTGAACTATCTTGACCCTGGCTGGTTGAAGACGGACATGGGCGGATCGAACGCAGAAAATGAGGTGACGACTTTGTTGCCGGGAGCGTTGGTGCCGGCTTTGCTGGATGATCACGGCCCGAGCGGTCAATTTTATTCAGCACAGGATTACAAGGTCTTGGAGTGGTAAACGGGGGTGTTCCGGATCGGATCGAAATGGGGACACGCGGAACGAGCCTTAATCCGTTTTGGTTTCTGCTACAATTAAACTCAGGATTGCTCGAATTGTGAGGATTTCAAAGTCCATGTTATCGATGAAAATTTGATTCGAATAATCGCATGGAGGAAGGAATTGAGATGACAGTAGATGCTGGACATTCGGTGAACGTCAGCGAGGAAAAACTTGCCGGGCTCAGGCGCTTCAATATCGTCATGGGATTTCTTCATTTGATCCAGGGCGTTTTCATGATCCTGGTAAGCAACGAAACGACCTACCCGATCTTTACGAACTTCTTGCGTTTCGATGTCGATACGCGCTCACTTACTCCGGATCCAAAGCTGCTTTATGAGCTGCGCTTCGGCCCTGCCGTGGCGGTATTTTTACTCATTTCGGCGGTCGCCCATTTCTACCTCTCGACGATCGGCTATGGCCGTTATGGGGAGAATTTGAAGAAGGGCATGAATCCAGTGCGTTTCTATGAATATGCGCTGAGTTCGTCGCTCATGATCGTCCTGATCGGCATGCTCATCGGTTTGTGGGATCTGGGCGCTTTGATCCTGATTTTCGGGATCAATGCCATGATGAATCTCTTCGGCATTATGATGGAGCTGCATAACCAGACTACGCAGCGAACGGACTGGACCGCCTTCATCTACGGCTGCATTGCTGGTATCTTCCCCTGGATCGTGATCTTCGTGTATTTCGTGGGTGCGGTTAACTCGGGTGATGCCAAGCCTCCGGCTTTCGTGTACGCCATCATCCCCACGTTGTTTGTCTTCTTCAACATCTTCGCCATCAACATGGTGCTGCAATATCGTAAAGTGGGGCGTTGGGCGGATTACCTGTATGGAGAGCGGGTGTACATCATCCTGAGCTTGACGGCGAAATCGGTCCTGGCCTGGTTGATCTGGGCGGGTACATTGGCACCGGTTTAGGATCAGGCAAACCCATTTCCCATCGCGGTAAAATCTTTCTCAGGCAGCTAGATCTGTTTGGGATTTGGATAAATTTAAATTAAAATCCAGCCCCACACATTCATCGATCGTGTGGGGCTGGTGTTTTTCGATACCGAGAATCATTCCACTGGTATTAGATGAAAGGTGTCCTAATAATGAGTACACTTACAAACTCTGATAAGCAGAGAATTGAGAATGAATTGAAAGCTGCCGTAGACTCCCTGATCAAGGGCTGCGAAGCCCTCAATATGGATCAGGCCTTCGATATCTTTTGGAATTCCCCCGAATTTCGTATGATTGCCATGGACGGTTCTCTTTGTGATTACCAAACCTATCTTCGAAACAACATCGATTACCTGTCGGAATGCTCGAATTTTGAATTGACTACGCTCGATGAGAGGGTCGATGTCCTCACTCCAGATATGGCGATATTCTCGTGGATCTATCGGGCTGTGGCTACACTGAGGACGGGTGATAAGGATGTATTCGATAAAGCCGGGGCATCGTTTACTTTTCGGCGGATTGAAGATCAATGGAGGGTCATTTACTATCACGAATCTACCCTGCCTCCAACGAGGATATGAAGAAGGGATTTCACTAGTGTGAATCAAGAAGATATGCTGCGGTTCAACGCAGTACAGCCTGGTTCCGATGATATATTCGATCCGCCTGTGATTCTCCGCGAAAGCGTGCTGACAGCAGGTAAGTACGAGACTCACTACATAACGGCCGGATCAGGCAAAGATATCTTGCTCCTGCATGGTGCGGGAGGAGAAGGAACCTTATTCAAAGAAATTATTCCTTTGCTGGCTTCGAAATATCGCCTCATCATTCCAGATATTCTGGGTCATGGTAGAACGCAGGGGCCGAGGGTTTTGTTTCATGAAGGCGCTTATACCGCATGGCTGAATTCCTTTATATCCGCGTTGAATCTCGATCGACCCGATATCGTAGGACACTCCCTGGGAGGGGCGATTGCGCTTCGATTCGCCTATCGATATCCCCAGCAGGTAAACCGTCTCGTGCTGGTAAATTCCGTTTCCCTGGGAATGCCCAGATTGCGAGCGACTTTGGACCTTCTCCTTGCGGTTTTTAGCCCGAGTAAGAAGATGTCACTGGACTTGGTCGGCAAAGTTATGTTCCCTGATGAATCTAAACGAAAGGCTCTGATGAATCGTTTGTTTTCCGAAGATACTTCCGTACCGAAGGGAGTGCAGGGATTTCTTTGGATGCTTTCCAGAAGCTGGTGGATCGGATGGCCACTCTCTCGGCGTAAACTCAGAAGTATACACGTGCCCGTTATGCTGCTCTGGGGTACGGTAGACGGCTACTTCCCGATATCACACGCTCAACGTGCTCATGAAATTATTCCCAGAAGCCATCTGGCGGTAATCAACGATACCGGGCATGCTCCTTTTCTTGAACGCCCGGAATTGTTTGCTCGTAAACTTATAGCATTCCTTGATCAAGATTAAACCGATTGTCGGAGGTTTCCATGTCATCGAGATGGACAGCCGCGCATATACCAGATCTGACGGATAGAGTCGCCATTGTGACTGGTGCCAACAGTGGGATAGGCTTTGAGGGGGCCAGGGCGCTGGTTCGCAAGGGCGCGCACGTGATTCTCGCCTGTCGAAATGAGCAGAAAGGCAAAGAAGCCGTTGAGCGGATCCAATCCGACGTCCCATTATCCAATGCCGAATTGATGCCGCTCGATCTATCGGATTTAGCTTCTATCCGGGAATTTGCCGATGAATTCAAGACTCGCATTAACCGTCTGGATATTCTCATCAACAATGCTGGCATCATGATGACTCCATTTGGGAGGACAGTTGATGGCTTTGAATTGCAATTCTGCACAAATCATCTAGGTCCGTTTGCACTGACCGGTCTATTGTTGGATCGTATCGTTCAAACGCCAGGCGCTCGTATGGTCGCCATCAGCAGCAACGGCCATCACATGGGGCGGATCGATTTTGAAAACCTGAATGCGGAGCGAAGTTACAACCGGGCCTGGGCGTATACACAAAGCAAACTCGCAAACCTGTTGTTTACATACGAATTGCAGAGGCGTTTGGAAACCGCCGGAATCGATGCTATGGCCGCGGCCAGCCATCCGGGTTGGACGGCGACGAATTTGCAAGCCCATACCTGGTATTTCCGTATACTGAATCCCGTGGTGGCTCAAAGCCCAGACACGGGCGCGCTGCCCATGCTATACGCGGCGACTGCGCCGGAGGTGAAAGGGGGCGATTACTACGGCCCTGGAGGCTGGCGGGAGTGGCGCGGTTATCCGAAGAAAGTGGCGTCGAGTAAACGCTCTTACGATGTGGATGCGGCTGCCAGACTGTGGGAGGTGTCGGAGCAATTGACCGGCGTGCGTTATGCGTGGTTGACCAGCTAGGTCAATCGTCAGGCGCGTCCTGGTTCGTGATGCGTCTATTGTTTCATTCCAGCGATGTAACATCGAACCCATACGTGCTGAGGTGATCCAGAATCACGCTGCGGGCTTGTTCTTCGGTCAGTAATTGCGCTTGTGAACAAGGGTTCGTGTGTCCCGGCACAAGCTGCTGGCTGAAGCTATTGCTTTCCAGCTCCAACGTATACATGCCCTGACAGACGACGAGTTGAATGTATCCGAACTGTTCGAAGGTGGACGATGGGCGATTGACGTCGATCTCACACCACCAATCCGGCGGCTCGCAATTTATGCCTATCACACCGGCGCTGATGATCGGACGCAGCGGAGATAGCCTGGCACCGATCAGGGATTGGCCGGACATCCAGGCGGGCGTTTCCATTCCCAGGTAATCCAGGACCGTCGGGGCAATATCGAGATTCTGCGAATTATCCGCAATCCGTCCAGCGAAATCGCCGTTGGGAAAATGGAACAGCAGTGGAATGCGGTCGTCTGCACGCCAGGCGTTGGCGTGATCCGAATACACGATCAAGATGGTTTGGTCCATCAATCCGTCGCTCTCGAGCATTCGCATGATTCTGCCGATATACGCATCGTATTCCAGTACGGCATCGTCGAAGAAGTCGATCATCCAATCTTTTTCCTGGCTCACTCCGGCTGAGAATACCTGCCGCTTTGGGTAGAACCTGGGGCCGTGCGTGTCCATGAGATGCACGTGCACGAAAAGAGGCGTGTCGGATGAGCGCAGCAGCGTCACCAGTTGATCGATTCTCTGCAGGTCACCGATTTTTAGCATCGTGTTCGGATCGACGGCCTGGATCACCTCACGATAAGGATCGTGCATCTCGCGAATGAAAAAGATATGCAGGATTCGATCGCTGATGCGCTCCCACAAACGCGGCAAATAAAAGCCTAAGTCCTCAAGATGATACTGGCGCGCTCGGTTGGCGAGTTCGCTTTGACCCAACGAACGCCCGTTGACGATGTCGAAGCCCTCCTGCATGTTTACGTCATAGGCATCGAGGTAGTAGGGAAAGCCAATCTGGACTGTCGTATAGCCGGCGCGCTGCAGGATTCCCGGCAGGTGTTGGACGGCATCCTCTCCCTGCAGGATGTTGGGCGAGTAGAGCACGCGCGTATCCGCGGGGTATTTCCCGGTAAGCATGGAAACCACGGATCCGGTGCTGTGGGCTGCGTTGGTGAAATTGTCCTCCGCCAGGAGTCCGCTCTCTGCCAAGTTAACCAGGTTGGGCGTCGTATCGCGTTCGTATCCGTAGAGCGACATGTTGGCGGCGATCGTGCCGTCGCCGCCGAGAAGGAGGATGTGCGGTGTACGTGTCAATCGGGCTGTTTCCCCGCCAAGAATGTGCGTTGCCGTAGCGACTCGAGTGGCTGCGATGACGATTGAGACTGCGAGGAGTACGACCGCAGTCATACATTGAGCGCCCTGCCAGACGCTCAAGCGAGTCTTCCCGGTGCTGTCTCCTTCAGCGGAGTCTACCTTGTCTTGCAGGCGAATGCTGCCAAAGACCTCTCGGTACCAAAGGGCAAGGAGTACCAATGTCAACAGTGCATAGCCGGCACGTATCCCACCCCGGGAGGTCACGATGCCGAATTGGAAAATCGTGTTGGTGAAGTTATCGATCAGTATAAGGCTCAACACGGCGGCAATGAGTGCCGGGATCGCAGACCCCAGGCGGAGAAAAACCGCTCTTCGTTTTAAAAAGCCGGGAATAAATCCCATAAGCCGTAAAAAGACCAGTAAGGGCAGCACGATCAAAGCGAATGCCAATCCGACCAGCAACCACAATTCCAGTTTCATGGTCAGCGAGAAAGCGTCCATGAAGGACTGCTTTGTCGCAAAGAAGAGCCACTCCATGAAGGCGTAAGCGAATACGAATAAAATCGTTCGGGCAAAAAGCAGCCGCCAGGAGAGCCGATGATCGGATTTCTTCATTTTTCGTTACCTTTGCAGAAAAATGTTCACTGGATCGATCGTACTTCGTTTCTGCGATCGTTTCAGTTCCACGTCGAAAAACACCCCTGCCGGGCCATCGTTACGCAAACCTACTTTGCAGTTGGGAATTTATAATGGCTGTGAACGCCCATTATCCCGGACATCGATCGCTGCGGAAGGATTATAATTCACGCCATTGGGCCAGGAGACGATAGCCGATGCGGACACGCTTCATCAAAAGCCATTCATTGTTCACTTTTCTTAAAAACCTGCAGGGCAATCCGCGTGCCTGTATCTACACCGAACCGATGTGGGGGATCCCCTTTCAGCTGTACACTCCCTATGTTTCGATTTACATGCTGGCTCTGGGGTTGGCAGAGCGTGAGATTGGCCTGATCCTCAGCATCGGTGCAGTTTTCCAGATCGCATTCGCCTTGTTCAGCGGCGTGGTTACGGATAAGCTCGGACGGCGCCGCACGACCCTGATTGCCGATATTCTCTGCTGGTCGGTTCCGGCATTACTATCGGCATTGGCGCAGAATTTCTGGTATTTCCTGGCGGCGGCCTTGTTCAACAGCATCTGGCGCGTTTCGCAAAATTCTTGGACCTGTCTGCTAGTGGAGGACGCTGAACCCTTCCAGTTGGTGGATCTCTACACCTGGATTTACATCGCCAATGTACTGGCGGGATTTATCACGCCACTGACAGGCGTATTGATCAGCATCTTTGAGCTCGTGCCGACCATGCGGGGATTGTATGGCTTCGCCGCGTTTATGTTTACACTAAAAGCTGTTGTCACGTATTGGTATACCGATGAGACCGCTCGGGGCAAAATCCGCTTGCAAGAAACACGCGAGCAAAGTATGTTCTCCGTTCTGCGTGAGTATAAAGGGGTGTTCTCCGAAGTGCTGCGTGCACCGCTGACGCTGTACACCGCCGGAATTATGTTCGTTATCAGTGTTACCATGCTTATCAGCAACAACTTCTGGGCCATTATCGTAACCAAGAAACTACACATACCTGCCGAGAACATTGCCAATTTCGCTTTTGTTAGATCCGCCGTGATATTGGTGTTTTTCTTTTTCGTGATGCCGCGCCTTAATAAACTGCATTTCAAGATTCCCATGATGGCAGGTTTTCTGGTCTATGCTGCCAGTCAGCTGGTGCTGATCATGACTCCTGAACAAGGGTATCCAGCGTTGCTGTTCAGCGTGGTGCTCGAAGCTTGCTGTATCGCCGCAGTTAACCCACTCGTCGATCAGTTGGCGGTTTTAGCCATTCGGGCGGAAGAGCGCGCACGCATCCAGGCGATCCTGCAGGTGGGTATACTCCTCTTCACCTCGCCGTTTGGTTGGATTGCGGGGACGCTTTCAGAATTGAACAAAAACCTGCCCTTCGTGCTCAACCTCGGTCTGTTTGGCGTGGGTGCGCTGCTGGTATATCTGGTAGGAACCCGCATGCAGCCGGTTGGCGAAGTGGAGGCCGTTTCAGCGGCGGCCTAGCGCGTGATAAACTAGAAATCCGAAATTCGTTTTTGGATGCCCAGTTGGGTGCAGCACTGAGGACCATACCAGACCGGGATGAAGTACTTCTACCTCGAACCGCACTCGAAAGGATAATCGTATGGACGATCAGGTGGCAAAACGAAGCCGCGAACTTTTGGAATCCGGGTACTGGTGTGCCGAAAGCGTTCTCTTGACGGTGTCCGAGGCGAAGGGCATCCAATCCCAATTGATCCCCAAGATCGCCACGGGTTTCTGCAGCGGTATGGCGAGAACGGGAGGTCAATGCGGCGCGCTCAGCGGCGGAATCATGAGTATCAGCTTACTGCTGGGTAGAACCACCCCTGGAAGCCCGGTCAACGAAACCTATTCCCGTGTAGAAAGGCTCCGCCAGGAATTCGAAGCCAGATTTGGATCGACCTGCTGTTCCGAACTGCTCGGGTTGGAATTGGGCACGGAGGAAGGTCTGCAAAAATTTCATGCAAACAACCTGCGTGAGAAGTGTCTGGCCTACACGGAAGAGACGGTTCGCATGGTCATGGCGCTCTTAGAAGATACCGATCTTGGCTAGGAAACCAAACGTATAGCGACCCATTCAAGGGGTGCGTTTATGGGTACGTATTTCCAATCTCTGGTGTTCAACGTTCCGTCGGATCAGGCACCGTCCTCACTCGCACGACATATACGTAACTTTCTGGTCGCCGAAGAGATCATCGTCGCCGAGCACTCTGACTGCGCCCTCGGCGCACGCGGGCTGGGTTACGCGCCCGGCCCTGGATATGCGGCAGCCGTCGACGTGCCCAATCCGAACCTCTTCTCGCTGGTTACGAACGGTGTTGAAATCGCGGAAGGGCGTATCGTTGAGATCGATCCCCAGGGCAGTTTTAAAGCGACCTGTCCCAGATGTGCCAGAGTATTTACGCCCGGTGAAGATATGTACGATGCGATCTCGATTTGGTATGACGGAGAAGATGATATTGCTGTCGCCTGCCCACATTGTCTCCACTCGATGCGCCTTGTGAATTGGCCGATCAAACCGCCATGGGGTTTTGGGAATCTGGTCATTAAATTTTGGAACTGGCCGATGATACGGCCGCAGTTCATCGAGAAACTTGCCTCGATCGCCGGGTTTCAACCGACGGTCGTTAAGGGGAAGCTGTAGGGCTTGGTGATATACCTGATCTATGAAAATTCAATTTGTTTGATATTGGTCTCAGTAATAAAACAGACCTTCATGTAAATCTATTGATATCGTCCATGATCAATCAAATCTCTTTTTAAAGGTAACGAATATGAATAACAACCACGGCAAAATCAATTCGATCGTTCGGCGGGAACGCGCCGAGGAGTATCTGTTCTTCTCCATCGTCGCCTTCGCCGGTACGGTAGTTTTCACACGAGCCTTCCTCCACCTGACCGGATTTCCCCAGCTCGGCAACAACATCCTGCACATCGCCCATGCGCTTTGGGGCGGGTTGTTCCTCTTCATCGCCGTGCTGCTGCCGTTGGCCATGGCCAATCGCTGGTCGCTGCAAACCAGCGCAGTACTCAGCGGAATCGGCATCGGCCTGTTTATCGACGAGGTCGGGAAATTTATCACGCAGAACAACGATTACTTCTACCCACCAGCCGCATCGCTGATCTACGGATTTTTCCTGCTCTGCGTCTTTGTCTTTGTGCTCTTTCGCCGTTCGCGTCACGCCGACCCGCGACAAGCCATGTACAACGCGTTGGATGGTTTCCAGGATATATTGGACGGTGACCTGGATGAGGCGGAAGCGGACCGGATCGAAGGCCAGCTGGCCATCGCCATGTGGTCCGAGCGGGAGGAAATCAAGTCCTTCGCCCAGGTACTCAGCGACTATCTCGCAGGACAGAAAGCGCACCTGCCTACGGCGAGGCCGAGCCTTTTAAAAAGGATCGTTCGCTGGACGGATGCGATCGGTATGCGCCTGGGTCGTCGCGTGCATCGCATGATCGTCGCTTCGATATTGATCCTGTGGCTGCTGGTCGTGATCGGTTACATCGTCGTGCTGGCGAGGGGAGGTACGAACTTGAACCCACAGGTGGTGCAGTGGCGCGAGGTGCTGATTGGCATTCAAAGCGCCGTCGGTGTGTTGATGATGATTGCCGTCATCGCCTGGTTTTCCCGCAAAGAAGAAACGGGTTTGAAGTTCGCCATTTTGGGTTTTCTGCTCTCCCTTGTCGCCCTGCAAATGTACTATTTCTACATCAGTCAGTTTTCAGCGACGGTCACCACGCTGGTTCAGTTTGGATTCCTGCAGGCGTTGACGACGTATCGGCGTTGGTATTTCTGATACCCACTTTATCGAAGTATCAATATACTTTGTTTGCATCAGAGGCAGTTTATGAATTTTCTGGGACTGATTTGCCTGATCTTGTATCTCTGGAGTGACGACGAAATGAGAATGTATCGTAGATGTTCTGCAATTGCAGCTCTTGTTTTGGTGAGTTGTTCACCTGACGCTGTTTCATTGGCGTCAGTGGTACAGGAACCGTCATTAACACCGGCTCAGACTATACAAGTAACCCACACGGAACCTGCAGAATCAGTGATTAATCCTACGGTCTCTGAGATTCCTTCAGTACCGGACCTGCGCATCCATGTCACGACGACTTCCGATTGGACGGTGTTCGAACTGGTTGAGGGTGCGGTACTCGAAGATGTCGAGATCGTATCATCCAGCACTTCTGCCAGTCTTGACCAAGACCGATTCTTGCTATCACAATCCATAAGCCAAGCCGAGGCAGGGGAGTCAGTAGAACTCGAAGCTGACTTGTATCTTAGGGAAGATTCGTTGGAAGAGCATCTGGAGTTTATGATCGATCGCGGGCATATGGGATCGACGACGGTTGAGCTGTATCAGTACGCTTGCGGGTACGCTTCCCTGGCGGAGACTTTCGTTTGGGATGGAATTCAACCCTCCGGGGATAACGTTCAACGTTTCTCTATGCCTTCAGATCTTCTTTATACACCTTCTCGAAATGAATATATCGTCATTGCACAACTGAATTTCTGGTATTACGGTCCGGGGTTATATGGCGGATTTGAAAACGATCTTGGTGGTCGGATCACACCGCTTACCCCGCTTTTGGGTGAAACCTATGCAGCCGGCGATCCAGCGGTGGTCCATCAACAGATCGAGTGGGCAGCAGCATACGGCGTCGATGCATTCTCGATTGAGTGGACGACACCGCGAGGTGTTGGTTGTTGTGGCTCGATGGAAGATACATTGGACGATGTCTTTTTAATGGCAGACAACATCCACAAGGTGCGCTGGGCGATTTTCTATGACTTCGTTTTACGACTCAATCAAACGTCTGGTTACGAACAATATACAGCGAGTTTGGATTTCGATCAACAGAAAGTCCATGACATCTTCGTCTTTGATTTTCGCCGCTTTGCCAATAAATACTTCGATCATCCGCAGTACTTGACAATCGACGGACGCCCGGTGATCTACATCTGGGCTACGAATGCCTTCGTCGGTGATCTCGAGGGGGCAATTCTCGATGCGCGCCAGGCGGTCGCTGAGCTGGGGTTTGACGTTTTCATTGTGGGGGATGAAGTGGTGGCCAACGCTTTTAACCCAAACCATGCAGCGCTATTCGATGGCAGCTCGACATTCACTTTCCTGATCCCGGGTCTCAATCGGAATTCCTGGAGCGATGTCGGAGATGCAGCAATCGCCGTCGATCGAACATTCGAGAAGTGGCGCGCCAATATCGCCGGCTTGAAGGTCATAGGCAGAGAGGAGTACGTCAATTTTCAGCCAGCTTGGGCGCCTCAATATAATGATCGCTTCTTTGTTTTCGATCGTAGCATTTACGTGCCTGCAAATAGTAAATCGCAGGTGATTGCCATGGCCGAAGTGGCCCGGAAACACGCGCAGCCCGTTGGAAACCTGGAGCAGAAATTGATCTGGCTGAATACATGGAACAATTGGGCCGAGACAACCACCGTGGAGCCCACTGCGGATCTCGGACCAAAGTATCCATCCGGCAACTATCAATTCGATATGCTGGAAGTCGTACGTGAGGTCTTTGGCTCAGAGACTTTTGCGTGTGGGGTTCCTTAATTTATTTTCACTAGATGATCGGGCGGAAATGTCCCTGTTGTCAAACGATCGATGGAAGAGGTGTGAATAATGGATTCGATTTTCAAGGCTTTTTTCTTTGCATTATTCCTTAGCTTACTTGCAATCCGCGGTTATTTCGGCTGGAAAGCTCGACAGGCCGGTCACTGCAGCTGGTTTGCAGGCGAGGAAGCCGCTGAGCGTGAGGGCTGGTTGAGCTTGATACTGCGTCCGATCACTTTCTTGGGAATGCTGGCATTGATCGTTTGCTACGCACTTGATGGCGAAGAGTCAAGTTGGCTGGTTGTCTCCCTGCCAAACTGGCTGCGCTGGCTAGGCGTAGGGTTGGGGGTTGTGAGTATGCCGTTATTGGTTTGGGTGCACGACACTCTGCGTGAATTTTGGTCTACCACGCTGCAAATCCAGGATCATCATGATTTGATTACAGAGGGGCCGTATCGATGGGTACGGCATCCGATGTATGCAGTCCTGAGGCTGCTATTTTTCGGCCTCGCGCTGATTTCTGCGATCTGGCCGCTTCTCGTCCTGGCGGTCGTCATGATGCTTTTTTTCAACCGCATTGCCGGCAAAGAAGAGGCAATGATGATCGAACAATTTGGCCAAGAATATCGCAGCTATATGCAGCGAACCGGCCGTTTTTTACCACGATTCCAGTAGAAGAATCATCAGTATCAGGTGTTTCGGTTTACTTCGAATGTGCGCCAGGGGAGGAGGCAGGCTCTTTCTCCACCTACTATCCCTGTAGCAATCGATATGGCATGATGATTTCAGTTACGAATCTAGTCTGACCGAGAGGCGAGAATATCGGATGAAGAAATTGATGCTCGTCGGTGGTGGACTTGGGGGTCTGTCCCTGGCTATCCGCTTGCAGTCGAAAGGCTACCAGGTAACCGTTCTGGAAAAGGATGCACAAGTCGGTGGCCATGCTTCACAACTCAAGCAGCAAGGCTACACCTTCGATCTGGGCCCCTCGCTCTTTACCGCACCGGGAATCGTGCGCAAACTGTTTTCCGACGCCGGAGCGCGCATGGAGGATTACCTGGATCTCGTCCCCCTCGATCCCTTCTACCGGATTTACTTCCACGACGGCAGCTATCTCGACTACAGCGGAGATGGAGATCGGATGCAGCAGCAGATGGCCAATTTCGACCGCCGCGACGCCCGCAATTATGCCAGGTTCATCGACCGTTCCGGCGCGTTGTATCGCTTTATCGTCGAGCAAGGGTACGGATCCCGACCCTTCGATCGCTGGATGACGATGCTGAATTTCCTGCCGCAAGCCCTGTTATTGAAGGCGTTCCTTCCGGCGTATCATTTATCGACCCTCTATTTTCGAAATTTCCGCCATCGTTTCGCTTTTAGTTTTCACCCGCTTTTTCTCGGCGGCAGCCCCTTTCGCACGCCGGCGGTTTATCAGATGATCCCCTACCTGGAAAAAGCGGAAGGGGTCTGGTATTCGGCTGGCGGGATGTACAGCCTGGTCGAGGCGCTGGCAGCGTTGTTCCAGAGTCGGGGAGGGGAGATACTCACCAACCACGAAGTTCTCCAAATCCTCGTAGAAGATCGCCGTGCATGTGGTGTTGCAACGAGCCAAAAGACCTTTCGTGCGGATGCTGTGGTTTCCAACGCCGATCTTCAGCACACCTACGGGCAACTGCTGGCGTGCGGGTATCGCCGCAAATGGAACGACCGGCGTCTTCGCCGTGTGCGCTATGGCATGAGTGCCTTCTTGATCTATCTGGGCGTAAGGAAGAAATTCCCCCAATTGCAGCACCATACCCTCGTCCTTTCCAAACGCTACCGCAGTTTGGTGAGGGATATCTTCGACCGCCATGTGCTTCCCCAGGATTTTTCCTTGTATCTGCACGTCCCTTCGCGAACCGAGGCGGCAATGGCGCCACCTGGCTGCGAGTCCATGTATGTACTCGTTCCGGTTACCAATCTCACTGGGAACGTAAATTGGGAAACGAAGGCGCATCCCTTTTGCCAACACATATTGGATTACCTGGAGCATGACTTTGGCCTGGACGGATTACAGGAAGCGATCGAAGTGAAGAAAATCTTCACGCCGTTGGACTTTGCAAGGCAGCGTAATTGCCACGCAGGTGCTCCCTGGGGTCTTGAGCCGTTGTTTACCCAGACTGCCATATTTCGGCCGCAAAATCGCAGCGAGGATGTGGAAGGGTTGTATCTGGTGGGCGCAAGCACTCATCCTGGCGCGGGTGTGCCCGGTGTAATGCTTACCGCCGAAGCGACCGAAGCAGCGATCCTTCAGGACCTACCGCCTTCAGCCTGAGCGGGCGTTCATTTTCGATGAGCGAAACGACGACGTTAAGGGGATTTTTGGTGGCCGTAAAGATTCGCATCCTTTTACTCTATGCCTTGCTCGTAGTTGGGGCCGTTATCCACATTCGTGGCATCTACCCCGCGATGATGCTGCAGATAACGGGTTGGATGCTGATCGCGCTGTCCGTCTGGCTGGTCGCGGAATTCGCCTGGTACTTGAAATCGGAGCCGGGTAAGCGCACTGCTAATCCCAACAACCGCTCAAGATTTTTGATTTGGAGTCTCTGCGTGGTGGCTTTTGCCTTGTGCCTGGAGTGGTTGGGGGTTCACACGGGAGTCATCTTCGGGGGCTATCAATATCATGCGGCGCTGAAGCCACAAATCGCAAATGTACCACTGGCCATCGGATTTTCCTGGCTGACTCTGCTGCTCTCCACCACGGCGCTGGAACGGCGTCTATCTTTTCGGCTGCATCTCAACGATAGAATCTTGCGCTCATTGGTGATCGCTATCTTGCTGCTCATTTTCGACCTGGTCGTGGAACCAAGCGCAGTGAAATTGGGGTACTGGCGCTGGCAAGGCGGCAACGTCCCCTGGGGAAATTATCTTTCCTGGTTCGGGATCGGCTGGGTTCTGGCGTATGTTTCAATCCGCCTGGAAATGTGGCGCAGAGGGTTTCCGCAGATTGCCTATCATTTCTATCTCGCACAGTTGATTTACTTCGCATTGGTGTATCTGGCATAGCTGCGCTTCGATCCGGATGGTGAACGAAAAATGCCCTCCCGGAATTTCGGAGGGCATTGATGTTTATGGTGCAGAATGGATCAAGCGAGCACCGGCTCACGCCCCAGGATGTTGTCGATTTCGTTCATCTGTTCCGGGTTCAGCGGACCGAACTGCATCGCGCCGGCATTTTCCTGCACCTGCTCGACCGTCTTGAAGCCGGGGATGGGCACTGTACGCTCGCTGGCACCCCAGATCCAGGCCAGCGCACCCTGCGCCAGGGTTCTTCCGCCGCTGGTCAGGATTTCGCGTATCGCCTCCAGGCGTTTCAACCACTCGGGATTGGGTTTCCCCTCCTCGAAGCCTGCGAACCAATCGACTCCGTGGCGAACGTCGTCTTTGCTGAAGGTTGTTTCCGGGGTGAACTTGCCGGTCAGGATGCCCATGCCCAGCGGACCGCGGTTCAGGCTGGCGAGATTTAATTCGTCGCAAGCACGCAGCAGCTCCAAATTGCCGTCGAAGACGTTCAGCTGCTGCTGTACGACGCCGCAGTTGGGTCCTTTGGCGAAGCGTTGCACGGCATCGAGCCGGTCGGTGCTCCAGCCGTAGGTGCGGATTTTGCCCTGGCGCACCAGTGCCTCTAACTCCTCTCGAACAGCGTCGGATTTCTGCAGATCGTAGCCCCAGACGTGCAGTTGGTAGACGTCGATCACGTCGGTCTCCAGCCGCTTCAAGCTGGCTTCGCAGTCCGCCCGCAGGTGGCTGGCGATGTCGCCGTGTTCCTCATCCCCATCGTAGGGCTGGACGGTCTTGTTTTCTTCATCGACGACGTAGCCGAACTTGGTGGCGATGACGGCTTGATCGCGCTTTCCGCGCAGCGCTTTTCCCAGGATGCGCTCGCTGTGACCGCAGCCGTAGTTGGCGGCAGTGTCGAACAGCGTGGCGCCGGCGTCCAGGGCGGCGTGGATGGCGCGGATCGATTCATCGTCGTCGATCTGGCCCCAACCGGCTGCGTTGCCGAGGAACTTCCAGGGTCCCCCGATCGCCCAGCAGCCCATGCCGACGGCGGATACTTCGATTCCCGATTTTCCTAACGTGCGTTTCATGCTTCCTCCTCGATCATGTTGGAATACCAATCGATTTTCTTGTGAATGACTTCCAAGTCTTTCTGCAATACCTGAATCTCTCGCAGTACACACTCCCGGTGTTTATTTAGCATGGCCACCCGCGCCTGGATGGTGTGCTCTCCGGCGTGGGTCAGGTGGGTGAACTCGATCATCTGCGCCACGGGCATACCGGTGCTGCGCAGGCATTTGAGGAAATCGATCCAACCCAAATCTTCATCACTGTAGCGGCGGTGCCCGTTGGGGGCGCGCTCTACCGGCGGGATCAAGCCGATCTTCTCGTAGTAGCGCAAGGTGTGTTCGCTCAACCCGGTACGGGAGGCAGTTTGTTGAATGGTTAGATTGGTATCCATAGTGACCTAATCATACAACTTAGAGTATACTCTAAGTCAAGCGGGAATTGCGGCTTACTGTTGCTGAAATGTCCCGTGGACACCAACCTTCAACGATCCATAAAAGTGGATTGATTGGGATAATTTGTGGAGACAAGCAAAACTGCTCGAAATCAGATCATTTGCGCTTATAATCGTTAGGGAATCGGAATGAAATCATGACCAATAATGCCCAATCTTTTACATCTTCAACCACAACGCTACTCCGCCGCATCGCACGCATTTCCAGCGCGGCGCTGATTGCCTTCACGCTCGTGATGCTCGTCGGCCATGTGATCGCACCCGAACAAATGGAAGTCGACTACGACCCCATCGAAAACATCTTGCCTGTGATCATGAGCCTGAGTGTGTTTACCTTGGCCCTCGCCTGGCGCTGGGAAGGCTGGGGCAGTGCGCTGAGTCTGGCCCTTTTCGTTCTCGTTATCATTCTGGATTGGATCATTCGCGGAAGTTTCTTCCCACTCGGCGGTCTTCTGGTTCTTCTGCCCCTGCCGGTTACCGCGCTGCTTTTCCTGTACTGTTGGTATCGTTCCAGATCCTCGTGAGTGTGTGACAATCAAGCAAGTGACACATGCTTGCCGCATCCGGAAGGTGAATTCGTGCTCGAATATGTGCTGATCGGCGCTGGTTTTGCGTTTGCCGCCGCCATTCAACCCGGTCCGCTGCAAGCCTATTTCCTGTCCAGCGTCGTTCAGCGGGGCTGGCGGCGTACGCTTCCCGCTGCGTTGGCGCCGCTGCTCAGTGACGGACCGATCATCGTAATTACATTAATGCTTCTCTCCCGGGTTCCTGAATCATTTCAAACCGCCATGCGTGCTGCGGGCGGGCTGCTTCTGCTCTATCTCGCTTGGACGAGTTATCGGCAGTGGCAAGCAGGCGTCTCGCAGGATGCGGTGCAAAGCGAATCGGCGCCAAGAACGCTGTTTCAGGCGGTGATGGTCAACTTGCTCAATCCCAATCCTTATCTGGGCTGGAGTTTGGTGTTGGGTCCCGCCGTCATGGATGCCTGGCGGCACGATCCGGCGTATGCCGTTGCCCTCATCGCAGCATTTTACGGCACCATGGTCGTCGGTTTGGCTGGGACGATTTTTCTCTTCGGGAGCGCGAACAGACTCGGACCGCGCGGCCGGCGCGGTCTGGTGTTGGTGTCCGCAGGCATACTTGCAGCACTGGGTGTTTACCAGCTCGTGCTGAGTTTTCTCGACATTTTCGGTGCGGTCTGATTTTCCTCAATGCCCGTGTCACCTGTCCTAAGAAGTGGAAAGAACAGCCTTCTAGCGAACTTTCACAAACCGATTGTAGAATCTCGGGGAAGGGTGGTAGCTGATCCCGGACCTTTTCCGCAAATGATCCCGAGTAAGAAAATATGATTAGAGTCAGTCGACTCCAGGAGGTGCAATGAAGAAGCGGGCTTTGACTGCCATGATCGTCATGCTTCTCGTCCCGGCGTGCAGCAACACCACACCGAAGGCGTTACCCGGACCAACTCCTACCTTCGCTGAACCCCAGGTGAGTCCGGAACCGGAATGGCCTGAAGTTGTTGGACCGGAACCATCGTCCCGTGTGGCGGCGTTCTACTACCCCTGGTATGGCAACGAAGAGATCGACGGCGAGTGGGTTCATTGGGATCAGGCGAACAACCAACCGCCCACGGACATCGGCGCCGATTATTATCCGCTGCTCGGCGCCTACAGTGGGAACGACCCGCAGGTGGTGGCGCAACACTTCGCCTGGCTGCGAGAGGCTGGGGTTGGGGTGATCATCTCCTCCTGGTGGGGCAGGCAATCGAATGAAAATGTTGCTGTGCCCCTCTTACTCGAAATGGGGGAGCGCTACGGCATCAAGGTGGCCTTTCACATCGAAAACTACGGTGGACGTTCAGCCAATCGCCTGGTGCAGGATATCCAATACCTCTATCAAAATTATGGCGAACATCCGGCTTTCTTCCGCACGACAACATCGAGCCGCTGGAGTCCCGACGACCGTCCCAAAGGGATGTTCTTTCTCTGGGCCTCGGTGGCTCCGGATGGGGAATCCCCTGCAGTCGAGCCCAGCTACTGGCAGGAAGCGCTGGATGAAATCCACGCCCTGCCCGACGGTGGGTTGGTCATCAGCGACCAGAATTCATCGCAGTGGATCGAACAAGGTCACTTCGATGGCTCGTACAACTACGGTGTACTCACTTTGAATCTTGACTCCGGATACAAGTGGGCTCGCAGCCTGCCGGTCGACGCATTGTTTTTTCCCGGTGTGAATCCGGGTTTCTCGGCCGAGCGGATCCATTATTCTTCGGATACGGACACACCCCGTAATGATGGGGATACATATGAGAACCGCTGGGAGATGGCGCTGGATGTGGGCATCGAGCCCGAGATGGTGGTCATCACCACATTCAATGAGTGGCACGAAGGCACCCAGATCGAACCGGCGGTGCCGGGCATGCAGGACAGCCGCGGACGAGCTTACAAGGATTACGATCCCTTGCCGCCGGAAGGATATTTGCAACTCACCCGCAAGTGGGTGGATACGTTTCTGTCCATGGATTGGCCCGAACTCGATGCGCAGCGCGTGCGCATTCGCCTGGCAACCACGTCCGATTGGACCGATTTCAACCTGGTGTCCGGCGGCACATGGCTTCGACCGGCCCTCATCTCGGCCAGCGAATCCGCCCAGACGGCCGCGCTCATCGACGGACATTTCGCACTAAATCAGCCGATCGCTCAGGCCGAAGCGGGAAACCTGATCGAGATGATCGTCGACATACAATTTACGGATATTGATAGTGATGGGACACTCGTATTCGAAATCACCCGCGGCAACATCGGGATGACCTGGGTGGAGTTCTACCGCGTTACGGACGATGAAGCGCTGCTGATCGAATCTGTAAAATGGGGTGGTATGTCCGGCGACGGACGGAACGGGCGCAGCTTTGAAATTCAAGCCGAAGCGTTGGTCGACTCAGCACAATGAGAACGAAGATTGTGAAGTTTGTAGCGAGATGCTGCCGCGCGTTGTATGATGGAGAGACAATTTCGCGGCTGGCAAACACAAAACAAACTGGGAGCGCGAACCAAAAATCGGGATAGCTTGTCACCTGCCGTTCGTAGGCTGATGAATTAGGAGGGGACCATGCAACTTAGAAAAAGAACCTGGACATTTCTGGCGATCGCGCTCATCGTGGTGCTGACAGGTTGCGGCACTGCAGCGACGTATGGGTATGAAGATAATTATTCATTCGCAGAACCCGGATCCGGTGTGGTGGAGTACGCTGAAGCCGTGGAAGCGGAAGCGCCCGAGGCGCCCCCCATGGAGGCAATCCCGGAGCCCGAGGCCGTGGCGGGTGGCGCTTCCGACATGGCGCTGCTCGATTTCGGACAGCGTACGAGTCGCATGATCATCAAAAACGCCGAGATATCGCTTCTGGTCGAAGACACGGATACCGCCATCGATCGCACCACGCAGATCGTCGACGACGCCGGTGGATACATCATCAGTTCCCGCGTTTGGTATCAGGATTGGGGATCCGAATCCTACAAGTACAGTACGATCACGATTGGTATACCGGTCGATGAATTCGAACGCACCATGCGCCGTCTGCGGGACATCGCCGTCAAGGTCATGGATGAGAACGCCTACGGTGAGGACGTCACGGATGAATTCGTTGACCTCGGATCACAGCTCGCCAATCTCGAAGCGACGCGCGATCGTATCAAAACCTTCCTGGACCAGGCCAAAACGGTAGAAGAAGCTTTGGCAGTGAACGAAGAGCTATCTCAGATCGAGGGTCAGATCGAGGAGATCCGCGGCCGCATGAACTATCTCGAAGATCGCGCTGCTTTTTCAACGATCACCATCACCATTTCGCCGGATTTGCCGGATTTGGTCCCCACGCCGACGTTGACCCCCACGGCCACGAACACGCCGCGGCCCACCATGACGCCCACACCGTGGGACGCCTCGAAGACCGTCGTGCGGGCGAAGCGCACCCTCACCCAGACCTACCAGGGTCTCTTCGAACTGGCGATCTGGATTGGGCTTTATCTACTGCCGGTTCTCGGTCCCCCACTGTTGGTCGTAATCCTGATCTGGTATTTCTGGAAGAAGCGATCGTCGATGCAGAACGCGGCTGAGAGTGACGATGAAAAGTGAGTACATAATTGTCGTTCGTTGTGCTGAAATCTTATTCCATGACCAGACAGGACGTGGTGGGGTTCGCCAGGGAAGTCATGCCTACGGATTGTGATCCCCGTTCAATGGATGCCAGGCGTGGATACTTGCAACGACGAAGCGGAGATCGAATACATTCAGGAGAACATGCCGGACACGACGATCTTCAAGATCTTAAACCTGGAACCCGAAGTCTGATCCAAGAGTAAACTGCGTCGTTTTTGTCTGACACGTTCGGTGTGAAACCGAACAGAATTCCAATACGGGGACCTTTTCCCCTGGCTCCCCGTAAATTCGACTTGGATTGATTGATTATCGACTTGATCCAGTCGGGAGAATTGATGGGAGCGTTCTACCGCAGCTACAGCATTCCGGGCGACGTTCACAAGGTTGTAGAGCAGAAGATCACAACCTGGCTGTCTCGCAAGGGTTTCTCCGAGATCGAAGAGCCTTGTGTGCTCGATCACGACATGGAGGGAGAGCGGGCGTTCTATCTTTTTTGGAGCGATCGTTGGACGATCATTCTCTACAGCCAATTAGAAGAAGATGAAAGACTGCTGTTCGAACTGAATCTATTGCAGCTTCCCATTCTCCATCTCTGGGTTCTGGACAGCGATGTCTGGGGTTACGAACTGTACTTGCAGCGCAGACCCATTGTGGCCTTTAATTCGCAGCCGAATTATTTCGAGTCAAACGATCGCTACGATGCTCCCAATGATATTCCTACATTGCTGGCGAAGTGTGCCCTGGAAGATCTCGCATCAGCCGATATTGCTGCGATTCAAAAGAAAAGAGGTATGTTCAAGGAAGCAATCTGCGAAGAATTCGCCAAAGCCATTCACGCTGGACCCGCTGCTTCTCAGTACGAATATGTGACGGAAGGATTTCCTGTATCTTCTGATTTTTCTTTCGTTCACCGGCGCTTTCGCAAGCGTAACTTCGACCCTATCGGGAGCTTCAATTTGCATCTGCGTCGCGCCAAATCTACCCAGGCGGAAGCATTTCCTGTGCCTCAGACTCCACCATTGGGTTTCCGCGTCCTCGCACTGATCATGAGAGTTGTGGCCATTCCCCTGGGCTGGTTGTTGAGATTTTCAATCGCACGGAAAATCAGATCCGGGGAAATCCCTACCGATCTTGGCACTGGAATCAACGGGCAATTTGTTCGAGAATTTACCTTCGAAGAAGGTCGGCTGGTAAATCGGCAACGCCGCTGTCGTATCGACTTGCCGGAAGGCGCCGTTCACTGCGACGGCCCTGGGATACTTCCCTTCAAAATCGGAGATCATCAAGTCGTCGCTCGGGCGATATCGGCGAACGATGCGATGAACATCCTCTCTGGTTCACAATACCCGACGATTGAGGAAGATTCGAATTTCTGGATTGGCTCCCTGCCTGCGAAATTCGTACTCGCCACGTTCAACGTTCCGCATCGCACTCAAGAAACGCACTATTCCTACCAATATTTCATTCAAGCCCCATTTGCAATCTACCACTTTATGCTGGTCACCGATTTGGCTCTGAACCCTGCTGATCTAGGTATCTTTCGGAAAACGGTCGAATCCTTTGAGATCATCGAGCCAGACGAGACCGGCGGATAATCGCTCGAGTTCGTTGCTGGAACTCGAGTCAAGGAACCTTCTCACTGTATGTCAGGTCTCTTTACTTTGCAGGGCGAAATCAGCCAGCGGTAGGTAAGCGGCAGGTGAAACGAGTGCCGTGATCCAGATTTTCCACATGAATCGAACCATCGTGCCCCTCGACGATCGTTTTCACGATGACCAATCCCAACCCACTGCCAGGAAAACCGTATGCGTTGCGGGCCCGGTGAAATCGTTGAAATAGATTCGGCAGCTCATCCTCGGGAATGCCGATTCCAGTATCTTCCACCCAGATGGCTGCGATTCCATCTTCTTGACGAAGTCCCATCCGCACTTCTCCGCCTTGTGGAGTGAATTTCAGCGCGTTGTCGAGCAGGTTCTCGAATGCGCGGCGTAGTTGGATTTCACTGCCTATCAGCTCCACTGAATCCGCTGGAAGCTCGAGGTAGAACTCGATTGCCGATTGTTCTGCACGGGAAGCATAGCGCTCGCTAACTTCACGAAGCAGCTTGGTTAAATCCAATCGAGTCGTATCTTGCAGATCCATATTGGCTTCAAGTCGGGAAATATCGAGCAATGCATTTGATAGGTGTTCCAATCGCACCGATTGCTCGATGGCTTGTTCGAGGTATTTCTTTCGCAGGGAAGCTTTTCTTTCGGTCTTGGCCAGGTCGAGATTGGTACGTAGTGCAGTCAACGGGGTATTCAGCTCATGGGCTGCGTCGGAAACGAAGCGGCGCAATGTCAGCACGGTACCTTCGACCTTTTCCGCCATGCGGTTGAACGTCTTCGCCAGTAGACCGAGTTCATCCTGGCGCTCGATTTCAACTCGGCTGTCGTACTCGCCGCTGGCTATGCGGGCGCTGCTCTTCGATAACGCCAGGATGGGCTGGCTGAGTCGGCGGCTGAACCACAGGCCTGCCACTCCAGCCAGAAGAATCGACAACACTCCGGCGAGCACTAAACCGAAGGATACACTGCGCAGGATGGCCTGTCCGTATGCAGGGCCTTCCAGCAATTCCACGAATCCGAGAAGATTTCCCACTTCGTCGTAGTACGCGAGTTGCAACTTCTGTTGGGAACGCGACTCCTCGAAGATCAGGGTGATTCCCAGGCTGTATCCAAAAGGCTCATCGGAGATCCGGGGAAGGAAAATGAGTCTTCGACCCATCTCGTCCGGCTCTGGAAGACGCGGTGGAAGTTCGGCGATAATCTCGTCTCCGTCTTCAGCGAATGCATCGAGGGGCGCGGCGGGGGTGGTCAACAGGCTTCCATCGGGTGTAACTTCTTTGCGGATGATGATAAAGGGCTGTAATAGGACATCTTCACGGTCTTGGGTTTGCGGCTGCGGCCCGTCGATAAAACTCAATGCCAGGTTAAAGTCCTGGGGTGAACCTGTATCGGCCAGCAATACTCCCTGCGCATCCTGCACGCGGATGCGGGTCTGCGTGAGGAAGGAAAGATTATCGAGATAAACTTGAACCGCGTCGGAAGGGATATTCGCTTCGAAAACGGGAAGGATTCCCGAGTAGACCTCTTCGGCTTTCGTGCGCAGGAAATCCAACTCCACTCGCTGATAGTAACCTCGTAGAATGACCAGCAGCACGATCCCCAGAATCACGACGGTCAGGCTGGCGATCGCCAGGAAACTCAGCGGTAAGCGCCAGCGTATGGATTTTCGACCCTTCATGCGTTTCCAACCTCAATCTTCATCGTTACACTGCTTACTTGTTTATTGTAAGGAAGCGATCCTACGACCCACGAGAGTGTCTGAATTCACACTCCCGTGGGTTCCTTGATCTTTGAGTCAGGTCAGATAACTCATTGTATCCCGAAAAACCGGTGATGTATTTCATGTCACATCCTGTTCGTCATTGAACAACCCGTTCACCGGAAGGCTCATAGGAATCATTGACCGACCAGTGTTGGAGGCAGCATGTAGACCAGGAAATCGGCGATGACTCGCTCCCCGCGGCGTTCCCCCCAGACTTGCAGAAAGGTTAGAAATCCGAGTTCTTCGATCGATCCTGGCTTGAGTATTTGCTTTAAGGTATCCCCGTCCTTGAGGTCATCGAGTTGATTATTGGTGACATCGACATATACCTCAGTTTCATTCGTAACGACGATTTCGGTCTCTTCGTCGCCGGCATTGGTAGAAACGTTGCCTTCCTCGTCCATGCTGATCCTAAATCCGCCATCGGTTTCGCGCACGAAGATGCTGTTGTCCTCTCGCCTCGAATACAGGCCGGCGATTTCGGGTGGGGAATCGGGAAGCTCATCGGCGGGTACGTACTCGGCTTCGATCAAGCTGCCGTCTCCGGAGGAGATCGTCACGTTTCCGCCGCCAACTCGGATGGGACCCAGGCCCTCATTCAGTAATTTACCAGCCACGTATGCGCCTGCGAGCAGCAATACCAGCAGTGCAACGATTCCGATAATTAGCCCTTTGCGTTTCATGTT
This sequence comes from uncultured Anaerolineaceae bacterium, assembly GCA_964475265.1. Taxonomy (GTDB): domain Bacteria; phylum Chloroflexota; class Anaerolineae; order Anaerolineales; family E44-bin32; genus WVZH01. The sequence goes on along the minus strand of CAYYVY010000019.1, from coordinate 4,359 downwards.
CAAACTCCTTTTCCATCGTTTTGTTTTCTACGGGAATTATTCATTCCTGCGATCTTGCTTATTTTCAGTTCATTCATAGCGCAAGGCCCTGACCGGATCGAATCCGGCGGCGCGTATTGCCGGGTACAAACCAAAAATGGTTCCAGTTAGCAAGGCCACCAAAAAGGCGAGTGGAATGCTGAGTGGGTCCAGCACGGGCGTGCCCTGGTTCAGGATCGCGGTCAGGGGGATGATCAGAATGCCGACGGCGATTCCCAGCAAACCACTGGCTGCACTGAGCAGCGTGGTCTCGAGCACGAACTGCGCCACGATATCCCGCTGGCGGGCGCCCACGGCCATACGCACGCCTATCTCGCGCGTGCGTTCCGTGACGCTGACCAGCATCACGTTCATGATGCCGATACCGCCGACGGTCAGCGAGACGATGGCCAAAGCTACAAGTAGAACAGAAAACGTCTTCGCAGCTTCCTGCTGCGTACCGAGGATGTCCTTCTTGGTTGACAAGCTGAAATCGTCTTCGTACTCTCCTTCGGGATTCTCTTCGATATTGTGGCGCTGGCGCAGGTAGGTGATGATCTGTGCTTTGGCTTCCGCCATACGGCTTTCGTCTTTGACGTGTGCGACGATGGCCACCGAGGGTTCTTCGTCATACAGGTTCTTGATCGCCGTACTGATGGGCATATAGAGCGCTTCGTTGACCCGGCTGCGGCTGCGTTGTTCTGGGTCCACTGTTTCCAATTCGGCGACCACACCGATCACCAGACAGCGTTCACGATTGACCCGGATGACCTCACCGACCGGTTCGTCACCCTCGAATAGATCCTCGGCCGTTTGAAATCCCAGCACGCAGACATCAGCCTGGCCCAGGACTTCTTCTGGAGTGAATACGCGACCATGATCGATGAAGGCATCCACGTGCAGAGGCTCTCCTTCCGGCCATCCTACGGGTTGGACCTGGCCTTGTTCGGCTGCGCTCAGCAGTGCGTCGGCGGTGAGCCCGACGATGCTCATATCGAGCACCTTGCGTCCATGACGGACTTTTCCTTCGCCTTGAACGGAAAGCTCCGTCCGGTCGATCAACCCAACTTCGCCGGGCATCAACAGGCCGTCCTCGTAGGAGAGGATCTTGCCGAAGGGAACCAATCCGCCGTCTTCGATCATTTGTTTGCCGCCGATCTGAATCTCATCCGATCCCAGATAGCGGAATTTTTCCTCCACGGCTTTTCGGGCCCCGTTTCCCAGGGCCAACGTGGTGATGACCGAGGCCACTCCGATGACGATGCCCAGCGCAGTAAGTGCAGCGCGCAGTTTATTCATGGCGATGCCGCGTAGCGCGGTGCGAAGTGTATTCATGAAAGACATCGATTCACCTCATACCATGCGTCCGTCGCACATATGCAAGGTTCGATGTGCGAAGTCTGCAATTTGGGTGTCGTGCGTGACGAGGATAACCGTGCGTCCATCTTCGTTCAGCGATCGCAGCAAATGCATGATGCTGGCGCCTGTGGCGCTGTCCAGATTTCCCGTCGGTTCGTCGGCCAGGATCAGCGCCGGGTCGACAACGAGCGCCCTGGCGAGGGCAACACGCTGCCGTTCACCCCCGGATATTTCTCCGGGTCGATGTGCTGTACGTTCATCCAATCCCACTCGCGCCAGTGCATCCTTCGCTCGCTGGAAAGCTTCTTCAGCTTCGCGCCGGTAGAGAAGCGGCAGGGCAACGTTCTCGAGTGCGCTGAGCCGGCTGAGCAGGTTGAACGTCTGAAAGACAAAGCCGATGTGCCTGTTTCGCATGCGAGCCCGTTCATCGTTGGAGAGGGACTTAATGTCTTGTCCTTCCAATAAGTACCTTCCCGTCGTGGGCGTGTCCAGACAGCCCAGTAAATGCATCAACGTAGACTTTCCGCTGCCCGAAGGTCCCATCAGGGCGACGAACTCGCCTGTTTCCACACGGATGTCCACCCCTTGCAGCGCATGGACTTCCGTTTCGCCCATGCGGTACACCTTCGTCAGTCCCTGCGTTTCGATCACCGTGTGATTTGTCGGCTGTTTTGTGCTCATTGCCCTACGACCTGATCGCCCTCGTTCAGGCCTTCCAGAATTTCGATGTACACATCGCCGCGCAATCCGGTCTGGATCGTGCGTTCCTCGATGTGGCCGTCCTGCCACACTTCGATTTCCGCCGTGCCATCGGAACGGGCGCGCACCAATGCGCGCGGCAGTCGCAGCACATCCGTACGTTTGTCAATCACGATAGTGGTGTCAGCCGTCATGCCCGGGGCGAGGGTTTGCGGTATCTCATCCGAGTGGATGAATACGGGGTACAGCGGGCGATCGCTGCCGGGCACGCGCTGCGGCACGATACGCGTCACTTCTCCCTGGACGATCGCATCTGGCACTGCATCGAAATAGAGTTCGACGGTCTGGCCCGTATGGATCAGCGGCATGTCCTCCTCGATCATGGTCACCTCGACTTCTTGAGAGGACATGTCGCAGAGCAGGATGAAACCACTGTGCGCCGCTACGATGTCCCCAACACGAGCATTGATCTCCAGGATCACGCCGTCGAAGGGAGCCACGATTTGCATTCCCGCCAGTTCGGCTTTAGCCTGGGCAACAAGCGCTTCGGCGCGTGCCAGACGTGCTTCGGCTTGTGCCAGGACGTCCGCATCGGGTCCGTCTTTGACCCGGTCGTAGGCCAGCTCGGCCACGACCACGCCTGCCTGGGCGATGGCCACATCGGCATCCAGGATGGCTTGCTGCAGCTCTGTAGGCTGGCCGTTGTACCAGTTCAAGGCCCTAACAACAGAGTCACGCATCATCCTGGCCTGCGCCAGGTGGAGACGTGCGCTCGCCCGGGCCGGGTTGTCCTCGGAACGGCCGGAGTAGCGGTTGAAGGCGCTTTCGGCACGTCTGACTTCTTCTTCGGCCAAGACCAACTTGGCCTGCGCAGCGGCGATCATCTCGACGCTGGCGCGATTGCCTTCCTGCTGGACGGTTTTCCTGAACCCAGCCTGGTGCAGCGCTTGACGTGCGTCCGCCAATTCCTTCTGCGCTTGGGCCGTGACCAGGGGCGCATTTTCTTGGATTTGCCGAAGCGCCGTCTTTTCCAGCGCCAGTTCGGCTTCCGCTTCTGTCAGGTTCGCACGCAGTTCATCCTCGTTGCCCAAAGTGGCTAAAACCTGGCCGCCTGAAACAGCCTGACCGGCTTGCACGTTGAGTTTCGCCAGGGGTCCACTGGCCGCCGTGGCCAGAAGCACTTCCCTGGTGCTGACCAGGTGGCCCGGGGCGTCTACGGTTTGCTGTACGTCTCCGCGTGAAACCGCAATCGTGGCAGGTTTCTGGGCTTCGTCATCTTTTTGCGCCTGAGCACTATGAAATCCCATGAAACCCGCTGCAAGGACGCTGACGATCCCGAGTATGGCAAGTAGAACAATCACTGAACGACGCATATCTGTGCCTCCTGCGAATCGATATGCACAGGATGACGGTCGTTGATTTCAACTGGATTTCAATGGGATTACAGTTCTGAAATCCAGGCGATCGGGAAGATATTTATGTGGATCGGTTCTTGGGGAGGAATTCGTTTGTGTTTGACTCGAGGGAATTATTCTTCGTCCACGATTCTGTAGCCGATGCCAGGCACGGTGAGGATCAAGCTGGGTTTCCTGGGATCGTATTCCAGTTTCTCGCGCAAACGACGGATGTTGACATTCACCGTGGCTTCATTTTCTATGTCGCTGCAGCCCCACACGGCATCGAGGATCTGCGCTCTGCTCAGCGCCTGACCCCGGTGGCGGGCGAGGAACACCAGGAGACGGAACTCGGTGGGCGACAAATTGATCAAACGATCGTCGCGCAGCACTCGGCCGCGGGCGCGGTCGATGACCAAATCTGCGATGTACAACACGTCCCCCTCGCTGCCGGATAGATCGCCGTACGCCCGCCGCAGCAGGGCGCGAATGCGGGAGAGCATTTCGCGTAAACCATACGGTTTGGTGACGTAGTCGTCGGCGCCCATTTCCAAACCGAGCACTTTGTCGACTTCATCACTTTGTACTGTAAGGATCAGGATCGGCTGATTGAACTGCAGCTTGCGCAAGCGTTGGCAGACATCGAAGCCCGTGATGTCTGGCAAGCGAACGTCCAGGATGAACACGTCCGGCGCCTGCGCTTTGGCGTGGCGAATAGCTTCCTCGCCGTGCGTAAACCAATCCACGCCGTAGCCTTCCTTCGTGAGGCCTTCTTTCAAGCTGGTCGCAACGGCGGGGTCGTCTTCTACGAGTAGGATTTGGAATTGTTTTTTCACGTAGATTCAACTCCGAAGTGCAACTTTGAAGGTTGGAATAAGAGGTAAGCTGC
>CAYYVY010000018.1:39766-52603 GCA_964475265.1 uncultured Anaerolineaceae bacterium | reverse complement strand
GCTGGTTCAACTCCTCGAGTCGACATTAGCGGAATAAAGCTGCATATTTTCAATCAACTCGAGAAGAATATAATCGAAAAACTTATTCTAATTTTCCCCATCCATCACGGAACGCGCGCCAGGCGTTCAATCCCAATAACTTCTCGATCTGTTTCTGTGAATATCCCTCAACGATCAATCGTTTAATTAAAAACTGAATTTCGCTCGCATCCTTCAAATCATCGGGGGGATCGGTGAAGCCGTCAAAATCACTGCCAAAGCCCACATGATCTTCTCCAGCAATCTGGTGGAAATGCCGCAGTGTCTGCGCGACGAAATCGATTCCACGCAGACGATGGTAGGGTGCAAGCCAATAATTCATAAAGATAACTGCGACAATACCGCCTGTTTCAGCGATGATTCGCACTTCCCAATCCTGTAGATTATAGGGACTTGGATTGATCTCGGCGCTGCCGACATGCGTGGCCAGGAGCGGCGCTCGGTCCCCCACGATGTCGTAGATTTGTCTTCGAGCAGTGGGCGTGCAGTGCGTGACGTCGATCAACATGCCCAGCTCGATCATCCGTTCCACCACCTTCACACCCAATTCACTCAAACCTTGTGTCAGATCGCGTCTGCCCCCGAAACAACCCAACTTCTGCATCGTTTCGGGAAACGGAAATACCGGCGGCGCAACGCCGTTATCGTAGAAATGTGCCAATGTGAGATACGCTACGCCGCGTTCAAAAAGTGTTTCCAGCTTCTTAAGGTCAAGTTCGATGCTGTGCGCTCCTTCCACGCAATGAACGTAAGCGATGGGCCCTTTTCCGCCAAGCGCGAGTATCCCATTCAGCTCCTGCACGGAGTGTGCCACCTTCGCCAATGGTTTTCCCGTCTGCGGATCGACCGCCTCGTTCACCACTTTCTCCATCTCGTCCAACAAAGTCAACGTAAGTTTGAAATACTGCTGCGCTGCAATTTCTTTATAAACGGGTAGGGTAAACCTCAGCAAGCGCAGCAATCCACAATCATCCAGCAGACCTTTCTCAGGCGCATAGATCACCGAGTTCAACGCCGAGATACCACCCTCACGTAATTTCGAAAAATCCGTACGTATACTGAAAGGATCGAAGCGGGGGGCAGCCTTGTGATTCAACGTAAAAATTCGTCGCATGAGCGACAACTTCAGTGAGGGATGCGCATGCAAATCGAAGATGATCGCAGAATCTCGAATTTGATTCCAAATCGTTTGCGCCTCGTTCATGATTTCACCCTCCTCCCAACGCACGAGGAACGGGAATGCACGTCGGCATTCTTCCGGCAAGTATCAGAATATCAAACATTCTTCAATGAAAACTGAACCCGGAGCTCTCATTCTTCATCATCGACCGGGAATCCCACGTCCATCGCTTACGCCGGAAAGTGTCACCACGAATATAGCAAAGACAACCTGTTACAATAAGGACCGATCCTGCAGCAAATTGGAGTGTGTAGAATGGGAGCCGTACGACGCCTGGTGCTCGATACGCTTAAACCACTCGAGCCTACGATTATTGAACTCGCCCAACAGATCAGCGAACTGCCGGGGGTGGATTCCGTAAACATCAGCATCTATGAGATCGATCGAAAGGTGGAGAACGCCAAGTTAACCATCGAAGGACCCGACATCCATTTCGAAACCGTACAAGACCTTATCCGAGAACTGGGGGGGTCGGTTCACTCGATCGACGAAGCGGTCGCCGGAACATCCATCATCGATGATGCCTCGACCCTGCAGGATTAATTCCCGAATTAAGCATAGCTTGTTGCGGATAAAGCCGTGAACGCCCTGGAGCGCTTTGCGCAGAAACTTCAGCGTTACAATCAACTTTCCAACATAGGCGAGATTGCACGCCGATACTTCGCCATGAACGCTTTTGATGGCGTCTTAACCATCATTGGGGTGCTCATGGGAAATTTAACGGCCGGCGTCGAAGATGCCCGCATCGTCGTAACGACCGGCATGACAACCTGTATTGCTATGGGCATCTCGGGACTGTGGGGGGCCTACCTCACCGAAACCGCCGAACGCCAGCGTGAACTCAATGAACTCGAAGGGATAACGCTGACCAGTTTGAGTGAAACACGTCTGGGGGAAGCCTCGCGCGCCGCCGTGGTGATCGTCGCAGCGGTGGACGGACTCTCACCCTTCTTGGCCGCCTTGATCGTGCTGCTCCCCTTCTTCTTTACGCAGCTCTTCCCCACGATTCGCTGGGTTTACATCACCGCGCTTGGGTTGTCGCTGCTGGCACTGTTTGGTTTGGGTGTTTTTCTGGGGCGCGTATCCCGCCAAAACGTCATCGTTTACGGGCTGCGGACCGTTATCGCCGGAGGCATCTCCATCATCATCAGCTTGCTCATCGGTGGCTCAGCTTAAAGGCAAACCAAAGACCTTTCGATGGGGTCAAAACACTCCGATCTCCTTGTGCTGTACGGCGGCCTAAATTTGGACCACCGCACGCTTGCACGAAATCCGTTCTCCGTCGAAAATCATACCCATGAAACGCTGGTATATATTTCTTCTAATCGGTATCGTGTTGTTTGCCGCAGGATTTGGTTCGGGAGTCATTCTGGATGACCACATTTTCTCCACCCCGACAGCCACACGAACACCCACACCAACTCCGACCGAAACCATTACACCATCTGCAACAAACTCACCCACACCGTCTTTCACGCCAAGCTTGACGCCGACCAAGACACTCACGCCAACCATCACCACCACACCGACTATAACCCAGACACCCAGCTTAACGCCGACTCCCAGCAACACCCCCACCATCACGCCCACACAAGTAGTACAGGCACGTGTCTTGGTGCAGTCCAACTGCCGCTACGGGCCTGGTTCCGCTTATCTATATGAGTGGGGGCTCTTCCCGAAAAACCGGGTGACGGTTTTGGGGCGCAATCAAGATAGCACTTGGGTGTACGTCGATCCCTGGACCTACATCGATTATTGCTGGGTTAAGACCGAATTCCTGGAAATTCTCAAAGGCCATGTAGAAAACCTGGTACAAATCCGCACGCTGCTTCCGTATACCGAATTCTACTGGGCACCGCGAAATGTAAGCGCTAGCCGTGTGGAGACCGGAGACATCATGGTCAACTGGGATCTGGTGCCGATGAGCTTGGATGACGACCGTGGTTACCTGATCGAAGCGTGGCTGTGCCAGGATGGTCAATTGCGCTTCACGCCTCTTCACTTCGATGAACCGCCAGCTTTCCTGCACGACGAACCGGGCTGCCTCCAACCTTCAAGCGCACGAATTTACACTGCCGAGAAGCACGGCTATACCACGTGGGTGCTGATTAACATCCCGCTCTACCTTACGCCCACTCAAACACCAGAACCATCCGTAGAGCCATAGCCTTCCCCATTACCCTTCTGCCGCCGATTTGCCGGCAAGCCAGCCCGTTGAAAAGGCAGCTTGCAGGTTATATCCTCCCGTATCGGCATCCAAATCCAGCACTTCACCTGCAAAATACAGTCCGTCTACGAGTTTTGAACCCATTGTGCGCGGGTCGACTTCATGCAGATCTACACCCCCTGCAGTGATGATGGCTTCCTTGAAGGACCGATGCCCCGCAACCGAAAGCCGGAAATCCTTCAGCCACATGCGCAAACGCTGGCGTTCATCTGCAGTCATTTGATGTGCCGGCTTTTGCGCCGGGACACCGACCAGATCGATACACACCGGGATCAACTTGCGCGGAAGCAAGTCTTTAAGAATCGTCTGGAACTGACGTTTGCCGTGTGTGTCCAAATCCCGCCGCAGTCGAGCATCCAATTTTGCATCGTCCAATGCCGGCTTCAGGTCGATCGAAAGTTCCACACGTCGACCCTCCCGCAGCGCATCCACCACCTTCCGGCTTTGGCTCAAGACCACAGGTCCGGACACACCGAAGTGAGTGAACAACATCTCGCCGAACGCTTCGGCGAACGTTTTATCTTTATCAATGAAACGCACGTTGACATTCCGCAGGCTCAGCCCCTGCAACCGCGCCGGCACGTCTCCTTCGATCTCGAGCGGAACGAGTGCAGGACGGATCGGCACGATCGTGTGCCCCACGGACGCCGCCAGCCGGTAGCCATCCCCCGTCGATCCCGTACCGGGATAAGAAGCGCCGCCCGTTGCCAAAATTATGGCGCCTGCCCGACTGTGCTGCTCAAGTCTCTTACCCTTCGCTGTAGATCGAGCCGAAGGGGATTGAGTCTCGATGAACGCCAGGCCTTCGAGGCGATCATTTTCTACGATCAATGCTTCAACCTTCGCATGCGTTTGGAGAACCACGCCGTTCTCCGCCATCCAGGTTTCCAGAGCCAGAACGATCTCCTGAGCATCGTCCCGGAGTGGAAAGACTCTTCCTCCGCGTTCCTCCACGGTTTGAACTCCCAATTGCCGCATGAATTCCATCAGATCGGCGCTGAAGAAACGCGAAAATGCGGAATACAGGAAGCGGCCATTACCGCCGAAGTGTTCGATAAAATCGTCCAACGGAGCTGAGTTGGTCAGATTGCAGCGCCCTTTTCCCGTGATGCGCAGCTTTCGACCGGGTCGGTCCATCTTCTCCAGAAGCATCGTTTTCGAACCGCAGGCAGCCGCTGCACCTGCAGCCATCATCCCGGCGGGTCCACCCCCAACGACAATGACATCGAAATCACGCATTCAATCGCAGCCTCTTACGTCGGCGGTAATTTGCCCCGATGGATCGAATTCGGCACACAGGAGTTGTCCAGGGAACATCGACTCTCGCGTCACTGCCAACTCACATCAACGCCCGAACTGAAGCGGAATTCTCTCATCCCGAAACATTGTAGAACACTTTATCATATCGGGGATAAATGTCATCATAGATTGCGCCACAAAGTGATCAATCTCCATTTGAGCTTCTTGTCATCTCGAGTTAAACTATGTGTGGGAGAATACGCACTTGAGTCTGGACGCTTTCTTCACACCTAAATCGGTCGCCGTCATCGGCGCCTCAGCCAATCCCGAAAAACTCGGTTACGCCGTGCTTGACAACCTGGTCAACGGCGGATTCCTGAACGAAAATCGGAAAGTGTATCCGATCAATCCCAAGGCGGACAGCATCCTCAATCTGCCCGTATATGCCGCTGTGTCGGACGTCCCCGGTCCGATCGATTTGGCCGTTATTGTCATCCCCTACCCCATCGTGCCGGAAGTTTTGCGCACCTGTGGTGAAAAGGAAATTCCCGCAGTTATCGTCATCAGCGCCGGTTTTCGTGAGGCGGGGATGGAAGGTTTGGAGCGTGAAAACGAACTAATCGAACTGGTAGAGAAATACAACATCCGCTTGATCGGTCCCAACTGCCTTGGGGTCATCGATACTGTCACACCGCTCAACGCCTCCTTCTCGGCCGGCTTGCCTCCCGGCGGACCGATGGACTTCATGTCGCAATCCGGCGCCCTGGGTACAGCGATCCTGGATTGGGCGCAAGCCGGGAAGTTGGGGTTGAATAAATTCGTCTCCCTGGGCAACAAGGCGGACGTGAGCGAAACCGATCTGCTGCGCGCCTGGTCTGAAGATCCAAACTCGAACGTTATCTTGGCCTACATCGAAGGGCTTCCGGACGGGCAAGAATTTATCGACGTGGCTCGTAACGTCGCCAAACACAAACCCATCATCGTGCTCAAATCCGGAACGACTCAAGCCGGCTCGCGTGCGGTAAGTTCACACACCGGCTCTTTGGCCGGATCGGAACAAGCCTACACAGCCGCTTTCCGGCAAGCCGGCGTCTTGCGCGCCACATCGCTCCAGGACCTCTTTGACAACGCCCTGGCCTTTGGATATCTACCTCCTTTGAAAGGGGATCGTATCGCCATCGTGACCAACGCTGGAGGCCCCGGCATTCTGGCCACCGATGCGCTCGAGCGTGCGGGATTGAAACTCGCGCGCTTCGAACCCGAATGCCTGCGCCAGTTGGAAAAATTCCTTCCCGATGCAGCCAGTGCGGCAAATCCGGTCGATGTGCTTGGCGATGCCCGCGCCGATCGATACCGTTTTGCATTGGAGCAGGTGATTAAGGATCCCAACGTCGACGGCGTTTTGGTCATACTCACCCCACAAGCGATGACCGAAATCGCCGAAACAGCACAGGTCATCGTCGAAATTGCAAGCAAAGTGGAAGTGCCCATCATGGGCTGCTTCATGGGTGAGGCGCGCATCGAAGTTGGTGCTGAGATTCTCGAAGCACACAAATTGCCCAATTTCACTTTCCCCGAACGAGCGGCGCAGGTCTTTAAATCAATGAGCACCTACCGCGGTTACAAGGCCGAGCCACTGCCGACTTTCGAAACCTTCGATGTCGATCAGGACAGCGTACGCGCAACGATCGATAAAGCACTCGATGAAGGCAGAGTTGCCATTGGCGATTCCGAAGCGCGTTCCATTCTCGAGGCGTATGACCTGCGCATTCCCCCATCTCAAGTCGCCCGCACGGCCGATGAAGCTGTTGAAATTGCTTCCGCTATGGGCTACCCGGTTGTGTTGAAAGTTGCTTCCCCGGATATCCTGCACAAGACCGATGTCGGAGGGGTTAAAGTCGGGCTTCGGGAGGCAACAGATGTGCGTGATGCATTCGACTTGATCACCTATCGTGCGCAGCGCTACCTGCCTGAAGCGCGTCTCTGGGGTTGTCTGGTACAGAAAATGGTGCCGGAAGGGTTGGAAATCCTCATCGGTATGAACCGTGATCCTCAATTTGGCCCCTTGGTAACCTTCGGCTTGGGAGGTATCTACGTAGAAATCATCAAGGACGCCGCCTTCCGAGTTGCACCATTCTCACGCGCCGAAGCTGAAGCGATGCTGAATGAAATTCGCACCCATGCCCTCCTGGATGGTGTCCGCGGTCAACCTCCCGTCGATAAGGAAGCCATCATCGACGCCTTACTACGTATCGGACAGTTGGTACAGGATTTTCCAGAGATCGCAGAATTGGATATTAACCCCTTCATCACGTACGAACAGGGTCATGGGGGTATTGCAATCGATATGCGGCTCATTTTGGATCCAGAAATGAAAGCGGAGCCATCAAAGGTTCACGCTAAGGAATTAGGGAGTTCGTCATGAATGCACTTTATATCACCTCACTGGAACCGTATTCCGGCAAAACAGCGGTATGCCTTGCGCTCGGCAAACAAATGCAAGCCGATGGTCACAAAGTGGCTTACATCAAACCCGTCAGCACACAACCCTGGCGGACGCCGGATGGAGAACTGGCCGATGAGGACGCCGTGTTCGTGCATAAGGCGTTGGGGTTGGAGGGCGACCCGACGAAAGCTGCACCCGTCATCGTCACCCCTTCGACTCTCCGCAAACGTCTCAAGGGTGTAGATGATGAAGACTTGATGGGTAAAATCAAGAAGGCCGCTGCTGCCGCCATTGCAGACAAAGACATGCTTCTCTTGGAAGGGCTTGCCAGCCTGAGGGAGGGGTATGCCATGGGGCTCTCAAACCTGCTCGTCGCCGAGATGCTCGGGGCGCCTGCCCTGGTGCTGGTCGCTTACTCAGGCGAAATGCGTCTCGTTGATGACGTACTCACAGCGAAATTCCGGCTCGGCGATCAACTGTGTGGCGTCATCATCAACCGCGTCCCTGAAGAGGGGCATGAATTCATCCAGGACTATGCTCGTCCCTACCTCGAAGACAATGGCATTCGCATACTCGGCTCCCTGCCCAGCGTCCCGCATCTTTCCGCTCTCAGTATCGGCGAACTGGTCGATCTGTTAAACGCCGAGGTGCTGACCAAACATATCGATCTCAACGCTCTGGTGGAACGCTTTACCGTTGGCGCCATGACGGCAGAGGCTGCACTTTCTCGCTTCCGCCGCTACCAGCACAAAGCTGTGATCACAGGAGGCGATCGAACGGATATCCAACTCGCGGCGTTGGAAACATCGACGTCCGTTTTGATCCTGACTGGAAATCTACGGCCCAGCCCCTTGATAATCCAACAGGCAGAGTCGCTGAAAGTGCCCATTCTTCTGGTTAAGGACAACACGATGGAAACCGTCGATTCGATCGAACGAACACACGGGAAGACGCGCCTCGGTCAACCCGAAAAGATCAATACTTTTCTAAAACTCATGACGGAGAACGTCGATATTCAAGCGATCTTCAATGTTTGTTTCAGTGACTAATCCAGGACCACTTATGAGGCGTGTTCTCTACCGCTGGAATCCGATTCGAGAGGCAGCCAGATGGTGAAAGCGCTGCCGGTTCCCTCTTCGCTTTCCAATGAAATCCGCCCATCATGCCGATGAATGATCTCTTCGCAAATCGCCAAACCCAGACCTGTGCCGGGTGTGCCGACTTTCCGGCTGGCCTCTCCGCGGAAGAAGCGTTGGAAGACGCGAGTTTGTTCCTCTTTGGTAATACCGAATCCAGTATCTCGGACGGTTAACGTAGCCCACCGCTTCCCATTTTCCTTCTGAAGCGCTGTTGAAATCATCACACAACCTCCCGGTGACGTATAGTTCATTGCATTCGTCATCAGATTGGAGATGACTTGAGAAAGCAGCCGATCGTCGGCGATGACATTGGGCAAATCCGTGGACAATTCGAATCCCACCTGTAACTCTTTTTCCGCAAACAGCCGCTTCCGATCCTCCACTAAACCACGGGCGATGCTGTTCAAATCGACGCGATTGGGCTTCAATTCCATCGTATCGGCATCCAACCTGGAAACGGTGAGCAAATCGTCGATCAAGATCACCAAACGCTCAGTCTCGCGATTCAACGTCTCCAGGTAAGTTTTTTGGCGATCGGGTTTTCCCATGTCCAATAACTCTAAATAGAGCAGGATGTTGCTCAACGGAGTGCGCAGCTCATGGGAGACATCGGATACGAATTGCGTCTTCAGTCGATCCGCTTCCTGAGCCTGCTTCAAAGCTTCAGCCAATTCCTCAGTCCGGTCAGCGATGGTGGCTTCAAGTTCCTCCGCGTGCCGGCTTAACCGTTCGTAAAGCGCAGCGTTTTCGATGGCGATGGAAATATTATCTGCCAGCAGCTTCAGAAGACGCACGTCATCTTCATTGAGGTCATTGGTCTTCGGAGATTCCACATTTAATACCCCAATGACAACGTCGTCTTTCTGTAATGGGACCGCGATTTCACACTGAGACTCGGCACCACCGGGTACATATTCGGGATCCGAACGCACATCGGGAACGAATACCGCTTCCGCCATGCGGGCAGCCCGACCTGTAACGCCCTGTGAAATGGGCAAGCGGAAGGGCATCGCATCCTCGCTCCCCCAAGCTGCTCGCAGCATGAGCTCATCGTCCTCGACAAGATAGATTTCCACGACGGGATAACCCAACTCTTCACCCACCTGTTTGACCACCTCGAATAATAGCGACTGCATCTTCAATCTGCGATTTACGACTTGCGCCACGTGTCTCAAAGTGGTCAACTCTGAAAGTCGCCGATTAATTTGCTGATATCGCTCGGCGTTCGCCAGCGCCAGTCCGACTTGATGTGCGATAGACACGAGTAAATCGAGATGTTCATTTTGAAATGCGCCGACAGTCTTGTGAAAAACAGAAATCACGGCTCGAAGATTTGCTTCAGCATAGACCGGGACACACAACGCCGAACGGACGTTTTCCCCCACGCCGGGAATCAGCAGCCAAAGTTCGTCGCTTCGAACATCGGCGCGTAAAATCGGTTCGCCATGCTCAGCTACCCATCCGATCAACCCTCTACCCACGCGCATGTCGAGACGGCGGTCCAGGTCAGCAATTGATATACGATCTCGGCGGACAGATGCGAGCAGCTGCATCCGATCGCTATGTGGGTCGAGCATGAATGCTTCGGTGGATTCGCCCTTTAAATTTTCATTGATCAGCGTAGCCGCACGTTGAAGCAGCTCTACGGGATCCAACGTCTGTGAAACCACTTGGGCGATGTCGTGTAAGAGATACACACGCCGGCGTTCGGATTCACTGGCTTCAAACAAACGAAAATTCTCGATCGCAATTGCAGCCTGATCGGCCAATATGCCCAACATCCGCAATTCAACATCTTCGAACTCATGGGGGTGTATGTAGGCAACATTCATCACGCCAACAATGCGCTCCCCGATCTTCAACGGCACGCCGACAATCGCGCCTTCCCAAGGATCATCCTGAAACAACTCATGCTCAGCAGTGCTATTGATCACGATCGGCATCCCGCTGCGGGCTACCTGGTAGGTCAGACCATGTGATCGTGGTTGCGAGTACGGTTCATTGTGGGCTTCGTTAGCCCAACGCGCAGCGCCGAAATACACCTTCTCCCCATCGAATAGAAAGATGTGGGCATCATTCGCATCTACGAATTCCAGCGTATGCTTGAGGATGTTTTCAAGCACCGAGTTCGATTCCAAACTTGAGATCATACTCAAGCTGGCTCGACGCAATGCTTCAAACTCCTCTCCCCGTCGTTTTTCCATTTGCAGACGTGCGATTCCGTGTGACAGATCATCCGCGACGACCTGCAACACTTCAATCATTGCGTCGGTGAACGCCTCTGGCTCCGCAGAAACAACGTTGATCGAGCCCAAAACACGACTCTCCATTCGCATGGGCAGGATAGCCACCGAATGGAAACCTCTGCGCTTGAACTCCTCCCGCCACCTTGTTAAGCTGGGGTCTTGCCGAATGTGTTCGAGCACAACTGGATAGTATTCATGAGAATCCCCAATTGTGAGATCTTCCTTGGCGAGAATACTGTCGATCATTTCGTCGAAGTTGCTTAAATCCCCGGCTTCTTCTCCGTGCGAAGCTGCGTTTTGGATGTTCGTCTTTCTATCGGCCGCAAGATTTACCCACACCAGACGATATCCCCCAAACTCCAGTAACTGTTGACAGACTGCTTCTATTAGTTGTTCGGGCGATCTCGCTTGGAGCACACATTCACGCACCTCATACAGTAAGCGAAAGGCTCCGCTTTGCTGCAACAATTGCTGCTCTAAATCCTCGAAGGCCATGCGTAAATTCAGGGAACCCCGTACGATTCCCGGCGACGACCTGGTTCCCTGTGTTTCTCCCCATCGACCCCGATCCAATTGCCGTTGGAGATAGCGGAGATAGACGCTCACCAGGGGAAATAAGAAAAGGTTCGATAAGGTCCACCCGGTCAACTCGGTTTTAAGTACCCAGGAAAAATTTGCCGTATTCCCATATCCTCCAAAGGCGAACAATGATGCCGTTAGACACCCAGCCAAGATCGATCCGACGCAGGCGAACCACACGCCCTTGCGCGGCCGATACTTGACAATGAACTGATAAATCAAGGTGTTCGCATAAATCCCGACAATGAAGGCGAGAATACCTGCAATGTACTGTCGATATCCGAGATAGGATAGTAATGCGTACAGGCTTGGAGAAAGATCGCCAACCATCGCGGCGAACCAACGTGTGGCGAGCGCTGTTAGAATTCCCGAAAGAAGCGCAACGGCGCCAAGATTAAAAGTAAGCAGGTTTGCGCGCAACGGTCCTGCATAGGTAACTACCATCAATAGGGTGGCAAATATCACCGGACCCAATATTGGCGCAGAGAAAGAAAAAGATAGCGTAGAATTTTGAAGTATTAACGAAGGATTGGCTTGGTAGAAGGCAATCAAGATCGGACGCCAGGTATGAATTACAACCAAACCAACCAACGCCACTCGCAGTAGCATCGGTGTGTACCGAATTCCAATGCGGTGAAGGGTGATGAACAATAACCCGAGCAACCACAGGAAAATGAGCAGGGATATACTTACGTTCATGCCATGAATTAATTGATGATACGAGAACGAACAGCAACGAATACCTTTCGATTATACTCTTTAAGTACATGTTCACGAACTAAGAATTAAATATTGAACGAGTGAAATCGACGAAACGGAGAAACGCATGAAAGCTGACAAATTGGATGCGGTCGCCCAATTGGACACCAAGATGGGGAAAGTTCGCATCTATCGACTGGCGGCGCTCGAGCAGGCCGGGATTTCAAGCATAGATCATCTCCCTTACTCCATCCGCGTTTTGCTGGAATCAGTGCTGCGGCAGGCAAACGGAGGCGAGATCAAATCAGAAGACATCAACAGCCTCGCCGCGTGGCGCCCGGACAAGATCAACCAGGCCAACGTGCCTTTCAAACCCATGCGGGTGATTATGCAGGATTTCACCGGCGTTCCAGCCATCGTAGATCTGGCAGCCATGCGCTCCGCACTGGCGAAAGCGGGAGGAAATTCCGAACGCATCAACCCGCTGATCCCGGTAGATTTGGTGATCGACCATTCCGTCCAGGTGGATTACTATGCCGCTGCAGATGCGCTGCAACGCAATGCGGAGATTGAATTCCAGCGCAATCGAGAGCGGTACGAATTCTTGCGTTGGAGCCAAGAAGCGTTTGACAATCTGCGTGTCGTGCCACCTGCAACGGGTATCGTCCACCAGGTAAATTTAGAGTACCTGGCAAAAGTAGTGATGACTGCAAAGCAAGATACTCATACGCTCGCTTTCCCAGACACCCTCGTGGGCACCGATTCGCACACCACGATGATCAACGCCCTGGGCGTGCTCGGCTGGGGCGTCGGCGGGATCGAAGCGGAGGCCGCCATTCTCGGCCAACCGCTCGTGATTCCCACTCCCGCCGTCGTAGGATTCCGACTCACCGGGAAAATCCAAGAAGGAACAACAGCAACGGATGTCGTTCTCACGATCACCCAGATGCTGCGTCAGTACGGCGTGGTGGGAAAATTCGTGGAATTCTTTGGCCCAGGTTTATCCCATCTTTCCATTCCGGATCGCGCCACGATCGCCAACA